>CAVPGG010000119.1:0-11547 GCA_963703755.1 uncultured Pseudomonadota bacterium
GCGCGGTCCAGAAGCCGCTGGCGGTGCCCTTATAGGGCAATACCGTTTTAGCTCGCCGGTCGCGGCGAGCGCGGACCCGGAAAGTGTGCGACCGGCTTCAGCCCCATGCGCTGCACGGTCTGGGTCGCCAGCGCCGAGCGCAGCCCGCCGGCGCAGAAGAAGACGAAGCGCTTGTCCTGCGCGAACACCGGCTTGTGGTAGTGGCTCTGCGGGTCGACCCAGAACTCGAGCAGGCCGCGCGGGCAGTGGAATGCCCCCAGCACCCGCCCCTCGCGGGCGAGCTCGCGCGGGTCGCGGATGTCGACGAGCACCACGTCCGGGCTGCCGTGCAGCTTGATCGCGTCGGCGGCCGACAGCGTCTCGATCTCGCGCTCGGCGGCGGCGACGAGCGCGTCCACGTGGACCGTGATGTTCTGCGGCATGGGCGGTTTCTCGGGATTCCTCGGCGGGCGGCGGCGCATTGTGGCACCGCCTCGCCGAAACGAAAAGCGGCGCAGCCAAGGGCCGCGCCGCTCGACGAAATCCTGACACTACGCTCGCAATACGCGGGCCACTCAGGCCATGTTGAGCCAGTACGAGAACGCTACCATGGCGGCCAGCGCCGCACCCACCCACAACGCCAGCGACAACGCGCCGGGCTCCGACTCGTCAACGTGATGGTCCGGTTGCATCGACATGACCACCTCCAGCGGTACGCAGCGGCGGGAGGCCGGCCGACAGACTGACAGCTCGGTTGCCGCGATTCCCTGGGGACGCCCGCCCATATTCCTTAACAATGCGTAAACAAAAAGGTTCCGTGGTGACATTATTGCGGCGGTCCACCGAACCCCGCCGGAGGTGCCCGCGATGACGCTGTTCGCCCCCGCCGACCTCATCGCGCTCGCGCTCTTCGTCGGCGCCTGGCTCACCTACGCGTTCCTGGTCGAGTGGACGGCGCGCGGCCGCGACGGGCTGTCCGCCCACATGGACCGCTACCGCGAGATCTGGATGCACCGCATGCTGCATCGCGAGGCCCGCATGGTCGACATGCAGATCATGGCCGCGCTGCAGAACGGCACCGCCTTCTTCGCCTCGACCTCGCTGATCGCGATCGGCGGCACCCTGAGCCTGCTGCGCTCGACCGAGGACGTACTGCACGTGATGGGCACGCTGCCGCTCGCCGTCCCGACCACGCGCGAGCAGTGGGAGGCAAAGACCATCGGCCTCGTCATCATCTTCGCCTATGCGTTCTTCAAGTTCGCCTGGTCGTACCGGCTCTACAACTACGTCGCCATCCTGCTCGGCGCGATGCCGCATGCGATCGACAAGGAGACACCGGAGGCGCTGGCGCATATCCGCCGCACCGCCCGCATGTTCCAGTCGGCCGGCCGCCACTTCAACCGCGGCCAGCGCGGCTTCTTCCTCGCGCTTGGCTACCTGGGCTGGTTCGCGGGGCCGTACGTGCTGATGATCAGCACCGCCGCCGTGGTCGCGGTGCTGTGGCGAAGGCAGTTCGCCTCGCAAGCGCGGCAGGCCGTGATGGAGGACTGAGGACGGCCGCGCCGGAACCGCCGGCCGCCCGCGGGGTTGCCCACTAGGGTTGCTCAAGTGGCTCTGCGCGCCTTCTGGCGCGAAAAATGCACGGACCGGAGAGCTGCGTTGGACACGACGAGGCTCTCGATGAGGATTCGCGCCGGCTACCAGATTTCCTACGACTGCCCGCAACCGACGCCGATGATCCTGCAGCTGAGCGTGCATCCCTCGCGGGTCGGCGATCTGGAAAACCCGGACCGCATCCGGCTCGATCCGCCGCTTCCCGCCAACACCTATCACGACAGCTTCGGCAATTTCTGCCACGTGATCCGCGCCGGCAGTGGCCGGCTGACCATGTCGACCGAATTCGTCGCGCGCGACGGCGGCGAGCCGGATGCCGTCGCGCCGCGCGCGCAGCAGCACCCGCTCGAGGACCTGCCGGTCGATACCCTGCTGTTCCTGCTCGGTAGCCGCTACTGCGAGACCGACCGGCTGATGAACACGGCGTGGTCGCTGTTCGGGAATATCCCAAAAGGCTGGCCGCTCGTGCAGGCGATCTGCAATTTCGTGCACGAGCGCATCGCGTTCGGCTACGAGCACGCTAATCCGACCAAGACCGCGTTCGACGCCT
Source organism: uncultured Pseudomonadota bacterium (assembly GCA_963703755.1). GTDB lineage: Bacteria > Pseudomonadota > Alphaproteobacteria > Rhizobiales > Xanthobacteraceae > JAVDCA01. Next base: position 2,144 of record CAVPGG010000119.1, read on the forward strand.
ACACGGAACGGCGCGGCGTGTGCCGCGATTTCGCGCACCTGGCGGTGACGTTTTGCCGCTGCATGAACATTCCGGCGCGCTACTGCACGGGATATCTCGGCGACATCGGCGTGCCGCCGGACGCGGCCGCGATGGATTTCAGCGCCTGGTTCGAGGTCTATCTCGGCGAGCGCTGGTACACGTTCGACGCCCGCCACAACACCCCGCGCATCGGCCGCATCCTGATGGCGCGCGGACGCGACGCGACCAACGTCGCGATCGTCACCTCGTTCGGCCCGTGCACGATGGTGGGCTTCGAGGTGATAACCGAGGAGGTCGCGGAGGGCGCGCCGACGAGGTCGTGACGGCGCCAAGCCGAACTCGCCGCCACGAAAAACCTGGTGGCGGCCGTCACGTCCCCTCGACCACGATCAGCACATCCTCTGCCGCGGCTTTGCGCATCGCGATCAGCGGCTGGTATTCGGGCGAGCGGTACCACGCCATCAGCGCCGCCTTGTCGGGAAACGCGATGATCACCACCCGGTCGGGCCGCCAGTCGCCCTCCAGCACCTCGTGGCTTCCGACCCGCGTGAGGTAGCGCCCGCCGTGGCGCTCGATCATCGGCACCACCTGGCGCAGATACTCGGCGAACCTGGCCTGGTCGGTGACCTTGTGCTCGCCGATCCAGTAGGCGCTCACGCCGCCGTCCCGCCCCGGTTCCAGCCGCGCGCGCCCTCGCCGTAGATGTCGAAGCCCTTGTCGGTGACCACCACGGTGTCTTCCAGCTTGATGAAGCCGCGCTGGGGATGCGCGAGCGTGGTCTCGACCGAGACCACCATGCCGAACTTCGAGCGGGCGCGTCGCGTCATAAGCGTCGTAGGGTACGGGACCGGAGGCGGTCAGCCGCGGCGCCTCGTGGCTCACGAGGCCCATGCCGTGACCGAGGAAATGCATGTGGTTGTGCTGCTTCGACTTGCGCACCAGCGGGTCGGCGGCCGCGTAGATGTCGCCGCCCATGACGCCCGCGCGGATCGGCTTCATCGCGGCGCGCTGGATCGTCTCGATCTCGGCGAGCAGGTCGACGAGCTCGGCATCCGGCTCGCCGTGGATCGCCATGCGGCAGAGGTCGCCGATATAGCCGTGATAATTGCCGCCGGAGTCGAGCGAGAGGATGTCGCCCTTGCCCCACGGCTGCTCGGAAGGCGCGCGGTTGAGACTCGTGCCGGCCGTGATCAGGCAGTACTCGAAGGTGAGCCCGCGGTTGGTCTCCTCGCGCCGCAGCGCCTCGGTGAGCTCGCGCTTGGTCGCGCCCGGGCCATGCCGGGCGATCACGGCGGTCATCAACTCGATCACGGCCTCGGAGGCGACCTTGAGCTTCGCCAGCTCATCGGCGCTCTTCACGGCGCGCAGGCGCTCGAGCACGAACAGCGCGTCGGAGAATTGGCTGTCCGGGAACGCATGCTGCAGCGCCGTGCCGGAGTCGACCGGCAGGAACGCGATCTCGGCGCCGATGTGGCGCGCCGGGATGGCGGCCTTGCGGATGTAGTCGACCGCCTTGGCGATCACGTCGACCGAGCCCGACGAGGTGGTCTGTGTCTCGCCGACCCACAGCGGATCGTTTTGCGTCTGGAAGCCTTCGAGCCGGTGGCCGAAGAACGCCGTCTTGCCGGGCGCGCCCTTGGGATAGACGAAGACCGGCAGGTAGCGCGAGAGGCCCATCGCGTCCATGTAGTCGAAGAAGAACGCGCGATGCCCGCCCGTGAGGTACTGCACGTTGTGCTTCAACGTCGCGATCAGCACGTCGATGCCGGCCTCCTCCATCAGGCGATCGAGCCGCGCGGTGTCGAACGGAGCGGCGCCCTGTTGCGTCGGCTTGGCGGGGCTGAGCATGGTCGGCATTCCTTTGCGATGCGATGATTTGCCGGATGGCACTCCGGCCGCGCGCTCAAGTCAAGGCGTCCCGAACCGATCGGCGCAGGCCGGATTGGTCCCGCTCACTTCGCGTCATGCCCGCGAATGCGGGCATCCACGCCTTGCCGTGCTAAAGACGTGGATGGCCGGGACATAGGCGAGCGAAGCGACGCCGTTCTTCGAACGGCTATGCCCGGCCATGACGAAGCAATGGATTGCCGGAGGGCTGCCCATGTCGAACGTGTGTTTTCCGACCGAACCGGCCCGCCCCCGATCCCGCTTGCTGCGGGGCGCCGCCGCGGCGCTCGCCTTCGCGCTCGCGGCCGCCCTGTCGCAATCCGCCGACGCACAGCGCTCGCGCGACAATCCGGCGTCGCTGCCCGAACAGCAGGTCGGCCAGAGCTTCAGCGTGAGACCGCAGGACCTGCCGGCGCCGTTCGCCAGCCCCAGCGCCTCCAACGGCTCGGAAGTCGTGCGCTACCGCGGCCAGACGCTGCGCGTGCCCGAAGGTTTTTCGGCGCAGCCGTTCGCGACCGGCCTGTCCAATCCGCGCCGCCTGCTGGTGCTGCAGAACGGCGACGTCATCGTCGCCAATCAGGACGGCGGCGAGATCATCCGTCTGCACGACCGCGACGGCCGCGCCGATGCGCCCACACGCGTCGCCGCCGGCTTCGACCGGCCCTACGGCCTCGCCTGGCGCAACAACGAGCTCCTGGTCGCCGACCAGCAGGGCATCTGGCGCGTGCCGGAGCACGGCAACAAGCAGATGCTCACGGCGCGCGGCGTGTTCGGCGCCGGCTTTGGCCACGAGAACCGCGATCTCGTTATCGATCCGAAGACCGGCGCGCTGTTCGTCGGCGTCGGCTCGATGAGCAATGTCGCGGTCGAGCCCGCCGTGAAGGCGACGATCCAGCGCTTCGACGCGGATGGCAAGAACCAGGCGACGTTCGCGTCCGGCCTGCGCAACGCGACGGCGCTGAAGTTCAATCCCGACACCGGCGACCTGTTCGCGGTCGTGCAGGAGCGCGACGACCTCGGCGACCGCCTCGTCCCCGATTATCTCACCCACGTCGAGCAGGGCGCATTCTACGGCTGGCCCTATGCCTATATCGGGCCGAACCCGCAGCCGCGGCTCGGCACGCAGCATCCCGACAAGGTGAAGGCCACGGTCGTCCCCGACCTCCTGTTCGAGGCGCACTCGGCGCTGCTCGATCTGGTGTTCTACACCGCCGACCAGTTCCCGGCGCCGTATCGCGGCAGCGCGTTCGTGGCGCTGCACGGCTCGTGGAATCGCGCGCAGCCGACCGGCTACAAGATCGTGCGCGTGCCGTTCCGCAACGGCCGGCCGGAAGGCTCGTACGAGAACTTCGCGACCGGCTTCTGGGTCGGCGGCCTGCGCCGCGCCGAGGTGTGGGGCCGCCCCGCCGCGCTCGCGGTCGCCAAGGACGGCGCGCTGCTCATCGCCGACAACATCAGCAGCACCATCTGGCGCATCGCCTACGCGGCCAAGAAGTAAGCCTCGTCATTGCGAGGCGCGCAAAGCGCGCCGAAGCAATCTCGATCCGCAAATGCATAACTCGAGGCGCGAGATTGCTTCGCGGAGTTCACCCTTGGGCTTGCCGAAGGCAAGACCCGAGGGCTCGCAATGACAGGGTTTCGCTTTTGCTCAACCCATCCTACGATCGCCTCACGTTCAAGTGATACGAGCGATGTGCGTCTTCCCGTCGACGTATGAGACGCGCATCATTTCGCGCGCGCCGGGGCGTCCGCGTGTGTCGTCGCGCCGCCGGTCGGTGGCTTCCGTCCCGTCGTCACAAACCTGGAGGCCGTCATGCCTGATAACTCCCTGCGCTTCGCACGCACCCCCATCGCCAGCGCCGCGATCGCGCTCGCCTGCTTGGTCGCACCCGTCCACGCGCAGCAGCCTGCGCAGCAGCTGGCATCGCCGCCGGCGTCGACCGATCCGGCGTCCCTGCCCGACCAGCAGCTCGGCCACCGCTTCACCGTGAAGGCCGAGGATCTGCCGGCGCCCTACAAGGGCCCGGTGGTCGCGGCGCGCTCGCTGATCGTGCCCTATACGGGCCAGGTCCCGCGCGTGCCGGAAGGCTTCACGGTCACGCCGTTCGCGACCGGCCTCACGCATCCGCGCCGCCTGCTGGTGCTGCCGAACGGCGACGTGCTCGTCGCCGAACAGAAGGCCGGCTGGATCACGCTGCTGCGCGACCAGGACGGCGACGGCCGCGCCGACTGGATCGAGCGGCACGCCGAGGGCTTCAACGGGCCGTACGGGCTCGCGTGGCGCGACGGCGAGGTGCTGGTCGCGGACCAGGACGGAATTTGGAAGGTGCCGCACCAGCTCGGCAACCTGCGCCCCGGCCGCAATGTCGAGCTGCACGTGGCCGATGTCCCGCCCGACGAGCGCAAGGGAACGACGCACATCGTCGGCGAGCAGATGCTGACCCAGAGGGGCGTGTTCGGCATCGTGCGCGGCCACGCCAACCGGCACATCGCCGTCGATCCCAAGACCGGCGAGATCTACGTCGGCGTCGGCTCGTCCGGCAATATCGGCGTCGAGCCGCAGGTGAAGGCCACGATCCAGCGCTTCGAGCCGAACGGCGGCGGCCAGATCACGTTCGCGTCCGGCATGCGTAACCCGACCGCGCTCGCCTTCAATCCCGACACCGGCGAGCTGTGGGCGACCGTGCAGGAGCGCGACGGCCTCGGCGACAAGCTCGTGCCCGATTATATGACCCACGTCGAGAAGGGCGGCTTCTACGGCTGGCCCTACTCCTATATTGGGCCGAACCCGCAGCCCGGCTTCGCCGCGATGCGGCCCGACAAGGTGAAGGCCGCGCTCAAGCCCGACCTCCTGTTCGAGGCGCACTCCTCGCTGCTCGATCTCGTCTTCTACACCGGCAACCAGTTCCCGGCCGAGATCGCGGCGATGCCTTCGTCGCGCTCAAGGGCTCGTGGAACCGGTCGCAGCCGACCGGCTACAAGATCGTGCGCGTGCCGTTCAAGAACGGCCGCCCGCAGGGTTTTTACGAGAACTTCATGGTCGGCTTCTGGACCGCGAATACCAACCGCGCCGAGGTGTGGGGCCGCCCCGCCGCGCTTGCGGTGATGAAGGACGGCTCGCTGCTCGTCGCCGACGACACCGGCGGCACCATCTGGCGCATCGCCTACACGGGACCAAAGAAGAAGGACGCGAGCCGGCTGCCGGAAAGCACCGGCCCGGCGACGAAGTAGTCGTCATTGCGAGGCGCGCGCAGCGCGCCGAAGCAATCCCGCTCCGCAAACGCATGAGTCGGCGGAGCGAGATTGCTTCGCGGAGTTTATCCTTGGGCTCGCCGAAGGCGAGACACGAGGGCTCGCAATGACGACGAGAGTCAATTCCGATAACCCGGATCGATCTTGTCCAGCATCCTCAGATAGGCCGGCCAGTCGGCCGAGCCGCGGCCGCTGTCGTGGCCGACATATTGCTTGACGGTCTTGCGGCAGACCTCGTCGGGAATCTCGATGATCTCGCCGCCGCTCGCCTCGAAGCGTGAGCTGGATCTCGGCCGCCTCGATCAGGTGGCGCATCAGCACGAAGGCGTCGCGCGCGCTTTTTCCCACCGTGAGCAGGCCGTGGTTGTGCAGGATCATGGCGCGGTTGTCGCCGAGGTGCTTGATCAGCCGCTCGCGCTCGCCGAAATCCTCGGTGATGCCCTCGTAGGCGTGATAGCCGATGCCGCCGTAGAAGCGCACCGCCTCCTGCGAGATCATGCGCAAGCCGCCCTTGCGGCCCGCGATCGCCATGCCTACGGCTGTGTGCACGTGCACGGCGCAGTTCACGTCCGGCCGCCCGCGCATCACGCCGCCGTGCAGCGTGAAGCCGGGCCGGTTGACGCCGGCGGACTCGTCGAGGTCGTCGTTCATGTCGACCTTGGCGAGGTTCGACGCCGTCACCTCGGTCCACAAGAGCTCGTGCCGCTTCATCAGGAACTTGGTCGGCTCGCCCGGCACCCGCATCGAGCAGTGATTGTAGATCACGTCGTCCCAGTCGTTGTGCGCGACGAGGCGATAGACCGCCGCGAGGTCGACGCGGGCGTCCCGCTCGGCCTCCGTCATGCCCTTAGCCCTGGTCGCGACTTTGCTTGCGACCTTGGTCGCCTTCTTCACCGGCTTGGTATGGATGTTCATGGCGGATCCTCCTGGAGGGAAAGCATTCAGCGGTTGCGCAGCTCCTGCGCGCCCGGCTCGTCCTTCTCGAAATTGAGCTCGACCTTGGCACCGTTCACGTCGAGGAAGAACATCTGCCAGGTGCCGGTCTCGCCCTGCTGCTGCAGCGCGTAGTCGATGCCGCGCGCCTTGAGCTTGGCGGCCACATCCCTGACGCCGGTCGCGTTGAACGCCATGTGGTCGAGCACGCCGGCGGGCTCGCTCGGCATCTTCACCGGATCGATCACGTGCAGGATCGGCTGGTCGCCCGCATAGAGCCACACGCCCGGCCGGCTGATCGGCGGCCGATATCCCGTCTTGAGGCCGAGCATCTCGGCATAGAACGCCTCGGTCGCGGCAACGTCCTTGGTGAGGATGGTGAAGTGGCTCATCGTGTGCGCGGGCATCGGGACCTCGTCGGCTGGATCGCGCGCATCTTAACCGAGCGTCAAGGGCCGGGAAACAGGGCCGCGCTGCGGCCCGTGACCCAGTATGCGAAAAGCCCGACCCACTCATGCACGGCCGTGTCGGTGCGGCGCAGGCCCGCCGTCACCGATTCCATCGGCATCACGAGGTCGATCCGCCCGCGCGTGCGCCAGTCGACCGGATAGGCCTCGACCGCAAATCCCGCATGGCGAAAGACGCCCATCGCGCGCGGCATGTGATAGGCTGAGGTGACCAGCAGCCAGCGCTCGCCCGGCTTCGGCTGCGCCAGCGCCTTGCTGAAGACGGCATTCTCCACCGTGTTGCGCGACCTGCCTTCCGCGGTGATGCGCGCGCGCGGGATGCCGAGGCTTTCGAACAGATCGGTCGCGTACTGCGCCTCGACGCCGCCACTGATCACGAGCCGCGCATCGCCGCCGCTGTAGATGATGCGCGCATCGGGATATTGCCGCGCCAGCGCCGCCGTCGCGGTGATGCGCTCGGCGGATTCATTGAGGTCCGGCGTGCCGCGCGCCGCGGAGAGCTCCGGCCCGATGGCGCCGCCGAGCACCACGATGCCGGTCGGCGCGCCGCGCGCGGCGTCCCACGGCGGAAATCGCTCCTCCAGCGGCAGCATCAGCGCATTGCCGAGCGGGGTGAGCCCGGCGACGAGCAGCAGCACGGTGCCGAGCGTCGCGAACGCGCGGCCGGCGCGCTTGAACCGGGTGAACAGCAGAATGACACCGAGCAACGCCAGCGCCGCCGCATCGTCGGAAGGCAGCGCGAAGAAGCCGAGGATTTTGGAGAGGATGAAGAACATCGCTCCTTCACCCGTCATTGCGAGCGAAGCGAAGCAATCTCGAATCCGCGCATGCATGAGTTCGTTGTTCGGGATTGCTTCGGCCCGCTGCGCGGGCCTCGCAATGACGCAATCACTTCCCCTTCTTCCAATCCTCGTATCTCTTCTTCGCCTCCTCGTTCGGCGGATAGAGCCCGGGCAGCTTCACGCCCTTCTCGACCTCGCTCACCACCCAGGTCTCGTAGCGCTCGTGCTCCTCGCCCTCCTCGACCACGAAGTCGATCAGCGCCTGCGGGATCACCACGGCGCCGTCGTCGTCGGCCACGATGAGATCGCCCGGGAAGATCGCGCAGCCGCCGCAGGCGATCGGCTCATTCCAGCCCACGAAGGTCAGCCCGTTGACCGAGGCCGGCGCCGCCGTGCCGCGGCACCACACCGGCAGCTTGGTCGCCACCACGCCGGTCTTGTCGCGGATCACGCCGTCGGTGACGAGCGCCGTGACGCCGCGCCGCGCCATGCGCATGACGAGAATGTCGCCGAAGATGCCGGCCGTCTGCACGCCCATGGCGTCGGCTACCGCGATGCAGCCTTCCGGCATCGCCTCGATCGCGGCCCGCGTCGAGATCGGCTTGCCCCAGCTTTCCGGCGTCGCCAAATCCTCGCGCACCGGCACGAAGCGCAACGTGAAGGCCGGCCCGATCAGCCGCTGGCCGGAATGGGCGAGCGGCATCGGCCCGTCCATCCAGCAGCGGCGGATGCCCTTCTTGAGCAGCATAGTGGTGATCGTCGCCGTCGTGACGTGGCGCAGCTTTGCGTATTTGTCGACGCTCATGAAACCCTCGTGCGCGAATCTCGGTTGATCGGAATCAGGCGGGCCGCAGGCCGAGCCGCTCGTCGCGGCGGCGCAGCCAGGCGATGAAGGGGATCGAGAGCAGCACCATCCAGGCCTTGCCGACGATCTGCCCGGCGAGGAAGTCGAGCGAGCCGAAGGCGAGCCAGAGGAAGACGATCGAATCGACCACCAGTCCCGCGAGGCTCGACGCGACGACCGCGGCGACGAGACGCCGCCGCGCCAGCGGCGTGTAGACCGCGAGATCGGCCGCCTCCGACAAAAGGAACGCCACCGCCGAGGCGAGCACCAGCGCGGGCGGCGCGAGCAGCGCCGAGAGCGCCGCACCCGCGACGATCGCGAGCGCCGAGACGCCGGCGCCGAGCCGGCGCTGGGTGAGATCGCGCAGCACCAGCGCAACGCCGACCATCATGACGCCCGACGGCGCCATCAGGCCGGGCGCGACCGGAATGAGGCATGGCCCATTCGCGGTGCATACGGTGCCGGCGTGGCCGATCAGCCAATTGGCGAGCGGGATGGTCAGCCCGAACAGGACGAGAAAGACCACGCCCTCGCGCCGGCGGCGCCGCTCGTTGTCGATATGTTGCGTCATTGCGCTTCCGCATCCCTTGCCATTTGGCGAAACCTTGCGCGCGCAGCTGGCACGCCGGGCATTCGCCGCAGCCGCGGCCCCACGGGTGCGGCGCGCGGTCGCCGAGATAGCAGGTGTGGGTGTGCTCGACCAGCAGGTCGACCAACGCGTCGCCGCCGAGCGCATGGCCGAGCGCGAAGGTCGCCGCCTTGTCGATCCACATCAGCGGCGTATGGATGACGAAGCGCGTGTCCATACCGAGATTGAGCGCAAGCTGCATCGCAAGCTCGGTCACCAGCACGTCCGTGCACTGCGGACGCCGCCTGCGCATCGCGCAGGCCGCACCGGTGCGAGAAGCAGCATCAACTGCGCGCGAAACCGTGGCGACGATCTGTCCCTGATCAGCCTTCCAGCTCGGCCACAGCTTTCGTCATGCCGGCCCGTGTGCAGCCCGGCCTCCCAGCCGCCGCTCGATCGCCTGCAGCCGCAGCACATCGACCGCCGCCACATGCTCGTCCCCGCGGATTTGCAGGGCGGCGCGGGACGTCGCTAATGGCATCCCGCGCCATCGCCGCAGCGCGTAGTGCAGCGAGTCCGATGCCCGCTGCCACGCGCCAGGCGCCGCACCACACCCTCCCGGCACAGCCTGGCGAAGTATGACGATGCGT
>CAVPGG010000120.1:0-10087 GCA_963703755.1 uncultured Pseudomonadota bacterium
CCTTAGTGCCTGACCGATAAGGCGGATTGTCGTTCCGCCCGTCGCCATGCGAATGTCCTCGGCGCCGGAGCGGTGTCCGGCCCGGGGCGCCCGAGTAACCATTGAGGCGAATCGCCAATGATGCCCGCGGTCATCCACCCAGTTGCGCCAGGCGCGGTCGCCGCGCCCGCGCCCTTTCGGTTGGCCCGCTCGCGCGCTTGATTTCGGGATCACGCACCATGCATCCGACTTTCGCCGCGCCCGGCACTGCTGCCGTGCCCATCCGTTGCTCAGCGCCGCGACCTGGCCTGCGGTGCGCGCCGGCCTCGACCCGGCGGCGCGCGCCTTCGCGGACGCGGCCGGCTTCGAGCCGCGCGGCGGGCGTCATCTGTTGCTGCCCGCGCCCGACGGCAGCCTCGCGGGCGTGCTGTTCGGGCTCGATGCGGAGGACAAGCCGGCGCGCGATCCGTTCGCGGCGGGGCGGCTGCCCGGGCTGCTGCCGGACGGGACCTACCGGCTCCTCGACGCGTCGGGCGACGCGCGCCTCGCGGCGCTCGCCTTCGCGCTCGGTGCCTATCAGTTCGCGCGCTACCGCAAGCGCGACGACAAGCAGGTCCGCCTCGAGGTCCCGCAGAGCGTCGACGGCGAGGATCTCTCGCGCATCGCCGAGGCGGTCTTCCTTGCGCGCGACCTCATCAATACGCCGGCGAACGACATGGGGCCGGCCGAGCTCGAAGCCGCGGCGCGCGAGCTCGCGCAACGGCACGGCGCCTCGATCACGTCGGTGATCGGCGACGATCTGCTGGCGCAAAATTTTCCGCTCATCCACGCGGTCGGCCGTGCCGCCCACGGCCGGCGCGTGCGCCACGGCTGATCGACATGCGCTGGGGCGACGAGACCGCGCCCAAGGTGACGCTGGTCGGCAAGGGCGTCTGCTTCGATAGCGGCGGCCTCGACATCAAGCCCGACAGCGCCATGCTGCTGATGAAGAAGGACATGGGCGGCGCCGCAAGCGTGCTCGCGCTCGCCCACATGATCATGGCGCGCGGCCTGAACGTGCGCCTGCGCGTGCTGATCCCGGCGGTCGAGAACGCGATCGCGGGCGACGCATTCCGGCCGCGCGACGTCTATCGCTCGCGCAAGGGGCTCACGGTCGAGGTCGGGAATACGGATGCCGAAGGCCGCCTGATCCTCGCCGATGCGCTCGCGCTCGCCGACGAGGAGGCGCCCGATCTCCTGGTCGACATGGGCACGCTCACGGGGGCTGCCCGCGTCGCGCTCGGGCCCGACCTGCCGCCGTTCTATACGCACGACGAGGACCTCGCGGGCGCGATCGCGCGCCATGCCCAGGCGGAGAACGATCCGCTGTGGCGGCTGCCGCTGTGGCCCGCCTATGACGCGATGCTCGACTCCAAGGTCGCCGACGTGAGCAATGTCGGCACCGGCGGCTTTGCCGGCTCGATCGTCTGCGCGCTGTTTCTCAACCGCTTCGTCGCCGCCACGAAGGCCTGGCTGCACGTCGACATCTATGCCTGGGTGCCGATCGCCAAGCCGGGCCGGCCCGAGGGCGGCGAATGCCAGGCGGCGCGCGCGGTCTACGCCTATCTGGCGACACGCTACGGATAGCGCATGATCCCGAAAAGTGGAGACCGGTTTTCGGAAAAGATCATGCGCCACGAAAACACTGCTTTCGATCCGCGGGTGACGCCGGCGCGGCCCGACCTCGCCGCCGCGCATCTGCGCGGGCAGGTCGTGGCGGCGCATTTCGTCGACGGCATGGTGCGCGAGGTGCGCGACGAAAGCGCGCCGCTGCGGCGCGAGCCGGCGCCGGACGCGCCGCTCGACACGGAGGCGCTCAAGGGCGAGCGCGTCACGGTCTACGAGACCAACGAGGAGGGATGGTGCTGGGGCCAACTCGCGGCGGACGGCTATGTGGGCTGGCTGCCCGCCAACGCGCTTGCCGCGCCCGGCCCGGAGCCGACCCACTGGGTCACGGCCCTGCGCACGCTCGCCTTCCCGGGCCGCTCGATCAAGCTGCCGCCGGTCGCCGCCTTCTCGCTCGGTTGCCGGCTTGCGGTCATGCGCACCGAGGACACGCTCGCGGCGACGCCGTCGGGCTATGTGCCGGCGCGCCATCTCGCGCCCATCGGCGCCGTCGCGCCCGATTTCGTCGCGGTCGCCGAGCGCTTCGTCGGCGTGCCTTATCTGTGGGGCGGCAAGACCAGCCTCGGCATCGACTGCTCGGGGCTCGTGCAGGTTTCGCTCACCGCGGCCGGCATCGCCTGCCCGCGCGACAGCGACATGCAGGAGCGCGCGCTCGGCGAAGCCGTCGCACCCGACACGGCGCAACTGCGGAGCGGCGACCTGGTGTTCTGGAAGGGCCATGTCGCCATCGTGCGCGACGGCACGAGCCTGCTGCACGCCAATGCGTTCCACATGGCGGTTGCGGTCGAGCCGGTGGACGAGGCGGTGCGGCGCATCGCGGCCGGCGGCAGCGAGATCGTCGCGGTCAAGCGCCTGTCGGCCCGCTGATCGCGCTCGACTCCGGCAGGCCTCGCCCCTACCATGGTTGCAACGCCATCGGTCGACGCTTTGCTCGAGGTCGCCATGTTCTGCGCCATGTCCCGCGTCGTGTCCCGCGCCATGTTTCGCGTCATGTCTCGCGTCACGTCTCGCGTACAATTGGCAGTCATGTCCGCGGCCTTCTCGGCGCTCGCCCTTGTCGCCGTCCCGGACCATGCATTCGCACAGGCGGGCTGCCAGCCGACGATCATGCAGCCGTGCACCAATGTGCCGCCGCGGACCAACGCGCAAGCGCCGAATTCGGAAGAACACGGCGCGCGCCGATGACGATAACGACCGCGAGCCGAAGGATCACTCGCCGCGTATCAAGCTCGACAGCGACACCGAGTTCAAGTTCGGCACCGGCGGCATCGGTCTCGGCCGCAAGTTCTGATGCGGCGCGCGAATGTACCGCGCTGCCGCAACCCACCCTGGTTATGCGCGGTGCTCTTTAAGTTGTCCAACAAGGTTGCGAGTCAGCGATACAAGTGACGCGACGGCGGCTTCATCAACCTTGTGACTCAAGTTACCGTGGACAACCGAGTTCCGAGTTTGAACCAACTCTGAGAGCTTTCTCGCAGCGTTCTGATCCAGGTACCCGTTCCGAGCAAGTGTTTCGGCGATTTGCGTTGGATAGCGCGCCAGCAGCCTGCTATCGCTTCCCTGTGCGAGTAGGGCGCGCGCGACGGCTTCGAGCGCAGCCCACCCCATCGCGAATGCGGCCCGGTACTGACGCTCGCGAATGAGCTGCTCAACGTTGCTCAGCTCCTCGTCGATAAGGCTGCGCGAAGGAACGCTGATTTCTTGAATGTCGTGAACCTCGTCGAGCGTGATAATTTGCAGTCGCCAATCGTTTTGGTTCCGGAAAAGACGCGCGATTTCCGACAGCTTGGGCTCGCTATTTCGTGTCGGAACCTTGATTTCAATGACCACACCGCCTCTGTCCTTGAGGGCAATGGCATCCGGGCGATACGCTCCGAGAAACGGGGGCACGAATTCGCGAGGCGGGTGAGCATGAAAGCTGTAGCCGTCTTGTTCGTAGCGGTCCCTCAACCGCTGCAAGACGAGGTCCTCTCGCGTCTCGGTACTAATCGCCATGATCAGCTCTCGCGCTCACGTCTGCTTCGGCAAGAATCGGAGTAAGTCTCGAGAAGACGAGGGACCGAGTAGGCTCGAACTTCTGCACCCAAACGCGCTCTACTTGTTGGTCATCAAGATAAACGCACTTGCATAGAGCATCCAAGATCAGCTTCACGATATTGTCCACATCACCTTGCATTCTTGATGGCGGAAAATAGTAGATCGTTACAGCGACCGGTTCCCCTGTTGACCAGAATCCCTCCTGGAGCGCGGACCGAGCCGCCTGCTCTACTTGCGATTTCCACGCGTCCCGCGAACTCGCGTTGGCGGCGGCCTGTGAGACGGGAACTCCCTCGACAAGGAATTCCAATGGGAAATTTATTTCGACGCCCATGGCCCCCAGCCGACGAAGCGACGCGGACGTTCATCTGATGCAACAATAGGCGAGAGCTTGTATCTTTCAATAACCAATTTCCCTATCGATAGCGTGAGTCAGCGCCTCGCCCGCCTCGTGGCGCTCGATCTGGCGCGCGATGTGGGCGGCGATCTCCTCCGGGACCGATGCGGCCGAGTTGTGCGGCGTGATCGTGACCTTCGGATGCGCCCATAGCGCGCTCGTCGCCGCCAGCGGCTCGACCGGAAACACATCGAGAGTTGCGCCCGCCAGCGCGCCCTCGTCGAGCGCCTGCACGATATCGGCGTCGACCTGCAGCCGGCCGCGCCCCACATTGATCAGGTAGGCGCCGCCGAGGGCGCCGTCGCGCTTGAGCTTGCGCAGCAGCGCCAGGTTGAGAATGCCCTCGGTCGCGGGCGTGTGCGGCAGCATGCAGACCAGGATTTCGGTGCGCGCCAAAAAAGCATCGAGCGCGTCGGCGCCGTGGAAGCATTCGACGCCGGGCAGCGTATGGGGCGAGCGGCTCCAGCCGGCGACGCGGAAGCCGAGCCGCACCAGCACCTCGGCGGCGTCGCGGCCGAGCACGCCGAGCCCCATGAGGCCGACCTGCACCTCGTGCGCGGGCGGCTGGTCATGCTCGTGCCAGACGCGCTCGCGCTGCTGCGCGTCGTAGAGCCGCTGGTGGCGGTGGTGCATGAGCACGTGCAGCGTCACGTATTCGGTCATGCGCTGCGTCAGATTCGGATCGACCACGCGCACCACCGGGACGCGCGGCAGCGCCGGGTCGCGCAGCAGCGCATCGACGCCGGCGCCCAGGCTGAAGATCGCGCGCAGGTTGGTGAACGGCGCGAAGGCGCCGGGCGGCGGCAGCCAGGCGGCCGCGTAGGCGATGTCGGCCGGATTGCCGACACGATCCGGCCACAGCCGGATGTCGCGTCCGGGTCCTGCCGCGCGGAAGCGGCGCTCCCACGGCGCGGCGTCCCAGCCGGTGATGACCAGGAGCAGCGCGCTCATCGCGCCGCCCGCGGCCCGGCGACGATCGCGTCGAGCCGGTGGCGATTGAGGGCGAGCCATTGCAGCGCGATGATGAGGAAGCCGTTGCGCATGTGCCCGTCCGCGAGCGCGGCCAGCGCCGTGTCGATCGGCACGCGCATTGGCCGCGTCGCCTCCTTCTCGTCGACCGCGCCGGCGCGTGCCGGGATACGGGTCGCGTCGACGATGCCGAGATACATGAACCCGTGCTCGTCGCTCGCGCCCGGCACCGGAATGAAGTCGAGCATCGTGTAGAGGGCGGACGGGCGCACGCCGATCTCCTCGACGCATTCGCGAAAGGCCGCCTCGGCGGGCGTCTCGCCCGCCTCGACATGACCGGCGACGATCTCGGTGAGCTCGCCCTCGCCGGTCGCGAGATGCGCCGGCAAGCGAAACTGGCGCAGCAATACGAGCTCCCCGCGCGCCAGATCGATCGGCAGCACGGCCGTCACCTTGCCGACGCGCAGCACGTCGCGCACGCTGTCGATCGCCTGTCCGTCCGGCGTGCGCAAGGCGAGCGAGAAGCGCTCCAGCCGGTGGAAACCGTCGCCGATCACCTTGCCGGGCGACACCGCGGCATCGGCCGCCTTGTCGGCGAGCGCGTCCGCCATCGCGTCATCGCTCATGTGCGGGCGCCCCGGCGGCAATCCGTCCGCGTCACTCGGCGACCACATGGCCGGCAACCGCCTCGAGATTGAAGGCGGCCGCGAACAGCGCGCGCGTGTAGGCGGACTGCGGCCGCGCGAAAACGTCGGCGGCGGCGCCTTCCTCGACGACCTTGCCCTGGCGCATCACCATGATGCGGCTCGCCAGCGCCGAGACCACCTTGAGATCGTGCGAGATGAACATGTAGGTGAGGTCGCGCTCGCGCTGCAGCTTGCGCAGCATGCGACGATCTGCGACTGGATCAGCATGTCGAGCGCGCTGGTCGGCTCGTCGAGCACCACGAAGGTCGGCTCCAGCACGATCGCGCGCGCGATCGCGATGCGCTGGCGCTGCCCGCCGGAGAACTCGTGCGGATAGCGGAAACGGGTCGACGGCTCGAGGCCAACGTCGGTGAGCGCACGCACCACGCGCCGCTCGCGCTCGTCCGCCGGCATCTTCGCATGGTGCACCCACAGGCCTTCCTCGATGATGTCGGAGATCGACATGCGCGGCGACAGCGATCCGTAGGGGTCCTGGAACACGATCTGCATGTTGCGGCGGTAGGGCCGCATCGCCTTGAACTTGAGCCCCTGCAACTGGTCGCCCATGAACACCACCGGCCCGTCCGACGATATCAGCCGCAGGATCGCGAGCCCGAGCGTGGTCTTGCCCGAGCCCGATTCGCCGACCACCCCGAGCGTCTCGCCCTTGCGCAGCTCGAGGCTCACGCCGTCGACCGCCTTGATGTGGCCCACTACCGTGCGCAGCACGCCGCGCTTGATCGGGAACCAGACCTTGAGGCCGTCGGTGCGCACCACGACCGGGCCGGACGGATTGGGCGGCGCCGGCTCCTTCTTCGGCTCGGCGATGAGCAGCTGCCGCGTATAGGGATGCTGCGGCGCCGTGAACACGCGCTCGACCGGCCCGTGCTCGACGATCTTGCCTTGCGTCATCACGTGCACGTGGTCGGCGACGCGGCGCACGATGCCGAGGTCGTGGGTGATGAACAGCATCGCCATGCCGAGGCGCGCCTGCAGGTCTTTGAGCAGCTTGAGGATCTGTGCCTGCACGGTCACGTCGAGCGCGGTCGTGGGCTCGTCGGCGATGAGGAGATCGGGCTCGTTGGCGAGCGAGAGCGCGATCATGACGCGCTGGCGCTGGCCGCCGGAAAGCTGATGCGGGTAGCTCGCGAGCCGCGCCTCGGGGTCCGGAATGCCGACCTGGGTCAGGAGCTCGATCACCCGCGCGCGCGCCGCCGCGCCGACGATGCCGCGATGCACCGCGAGGATCTCGGCGATCTGCTTCTCGATCGTGTGCAGCGGATTGAGCGAGGTCAGCGGTTCCTGGAAGATGATCGAGATGTCGGCGCCGCGCACGCGCCGCATCTCGGCCTCGCTCGCCACGATCAGGTCCTTGCCGTTGAACAGGATGCTGCCGGAGGGATGATGCGCCGGCGGATAGGGCAGGAGCTTCATCAGCGACAGCGCCGTCACCGATTTGCCGGAGCCGGACTCGCCGACGAGCGCGACGGTCTCGCCTTTGCGGATGTCGAACGAGATGCGGTCGACCGCGAGCGTGTCGCGCCCGCCCTGGCGGAATGCGACCGAGAGGTCGCGGACGGACAGCAAGGGCAGTGCGGGCTTGGCCATCGCGCTCACTGGAGGACCTTGCGCGGATCGAAGGCGTCGCGCACCGCCTCGCCGATGAAGATCAGCAGCGAAAGCATGATCGCCACCGTGAAGAAGCCGGAGAGGCCGAGCCACCAGGCGCCGACATTCGCCTTGCCCTCGTTGAGTAGCTCGCCGAGCGACGGCGAGCCGGGCGGCAGGCCGAAGCCGAGGAAGTCGAGCGCCGTCAGCGTCATCACGGATCCCGACAGGATGAACGGCACATACGTCATGGTGGCGACCATGGCGTTGGGCAGGAGATGGCGGAACATGATCACCGCGTTGGAGACGCCGAGCGCGCGCGCCGCCAGGATGTACTCGAAATTACGCCCGCGCAGGAACTCGGCGCGCACCACGCCGACGAGGCGCACCCAGGAGAACAGCAGCAATATGCCGAGCAGGATGAAGAACCCCTGTGCCAGCACGGAGGCCAGGATCATCAGCAGATAGAGCTCCGGGATCGAGGTCCAGATCTCGATGAAGCGCTGGAACAGGAGATCGGTCCAGCCGCCGAAGTAGCCCTGCACGGCGCCGGCCGCGACGCCGATCAGCGAGGACAGCACCGTGAGGATGAGCCCGAACAGCACCGAGATGCGGAAGCCGTAGATCAGCCGCGCGACCACGTCGCGGCCGTTCATGTCGGTGCCGAGCCAGTTCGCCTCGAGCTGGTCGTCGCATCTGGCGAACTTGCCCTCGATGGCCTTCGCGCAGTCCTCCTTGGTCAGCGTCCAGGTCGGCTTGGAGGGAAACGCCATCGGCGGGTTGGCGATGCGGGTGTCGTAGCTGAACCGGATCGGCGGCCACAGGATCCAGCCGCCGCTCTTGGTGATCCGCTCGATCAGGTCGGCATCGTTGCGGTAATCGGCCGCGGTGCCGAGCACGTCCTTGTTGCCCGGTTCCGCGAAGGTCGTGTCCGCATAGGTGACGAAGACCGGGAAATAGCTCGTGCCATCGTAGCGGACGTAGAGCGGCTGGTCGTTGGCGATGAGCTCGGCGCACAGCGTGAGGACGAACAGCACGATGAAGATCCACAGCGAGACGTAGCCGCGCCGGTTGCGCTTGAAGTTCTCCCAGCGCCGGCGATTGATCGGCGTCAGCGCGAAGCGGCCCCGCGCCGGGCCAGGCCGCCGCGCGTCGGACTCATGTGCTACGCACCGACCGTCCCTGAAGGCATGGGGCCGCATCCCCAACCCCGGGTTTACCCAGTAGGCCAGGTATGTACTGGTTCGTTGGTGTGCATGTGCTCGATGTAGCGCTGTGTCATCTGCCGGAGGGCCGCGGTCCTGGACAGCCCGCCCCCCCGCTCCAGGGCATGCACCGTATCGGCCTGCCAGGTCGCACCGGTCCGGCCGGCCAGGCAGCGCTGCTCGATGATGCCCAGGCTCCGCTCCGCGTAACCCTGGTCCACTCCCCACCGGCGTAGCCTGTCCCGCGCCAGCGGAAGCAGGCTGCGCAGGGTGAGCTCGGTCGCTGGGACGACGCCGAGCCCGGGCCAGTAAAGGTGGGCGTCGATCCCGTGCCTGGCCGCCTCGAACAGGTTCGTTCCCGCCGCCGCGAAGGACATCCTCGTCCAGATCGGCCGTTCCGCCTCGGCGAGCGCCCGGACCAGGCCGTAATAGAAGGCCGCGTTGGCGACGACGTCCGCGACCCGCGGGCCTCTTGGAAGCACCCGGTTCTCGACCCGTAGGTGCGGCTTGGCCGTCCACCACCGCGTACACGGGACGGTTCCACCGGTACACGGTGCCGTTGTGCAGGGTCAGCTCGGCTAGCTCCGGAGTGCCGCCCAGTTCGAGCTGGGTCACTGGTTCCTCGTCCTCACAGAGCGGGAGCAGCGCCGGGAAATAGCGGATGTTCTCCTCGAACAGGTCGAACACCGAAGCCGCGACCACCGTCTCCCGAACCACACCCTGGGCCGCACCCCTTGCGCCTGCAGCTCTTCTGGGCGGGTGTCGGTGGCCTGCTGGAACAGTGTGATCCTGGTCTCCCGCCACAATTCCCGGCCGAACAGGAACGGCGAATTCGCGGCCAGCGCGACCTGCACGCCCGCCACGGCCTGGGCGGCGTTCCAGTAATTGCCGAACGCCTCCGGGCTGACCTGCAGATGACATTGGACGCTGGTGCAGGCGGCCTCCGGCATGATGTTGTCCACATGGGTGAGCAACTGCTCGGGACCCTCGATCTGGATCCGCGCGTCCTCGCCGCGAGCCGCGAAGATCTGCTCATTCAGCAGCCAGTAGCGCGGATGCGCCGACATCGACTCCTCTCGCACGTCAGACTCGCCCAGCGTGGGCAGGATACCGATCATCGCTATCCGGCAGGCCACCTCCCGCGCCCGCCGGTCGGCGCGATCCATGCTGGCCCGGACATGCCGCTCCAGCTGCGCCAGCGCATCGCCGGACAGCGGTCCCGGCGGCACGTTGATCTCCAAGTGAACTGGCCCAGCTCGGCGGCCCAGTCTGGGTCGTCGATCGCCTTCAACGCCTCGATGTCTTCATCGACGGCGAGCCGGCCTCATCCACCAGGTTGAACTCGATCTCGAGACCCATCTGCTCCTGCCCGGTATCGAACCGGGACTCACGGAGCATCCGGGCCAGCACATCTAGGCAACTGTGCATTTTCTTGCGGTAGCGACGTCTGTCCTGCTGGCTCACTGTGATCGCTGGAACATCCCTGCCCTCCACGCCCTGACCATGGAAAATGGCCTCACCTCACCCTGACATGCCAACGG
>CAVPGG010000121.1:0-144537 GCA_963703755.1 uncultured Pseudomonadota bacterium
AGTAGACGTCGACGTGCGTTCCGGGCCCTGGCGCTAGCCAGCTGCCGAACGCGCCGGATGCGATCGGTCCCGGGTCCGCGACGCCGATGCGGTCAGCAGCCAGCGGACCGCGCCGGAGCAGTCAAGGCCCGGCTCGGGGTCGCTCGACGACCTGGTTGCCGGTCGCGCTTTGGCACCAGCTGCCGGGTGAGGGGCCAGGCGTCGTGGCGTGGCCGCCGCCCCAGCAGTAGGGGATCCGCATCGCGGCGATCTCGTTCGCGACCGCGACCAGCTGCTGCAGCTGGCTGCCGGGCGGGATGACGAGCGGGACGGCGCCGCCGCCGGCGTTGATCAGGGCGCTCTCGGCCTGCCATCGCTTGGCGCGGGCGAGCACGTCGGCGGCGTAGTTGGCTGCCGGGTCGGCGCACGCGCCGTAGTAGCCGCACAGCGCCTGGTAGGCGGTCTGGTCGAGCTGCGGGATCGGGGCGCCGTCGACTTTGCCGCGCAGCTCGACGGCGGCGGCCATCACCGCGTCGAAGGGGTCGTCGTAGGAGGGGTGGCTGCTGGCTCTCCAGCGGATATGGCGCTGGGCGCGGCGCGAGCTGGTAGGCGAACCGCTCGGGCAGCGTCAGCGCCGGGTTGGCGGTGAGGGTGACGGTGGAGTCCCAGGAGTCGCCGGCGCGGCCGCCGACGCAGGTCTGCATGAACCCGACGCAGCCGGCGGTGTTGACGGTCGTCCAGCCGCTGGCGGTGCCGAACCCGGATTCCTGGTCGGCGACCGAGGCGAGCAGGTAGGGGTTGACGTCGAAGGTCTGCGCGGCTTCGTTGAAGATCGGGACGAACACCGGGCGGGATCGACGATCCCGCTCCCGATCAGGCCGGCGCTGAGCTGCTGTTCGACGGCGCTCTTGGTGTCGGAGAACACGCTGAGCACGCCGGCGGCGAGGATCACCGGGGAGAGCACGACCACGATCGCGACGCCCGCCGCCCACCGCGCGGCGCGGCGGCCCTGCGGCGTGCCGGTGAGCAGACGGCCGGCAGCTCCACGGCAACGCTCACCGTCGCGCTCCCCGGCCGCGCGGCGAGCCGTCGGTGCCAGGCGGGGTTCGGCGAGCAGCGCCAGCGCCTGCCAGGCGTCGCCGTCTGCTCTCGCGGAGAGCGTGTTGGCGCAGCGGCTCGTCGCGGTCGGGGTCTGAGGTGGCGGTCCAGTACTCGCGCGGGCCGACCTTGATCTGGACGGTGCCGCGGCCGCGCGTGCCGTTGATCACGTACGCGAGCGCGTAGTCGCGTTTGGCGGTGCGCAGCGAGCTGATCGTGTGGACCTCCTCGTCGCTCAGGCGGATCGCCGCGCGGGCGTGCGCGAGCTCGCCGGCCTGTTGGCGCAGGAACACCTTCATCGCCGCGTTCGCCAACAATGCGCGGCCGTGCGTCGTTGTCGAAGTCCGAGAGCTGTTGGCTGATCGCGACCAGCCACAGCGCGTAATGGCGGGAGCGGCGGACGAACTCGTTGAACCAGCGGCCGGTCGCCGGGCGCTCGATCAGCTTCCACGCCTCATCGATCACCAACAACGACCGACCCGCCCACCCGTCCCCCGCGGCTCGACCCGACGAGGTGGGTGCGGCGGCGCTCCTCGATCCGCGAGCGGACGTGCTCGCAGATCACGAACAGCGCCGCCGCGGCCTTCGCCTCCGGGATCGACCGCGTGTCGAAGACGACCAGTGGCGCGTCGTTGGGAACCGTGGTCGGGAGGTCTGCGAGGTAGGCGTAGGGGCCGTCGAGGACGTAGTTGTTCAAGCGGATCGCGAGGTTGCGCAGCGCGGCGGCGATCTCGGTCGCGCCGGCCTGCTTCTCGTCGGCCTCGCGCTGATAGAGCTCCTCTTGTAAAAGCAGCTCGCGCGGCGGCTCGCCGGTCAGGTCGCAGCGGTCATAGACGCGGGTGATCGCGAGGCCGAGCAGGTTCTGCTCGAGGTCGCTGAGCCCGTACTGGTCGCGGTCGGCGTGATGCTCGCCGAGCAGGAGGGCGTGCAGGGACAGCAGGTAGTCGACCTTCTCCGGCTCCACCCGCTCCCGGGTCGGGGACATCCCAGGGGTTGATCGCGTGCCCGCCGCCGCCGACCGCGACCGTCCGCGCGCCCGGGATCAGGGAGACGAGGAAGTCGAAGTGGCCGGCGCGGTCGATGATCCGAGCCGACCGCGCCCTGCGCGACCGCCCGGGCCAGCAGCAGGACCGTGAGCATCGTCTTGCCGCTCCCGGACATGCCGTTGATCAGCGTCAGGTGGTTCTCGTGCTGCGCGATCAAACGGGTCAAGGCGCTCAACGTGCGGCCCGGCGTCGCGATCCCCAACACGATCCCGCGCGGGCTGCCGCAGCTCGTGCCGACCAGCGGGAAGCTGTCCGCGACGTTGCGCGTCACATACCGCCGCTGGCGGCGCGCGACGTCGATGCCGAGCGGCAGCGTCGAGCGCCACAGCGGCGCCTGCGCGAACAGGCCGGGCAGCACGCGCGCGTCGCTGGCCATCATCACCTCCCGCCCCGTCGCGGTCGCGAGCTCCCGCAACACGTCCAGCTGCGGGTCTGGGCCTGGTTCGCGCAGCGCGAGGTAGATGCTCGTGCGGTAGATGCCGGTGCCGGTGCCGGTCGCGAGCTCGTCGTTGAGCTCCGCCGCCTCCTCCTCCGCCAACCGGGCCTGCGGGTCCAATGGGCGGCCGCGTTGTTCGCTGCCGCGGTTGACGCCGTAGAGCCGCTTGTAGCGGCGGCGTTGCGCCACCGCTCGCGGTAGCGCTCCGTCCCCTCCACATGCACCGAGAGCACGAACGGCCGCGGTGCCTGCATGAAGTGCAGCACCCACCCAAGCCACGTCAGCTCCGGCGCGAGCGACACATACGACACCAACTCCACGCACCCGCCGACGCGGATCGTCGCCGGATCACGCAGCGCCAATGTCGGCGGTGCATACCGCTTCGCGCAGCGCCCGCGCGCGTGTCGGCCGCGTCGCTGCGCGCTCTCGCCCGGCGGCCGGCCCGCCGAGCACGCAGGACTGCGGCTGCTCGGCGGGCGCTCGCCGGCTGCGGCGGCGTGCGGGTCAAGGCGCTGCCCAGCAGAGGTCGAGTACCTCGCGGCCGTCGAGCACGCGGGCGTGCAGGTCCATCGCCTCCAGATCAGCGCGCACCCCCTCCGTGTGGCGCTGCGGACTCGCGCGACCGCGCGCTCATGCACCACCGCCGAGATCGGGCGCGCGGTTGCCGCCGCGCGCGAGCAGGCCGCGTGTGTCTGGCTGCCAGGGGCAGATCACGATGTGGCGCAGCGCGACCGCCGCCGCGCTCTCGGTGTGCTCGCGCAAGCGACTGCGCCTGCCCGGCAGCGAGCGCCCGCATCGCCCGCGCCCGCGCCCGGTCTCGACCGCGCGCAGCTGCGGCAGTTGTGCGCTGCGCCTCGGCGGCGAGCAGTGTCTCGAGCGGCAGCGGGCTCGCTTGTACATAGAGCTGCAGGACTTGGTGGTTGGTCAGCCGCGCGGCGAGCTGGCCGAACGCGACCGAGACGCGCTCCGCTTCGCGCTCGTCCAACACCAGCGCGTTGACGACCGAGGCCTCGACGAACCGCACGTAGGCGCCGTCCTCGCGCATCATCAGGCCGTCGGCGTCGATCGCAGCGACCGGGAACACATCGCCCGCCCACGCAGACGACCGCCTCATGCCCCCCACCCCCGCGCGACCGGCGGCCGGCAGGTCGGTCGCTTCGCGCTCGAATACGCTTGCGGTGTCGCGGTCGAATTGGACGCCGGGCGTGTGCGCGCGCGGCGGGCAGGCAGTTGGGAGCTCGTGCGCGTGCAGGCGCCAGCGCACGCAGTCGCGCAGCATCGTGGCGAGCTGCCAGCCCGCCGTTCTCCGACACATACGTCATCGCGACCGGGACGCCGATCAACAGCGTGCACAGCGAGATCGCCGCCTTCGCCGGCAACCCCGCCGCGACAACGAGGCCGATCACCAGGCCCGCGCCGGCGAGGATCGCGACCCACTGACGCAGCGTGAACCCGACCAGCTTCACCGGCGCGTCCAACGAGCGGTAGGTGCGGTGAATCACCCGCCCTCACCCCTCCCCGACCGCGCCGTCCGGTCCGAGCCTGTCCGCCGCCGCGGCACTGGTGCCCGCGGCGGCGGCGTTGAGCTCCTCACGGGCGGCTGCACGGCAGGCGGCTGCGACGGGCGGTGACCCGGCCGACCGTGGCGTCGGCGGACGTGCCATCGCCGGAGCGCCTGGTGGAGCTGTCGGCGGCGGCGTCGGGGATGGCGGTGCAGGCCGCGCGGGCGGTGGTCCGAGCGGCCGCTTCGCGTCCGCTGGCGCGGGACCGCTCTCGCGCCACGCGCGCAGGCGTGGGCGCGTCCGGGCGGACCACCGGTGTCGGCGGCCCCGCACCGCTGCGACTGCCGCCGCTCGCGGCCGCAGCGCCGAGCTGGCGCGCTGCGCGGCGGTACGGGTCTCGGCGGGACGGGACGCGCCGGGCGGGGCGTGGACGGGGCGTCGCCCGCGAGGTCGGCGTTGCGCCCCCGCGCGTCTGCGCCGCTTGTGCCGGCGAGCTTCCTGGTGTCGTGCGAGTGCCGGGCTGGCTGCCGGGGGCGGTGGTGCGCGAGCGGCTCGCGGTCCGTGCTGTGCTGGTGCGGGTGGCGGCGGCGCGAGCCTGTGCCGGGGCACCGGCGAGAATCGCGCCCGCGCGGGAGAACCGATCACCCACCGCGCGGGCAACCCGAGAGCGGCCCGCGCGCGACCCGCTCACGCGGCCCCCGACGACTCCAACGCCAGCGGCGGCGGCCATCGCCATCGCGGGCGCCGCACGCGTGACGCCGCTACGGCGCGCGAGCGACGCGCTGGCTCGACTGGCGGCACCGAGCGGACCGCCGCGCGGCGCGCCGAGCGCGCCCGCGGCCGCGCCGACGCTGCGTCCCATCGACATCGTGCCCGTCGACCGCCGTGCGCCGCAGCCGCTCGCGCGCCGCCACCACCCGCGCCGTCCCCTGCGCCGCCGCCGCTGAGCCCGCGGTCGTGCGCGGCGCGCGTGCGAGCCCGGAGCGGGCGAGGTTCCGGAGCTCCCCCAGCACCAACAGCGGCAGCCGTACCGCAAGGACGAACGTGATCAGCGCGGCGAACGCCGCCGCGAACGTCGACGGCAACCCGCCCACCCCGCCGGTGAAATCCGTCGCGTCCAGCGCCAACGCGCCGGCGGTGGCGAACAGCACCGTCCAGCCAAGCGGGACCAGCGGCGATGCCGACCAGGACGTGAAACCAGGTGCGCGAGAGGTGCGCGGTCTCCGGCAGCACCGCGAGCGCGATCAACGGCGGCCCCGCGACGAACAGGACCGCGAACATCAGCATCACGAGCACCTGTGCTGCGTAGAGCGCGGCGGCGAAGACGACGCCGACGATCACCAGGATCGCACCGAACACCCCACCCGTCCCGGTCAACAGGGCGCCGCCGAACATCACGCCAACCATCCGTCCCAGACCGTCGGAGACGGCGGGGAAGCCGAGGATCGCGTGCGTCAGCACGTTCACCAGGCCGACCAGCTGCCTGACCCCCCACGGGTAGAGCACCAGCCCGACCGACCGCAGCGACGGCGCGCAGCAGCGCGTTCGCCGGATGCGCCGCGCCGGTGAACCCGACCGCCCAGTAGCGCAGCACCGCGACCGTCAGCATCACGGGCAGGAGCGACGCGGCGAGGTAGATCATGTCGCCGACCAGCCGCCCCACGTTCGGCCACGCCGCCGGATCGGGGACCGCGACCAAGTGTTGGATCACGCTGACCGTCGCGTGGCGCAGGAACCCGGGAACCAGCGCGTTGGCGAGCGTGCCGAAGAACAGGTTGACGATCGCGTGGACGATGTCCCCCACCGACGGGATATGGATCCCGATGTGAATCCCCAGAAATCGACAGGCCCAGGGGTACCGCGCCCAGGCCGGCCGCCGACGCTGCCGGTGCCGCGAGCAGCCCGCCGGCGAGCACGATCAGCGTCGCCGCGACGACTCGCCGGCCAACGCGGCCGGCGGTCTTCTCGTGGTCGGGGTTAGGCGACGATGCCGCCGACCGACGCGATGATCGCGAGGCCGACGATCGTCTTGATCGCGTAGTCCTGTGCCCGCGAGTGGCCGGCCATGAACAGCAAGCCGACGACCACGACGACCAGCGCCATCACGGTGCCGCCGAGCCACACGAGGTTGCCCTTCAGGCTGTTGATGAAGTTCTCCACCCCGGTGATCGGCGTGCCCTGAAACGCGCCCGCCGCCTGCAACGCGTGCACGTAAGCCGCTCGACGCCAAAACGGCCGCAACGACGGTCACCCCGCCCACCACGACGGCGGGTCCGATCCGGCGGGCAACCGCCCGCACTCGTATTCGTCCCGTCGCCAACATTGCCGCTACCTCCGTCGTGTCGTGGGTATCGCTCGAAGCTCATGGGGAGAACGGACCGCCCGGGATCTGCCCGCCGAGCACCCCCGGTCCGCCGGCCGCAGGCGTGACCGGCGACTGGACCGCCGGCGCGGCAACCTGGCTGACCGGCGGGCGCCACCGGTGTCGCGCTGGCTGCGCCGGCGCCACCGCCGCGCTCGAACGCGGCCGATGCACGTGCGCCGGGCGGCTCGACTGGTGGTGTGCGTCGTGGCGAGGCACGCGCGGGTGCACACGTCGCTGCGGCCGACTTGCTGCGGGCGGGGTGCGGTCTCGGTGCGCGACGACCGCGGGATCGCTGACCGCGGGTCGGTTGGCGAGGCCGCCGCGATCGGGAGGCTGGTGGTGTCCGGCGAGAGCGATCGCGAGCAGCGCCAGCACGCAGACGATTCCGCTGACGATCGCGAGGCGTGCCCGCCGCGCCACGCGCCAGCGACCCCTCGGTTTGAACCGGCGCGGCAGACCCGCGAGCGGCGTCAGCAATGCTCGCGTCTCCAGCGACGGTTCGGCAGTGGCCGGTGGCGCAATTGGCGCGCTGTCCCCCCGTGCCGTGGACACGCGTGGCGTGTCGTCTTGATGCACCCGCAGTCCAACGGGAACGTCCTCGCCAACCACTTCCTCATCAGTCTCGGCGCCGGCGTTGTCAGGCCCAGCCACCACCGTTTCGTCGTCGGCGCCGACCCGGTCGCGAGACCCGCTCCCGGTCTCCGCCGCACCATGCGACGTCGGCGGTGGCGGGTCCAGCGCGCCGAGGCGTTTCGGCTTGCGACGCCGCCGCGGACCGGGCGCCACGGCTGTCCCTTCTGAGGGGTGCGGGTCCGCCGCGGTTGTCGTGTGGGGGGCGGCGCCGACGTAGAGCGTGACAACGCTGTTGCGCGCCGCGCTCGCACCGGCCGGTGGGTCTTGGGCGAGGATCGCACCGACCTCCTCCGAAGTGGCGGCGTCGACGCGCTGCACGCCCGGGCGCAGCCCCAGTCGGCGCAGGTCATCGGCGACGCTCGCGGCGCCACGGCCAGCGTAGTCGGCCAGCACGTGCGCTTGGGTGCGCCGCTGGCGCACGGGCGGGCGGGTGGCGGTTGAGGGTCCATCTACTGCTTATGACCCCAACTCGCCGGGTGCGGCCAACGAATTTCGCGTCCCGCCCGCCGGCGCATCGCAACGCGCGGCGGTCGCGGTGTGGCGGGCGAAGCGAGGGTCCTCGAACCAGCCTGGGGCGCGCACCGTGGCGGGCGGCAGATCGCGATAGATCAGTAGCGCGCGGCCGCGTGCGATCTGGCGCAGCCAAGGGGCACTGGCCACCGGCCGGTGAGCGACACTGAGTGTGCCCGGGCCGCCGCCGCGCTGGCGCGACTGTTGCGCGACCGGCTCCTCCCCCAGCACGCCGTTCAGATAGCCGGTCGTCGTCGGGTCCGCCAGTGGCGGCAGGAAGAGTTGTGCAGGTGGCGGCGGCGAGGATCGCGTCGCGGGCGGGCCGCCCGTAGCGGTGGTCGATCTGTGCGATCGACTGCCAGATCGTCGCGACGAGCACGCCATGGTCGCCGCACTGCGAGAGCCACGCCGCCAAATCCCGGATCGGCGCGATATTCGCCGCCTCATCCAACAGGAGGAACAGCCTCGGGTGCAGCGGACCGAAGCGGCGAGCCTTGTCGATCGCGGCCTCGTAGATCGCGGCTGGTCAGCGCGAGGATCGCCGGCCGCAGGACGCGTTGGTCGTTCTCACTCGCGACGACGTAGATCGTGTTCGCGTGCCCGTCGAGGAACGCGGCGGGCGTGATGTCCGCGTAGGCGTGGCGGCTGACCTGCGGGTAGCGGTACGCGCGCAGCAGGTTCACCGCGCTCATCACCGTCGTCTCACGGTTACGCACGTCACGTCGCCCGACGCCGTCGAGGACCTCCCACGCCGCGCGCACCCCCGCCGCAAGCAGCGCCTGCTTCGCGTCCTCGAAATTGCGCGTGTCAAGCCAGCGCAACACGCACTCCATCACCTCCCCCTCCAGCGCGGCGGCGTGTAGCAGGGGTGCGATGAGGGTCGCGGCCTCCTGGTCCCACCACTGGCTGGCCGCGCTGTTCTGATCGCCGTGCGCGGCACCCGCCAACGCCTCGCTCGTGCGCAGCGCGTCGCTCCATTCGCGGGCGGCGACCAGCGGCGTGAACCCCGCGCTCGCCTCGGAGCCGAACGGGTCATACACCCACACCCGGCCCAGGCCGCTCGCGATGGCGCGACGGTGGCGTCGTAGACGTCGCGTTTGGTCGACAGCACGAGCGCGGGCCCGTCGTGGTCAAACAGCCACGGGATCACGAACCCGGTCGACTTGCCCGCCCGCGGCGGCGCCACCACCAACGGCTGCACCTCGACCTCCGCGGCAAGCATCCGCGCCGGCGCCCTACCCGTCCACCCCAGATACGGACGGCCCCAGACGGGTCCCGGAGACCCACAGGCGCCGCAGGTCATCCGGGCGCGCCCAGATCCGCGGGCGGACCCAGCCGCGCTCAATCGCACGCCGACGCAACGCCAGCCTGCTCGAGGCCCAACGGCGATCCCGCGCCCCACCGGCGAACCGCCGAGCGACACGCCACACCGCCCCCGCTACTACGGCCGCGAGTAGTACGGCGGCGGCGATGAATGCCTCGCCACCCGGCAGCTCGCCGCGGAACGCGGCCGGATACGCGCGCGCCGGGTCACCCCAGGTACCCGTGCCGATCATCCGCCACGTCGCCGAACGCGCGCCGCCCAGGGACAGGCCGACCGGGACGCTCGCGCTCAACACCAGCGCGGTCTGCGTCCACACCCACATCACCGCCCCGCTCCACAACCCGCCGAGCACCACCAAAAGCGCCAGCAGGCGGGTGCGGCCGCGGGTGTGGCGCGCGCGTTGGGTTCTCATCGTCGACCTCCAGCTGTCGCTCGGCAGAAATCCGGCCTCTACAGCTGATGACCCCGAACGCCCTCGCTCGCGGCCAACGAATTCGCCAAGACATCGATCCAGCCGGCCCGGGAGCCGGAGCAGGATCAGCGACGGAATTCGTTGGCCGCCCGGCCGTGGTTGGGGTCAGAAGAGATAGAGCCGCGCACCGCACCCGGCCGCCGGCCAGCCGATCGCGATGCCACGACCAACCACAACAGCCCAGCAACCGATGCGCCGGCACGTGGTGATGGGCGTTTGCTGTAGCCCCTCCCCGGACGGTCCGCTGGACTTGGGTCTCGCAGCATGGGCGGGTTGCGTGTTGTCGCGCCACGGTGGCAGACGGCTCGCTGGCACTGCAAGGCCCTGGTCGGGCTCGCTGCGCTCGGCCTTTCCGTGCGCTTCGCACGCCTGCCCTTCCGGACGCACAACACCAACCCACCCAAGGAGGAACCCCTGATGAGCACCAGCGCCCCGAACGTCAACAGCATCACCCTCGTCGGCCACCTCACCGCCGATCCGGTGCCTGCGGTCGCTGCCCGACGGACGGAGCGTCTGCGACATGCGCCTGGCGGTCAACGACCAGCGCGACCAGCCACCGCTTTACATCGACGTCGCCAGCTTCGGCGCCAGCGCCGACGCCTGCGCCAAGTACCTCGCGAAGGGCCGTGCGATCGCCGTCACCGGCCGCCTGTCTACCGCGAATGGGAAGCCGACGACGGCAGCAAGCGCTCCAAGCACCAGGTCATCGGCCGCGTCCGCTTCGGCGGCCGCCCCGACACCGACACAGCCCGAGGGCGCTTCCGGCGACGAGGACGGCGAGATCGAGTTCTGAGCCCGGGGCGGGTGCCGGCGGCCGCCGTCGCCGGCACCCCCTTCCTCGTTCAGCTCAATCCGGCGACGGAGCACTCTCGTGAACGAAACCAACGACATCACCACATCGACGACGACATCGGCGATATCAACTGCGCAATGATCGTCTATGTGACCGCGGTGCATGTCGAGGTCGACCTCGAAGCGGGCACCGTGACCGCCGTGTTCGTCGACGACGACAGCGTCGTCCTCCTCGACGAACCGCAGAACCTTGATTCGCGCGAGACGCGCCGCACTCCAGATCGCCGAACACAAAAGCTGGCCGGCATGGCGAATCGGGTTCTAACCCAACCGACCTGTGCCACCGACCCAGCGGAGGATGTCGGCGTCGCCCCGCCACTCGAGGCGTATCTGCGAATGCTCGCTGGCAGCCAACCGCAGGATCGTTTCCTCGAAATCCGCGCTATCGGTCAGCCCGCGTGTCCAGCGCAGCTTCGTCGCGGCCGCACGGCCACGAGCTCGCCGCCGCACGCATCCGCGAGCTCGCCACAGCGGCGACGTCTATCTCGGCGTCGCGTTGCGTACCACCAACCGCTCTGGTGGCAAGCAGGCGATCGACGGCTCCCACCTCGCCTTCATCGAGTGCGACAGCACTGCCGCGGCCGACAGCGCTCGAGCGGTTCGAGCATCCGCCAACGATGGTCATCGCGTCCGGCACCCCCGGGCACCTGCACATCTACTGGCAGCTACGCACACCATACGCCAACCACCTGGTCGAGGCGCCAACCGCCAGCTCGCCACCACTCGACGGCGATCTCGCGAGCGTCGACATCGCCAGGGTCCTCCGCCCGCCCGGCACCCTCAACCACAAACACACGCCACCCGCGCCCGTCGAACTGGTCTCCCACCGGCCGGCCCTCCGCTATACCCTCGCCGAACTGACCGCCGCGACTCCCCGAGCCCCAACCAGCCACCCCCCCGGCAGCGCCAGCACGCGGCGGCGCTCGGCGGCAGGCGACGCGTCGACGGTCGATTCGTGGATACCCGACGCCGGGAATACGTGCGAGCACTGACCGGCCGGACTGCGAACCGGGCCGGCAAGATCACCTGCCCATTCCATCCGGACGACACGCCCAGCCTGCAATCTACCCCAGCGGCACCTTCTACTGTTTTGGCTGCCGACGTGGCGGCAGCAATCTACGACTTCGCGTCCGCCTTCTGGTCAATCCCGACCCACGGCGCCGGATTCGTTGAGCTACGCCGCCGGCTGGCCGAGACACTCGACCCACCGCGGTGACGGCGCCGCGGGTTTGTTGTGGTCGCCTTGGTTCGCGACGCGTACTGATCGCGGGCCGGGTGCGGGTCCCGTCCTCTCCCGAGTGTCGCACCCTGCGGGTGCGTGGGGGTCGAGGAACGGGCCCGCACCCGCGCGGGCCCCCGATCCAATTGGAGGAGACCATGTCGCAGACACACCACCATCGCGACTGCCGGCCCGTCGCGTGATGAGTTGCGCACGGTCCGTTGAGCGCGATCGAAGTCCGTGACGGGTTCAACCCGCGCGGGCGGTTCGATCAGCGCGGCCTGGACCGGCTCGCGGCCTCGATCGCCCGCCGCGGGCTGCTGCAGCCGCTGGTCGTCAGCGCCGCCGAGCAGCCGGGGGCTACCGCTGATCGCCGGTGAGCGCCGCTACCGCGCCTGTTTCGCGGTCGGGCTCACCGAGGTGCCTGTACTCGTCCGGTCATCTGGGTCAGCGGACGGCGAGGGGGCGTTGTCGATGCGATCGTTGAGAACCTGCATCGCAGCGACCACACGCCGCTGGAGGAGGCCGCGCGTTCGCGCGGCTGCTCGACGCGGGGCTGACGCGCAAGGGGATCTGCGACCAGCTTTCCGTCAGCTCGCAACGGGTGCGTGAGCGCCTCGGCCTGTTCGAGGTCCCCGCCGAATTGCACGGTGCGATCGACGCGGGGGAGATCCCGCTCGCCGCGGTCCCAGCACTCGTCGAGCTCGCGGCGATCCACCCCGGCCTGCCCGCCTGCGCCCACCGCCGTGTCACCCAGCCGCCCGAGCAATCGTGGCGGCGGCCGCTGGAGTGGGCCGATGTCGTCGCGGACCCGATCGGCTCGGTCACGTGCCGCTACAGCGGGACACGCCAGACCTGCCCGACGGCGTCTATGACGCCGGCGTCTCGTACCCGCTCGCAGCTTCCCGCTCGCTGAGAAGGGGCAGCGCGACTTGGAGCGGCTCGCGGAACTCGATCCGCAGTGGGGTGGCAGGGTCCGGAGCTGATGATCACCTGGGAGATGGTCGATCACGCCCGCAGCCTGGGCGCTGCGCTCGTCTCGCCGCACGGGCGCTCCGCGCTGGTCGTGGGTGCGGACGTCGCCGGCGAAATGGTGGCCGGCGTCATCGCCCGCCGTTTGAGCGAGGAGCGTGCCCATGTCCGCCGCGAACGCGACCACCACGCCGCGGCGCTTGCCGCGCCGCCAACGGCGCGCCTGTGAGCGAGGAGGACTTCGAGCGCGCGCGGAGAGGCGCGCAGCGCGGAGCGCGAGGCGCAGCGGCAGGCGAGGTTGGATGCCGAGACCTACAACGACCGCCTCGGTGCGGCGATCGTCAAGACGCTCTCGACCGTCAAGCTCGACGCGCGCGTCGTCAAGATCCTCGACCGCGGTCGACCTGGACGGAGAGCTCGACGGGCTCGCGATGCGCGGCGCGCGCTACGGGTTCCCCGGCTGGGTGGCGCGGAGACGACGCAAGAGCGCAAGACCAAGCGCATCTACCTCGAACGGCCAGCGGCGCTCGCGAAGGCACGCGGATATCTCGCGGGTGCGCGCAGCGGCCGGGCAGATCGCGGGGCGCTGCCTCGCGCTGATCGCGATGGCAGTGCTGGCCGATGAGGAATGCGTCGCACGATCAACCGCTCCGGCCACGACCTCTACCGCTACCGCACAAACCCCTACCACACGTCGGCTCGCCGGGCGGGGCTGCAATGGGCGCGCAACGTCGTCGGCTTTGTCGAGGAGATCTGCCTGGAGCAGCTCCCGGCCGCGGCGACGGAACGGCTGCGCGACCGACGCGAACGCGAGCAGGACGACCGTGAGCAGGCCGACATGGAAGACCGCGCCGCCCAGGCCGCCTACACGCAGCTCGTCGGACAGTTCGACACGCTCGGCGCAGATCAGCGCGAGGCAGCGATCGCGCGCTACCAGCAGGACCACCCGGCAGGCGACTCCCTCGCCGAGCAGCTCCAGGCGCGCCACGAGGAGCTCAGCGCAATCGCAGAGACGCAAGCCGACCTCGACGCGTCGGACGGCGTCGCCGAACAGGCCGCCTAGCGTCGCGTTCGCGAGCGTCGGGGCTGCGGTCATCCGTCAGCCCGCACCCCGACGTTGCGCGCTCCCCGCGAACCGCGCAGCACCCAGCCAGTAGGCCCGGTTCACGGATGCGCGCTGTGGCAGACCGCAGTGGTCTGGGTGGGGCCGGGCGGGCTGGCCGTCTGATTTTCGCACCCGTTCCGGGTGCGGTTGGGACGCCCCCAGGCCCGCAGCCGGCGGGTCTCCCAGGAGAAGGAGGTCACGATGGCCAGGTATTCCTCGCGGCGACTGTCGGAGTCCGAGCGTGCCGAGCGACGGCGCGCCGATCGTGAGCGCCTGACACACGCAGCCGAGCAGCTGCTGTCGTCTGAGGGCTGGCGGCGTTGGGTGCACATCCGCTCCCACGCCGGACTCGCCCGTTTGTCACTGTCAAACCAGTTGCTCGTCGCGCTCGCGCGGCCGCAGGCGACGTTCGTCGCCGGGTTCAAAGCATGGCTCGGTCTCGGCTACGTCGTTGTCAAGGGTGAACGCGCGATCGCGATTATCGCACCGGTGCCGTTTAAGGAGCGTGACCGCATCAGTGGTGCTGAAACCGGCGAGACGATCACCTTCTTCAGAACGGTGTTTGTGTTCGACCAGGATCAAGTGACACCGATTGACGGAGTCGAACAGGCCCCGCTCGAACCGCCTTGCGAGCCGTTGACCGGTGACTCTCACGTTTATCTGCTCGCGCCGCTGTGCACGTTTGCCCAGTCCCTGGGGTTCACGGTGTCGTTCGAGTCGATCGACGGATCGGCGGGCGGGTGGTGTGACAACAAGCGCAAGCGGATCGTCGTTGACGACGGGCGGCCGGTCAACGCGCAGGTCCGTGTCTTGGTCCACGAGTGCATCCACGCGCTC
Organism: uncultured Pseudomonadota bacterium; assembly: GCA_963703755.1. Lineage (GTDB taxonomy): Bacteria > Pseudomonadota > Alphaproteobacteria > Rhizobiales > Xanthobacteraceae > JAVDCA01. The sequence goes on from CAVPGG010000121.1 coordinate 14,351, forward strand.
GGCGTCGACTACCAACGCTTCACCCGCGAGCAAGCCGAGGTCATCGTCGACACCACGACCCTGATCGTGCTCGGCGGGGTCGGCCTCGACGTCTCCGGCGAAACGATCCCGTACGTCGCCGCGTGGGGCGAAGACGGCGCGCTTGACGCCGTTACCGAATTCGCACAGCTCATCGACAGCCTCGCACGACAGGTCGAGACCGCACTCGCTGGCACCGACACCACCCCTGACGCCGTCGCCGACCCGCTCCCAGCGTCCTCCAGCTGACCGGGAGTGCCTGCGGCGCGTTTCAGACATTCAGGCCGTGCCGGTCAAGCCACACCGTGAGGATCACCTCGACGCGGGGTAGCCGGTAGCGGGAGCAGAGCTCGATCAGGCTCTCCGCGCCCGCGCGCTGGTTGCCGTACTGGAGCGCACCCAACGAGGCGAGCGCGAGATTCGCGTCGATCAACGCCACCGGCTGCTCGAGGGTCAGCCGCGCCACCCACCGCGCCGCGGCGCGCGGGAACGAGTCGGGCTCGCCATCGAGGAAGACCAGACAGATCGCGAGCGCGTCATCAAGCCCGACCCGCTGCAGCTCGCCGGCCGCGGCGCGAACCATCAGCGGGGTACCGACCTCAAGCGCGCGACGAAACCTCGCGTACGCACTGCCCTCCGAAGTCACGAACAACCCTCGTCCCAAACATCCATTACGAACGTATGTTCGCACAGAGGGCAACGGGTTCGCCCGGGTCCCCTCCGGGTGTGGGGCGAGTCGCCGGTGAGCCCAGCACGCCGTCCAGGGGCACGTCAAGCACTGCGCTTCGCGTCGCCTGCGGCGATCCCTGACGGGACAGCACTTGACCCACCCCGACCGTCGCGCTCCGGGCCCGGCATCTCGCAACCCCAACCACAGGGAGACCGACATGCCACCCACCCCTCCAGTCGAGCCGAGCGCAAAGCAGCTCGCCTACTCAAGGCGCTCGCACAGCGAACCGCGACCAGCTTCACCTACCCCCACACACCGGCCGAGGCGAGCCGGGAGATCGAGCGGCTCCGCCGACTCCCGGCCGCAGGACGCACCGACCGTGGGGACGACCTTGAACAGCACGCCTACGCAACGGCGCCTCAGCTGCGACGAGATCCGCGGCTACGGCTCCTCCGCAACCTGGCGCCACCAGGGACCACGGCGATGAGCGCGCCGACCGTCACCCAAGCCCGCCCCGACGTCGCGCGTCGGGGAACGTGTCGAGCTCGCCCGCTACACCGTCACCGCCGGCGAACGCATCCTCTACGGCCAACGCATCGACGGCGTCGTCCGCATCACCGACCGACCCGCCAGCCCCGGGGCGGCACGCTCGTACCTCGTCGAGCGTGAGCTCGAGCAGGAAGGCCCCGGCGCCTACGCAGCGCTCCAAGCACTCGTCGCCGACTACCTCGCCCAAGCTGCCGCCCTCGATCGGGTGCCCATGGGGTCCTCGCTCGTCCGCCACTACCTCGACGCAGCTCGAGGTGGCGTGATGAGACCCGACACCCACGATCCACGCCGACGCGATCGCGGCCGTCGCCGCCGCCAACTGGCAGCGACTCCTACGCGATCCACCACCACCGCCTCATCGCCGCCGACCTCGAGGACTGCTCGGCCAAGCCGTCGCTCGAACTGCTCGGCGCCGCCGGCCGCGGCCAGCCGCTTCGCCGGCCCGGCCGCGTCCTGACCGCGCTCGACCGCGCTTCCAGTCGCGAATCATCGACCGCCACCGCGCCCACGCCGGACGCAGCCCAATCAGCGCCGCACTCCACCAAGCACGACCCCTCGACGCCATCACCGACGACCGACCCGCCGCTGCTGCGGGCGATCCACTCGCGCAGGTCGCTCGCAGCGCGAGGACCTCGCCGCCTCGCCGACGCGCTCCGCCAGCTCACCGCCGACCAGCGCCTCGTGCTGCTCGCCCAGGCCCAAGGCGAGCGACCGGACTGGTTCTGCGCCCACCACGGCTGGAGCGTCGCGAAATACCGCAAGACGCTCTCGCGCGGCCGCGCGCGACTACGCGCCCTGCTCAGCTAACAGCACCGCGACCAGCAACTCGCCCGCACCGCGTGCCGCGGCATCCTCCAACTCCAGCCACACCAACCCGTCACCGGAGCGGCCCGCGTCGCCTCCAGTAGCGGCGGCCAACGCAACGCACTCCCACGCCCCGCGCGTAACACGGCGGCGCCGTGCTCGCGCAGGCGAACCAGACGACGCAGATCGCTCGCGACCACCCCCGCGCGCAACGTCAAGTCCACCGCCCGCTCCTCCACCACCGTCAGCGACCCGCCGCCAGCCGCCCAGCCGGCGACCGCCGTCGCCGCCACGGCGGCATCCATCAGCCCGCCGGCGCTGAGCGCTCGATCCCACCCCGCCAACAAGGCGTCGCCCACACGCATATCGTCGCTCGCGCCGGTTCGCTGATCGCGCAGGAGCGCTTCGCCGCGACCCGCGACCACCAGCGCGAGACGCGACCTGCGCACCCACCGCAGAGGCGGTGACCCTAGCCACCGCGCCAACTCGTCCATCTCGCAGCCATCCACACGAGACCATCCGACGAGCCCCACCCCCGCGTGACACCCACTCGCCCGATCGGCCCGCCGAGTCCGGGTACTGGCGAGGCCTGCAGTCGGCGGAGTCGCGCCACTGCGCCGGAGGCGATCCCCGCTAGCAGGCCGATCCGTCTGTGAGCCGCGATCGCATCGCCCGATCCCCGGGCACCGCCGCCAGCGTCGCGCCCCCTCACCCCGCGCCACGCCACCCCCACCGCGCACACCCCACAGCGCCGCCACACCCAGCACCCCCGCAGACCACCGCGAGCCCAGCCCACGAGCCCAGCGCCCACCGACACCACACCGCCTACGGCGCCCGCCACCCGCGCACGCCAGCAGCACCAACGACACCAACAGCCCGGACAGACTAGATGCACGCGCAGCGAGCGCTGACAGGCCCTGGAGCTCGGGTGGCCGGGGGCGTTGCAGCCCCCGGCTCCCTCGGATCCCGGCGTGACAGTCTCCCGTCACCGGGCTCTTCTCACCGGCGCCTCAGTACGCGCGGACCCACTGCCAGTGCGTGTACAGGCTGTGCTCGCGTGCGAGCAGCCCGGTCCACCACCGGCGGAACCGCTTGTGGGAGCGCAGCCGTCGGTATTTCTTCCCTGCCCAGCGCCTCAAGTAGGAGTTGACGCGCCGCAGGAGGGGATAGAGCATCGACCGGTAGTAGCGGCCGTAGTAGCGCATCCAGCCAGCGACGATGGGGTTCAGCCATCGCGCCAGATCGTCCAGCGACAGGTCCGTGCTCCGATGGATCCGCATCTCGCGGAGCCTGGCGGAGATGGCCTTGAGCGCCTCGGGGCTGATCGCGGGCAAAAACGAGGTGAAGTGCACCCCGCTCTTGCTGTTGATCGCCTCCCGTGGCCGGAAGGCGAACCCGAGGAAGGTAAAGGAGGTGTGCTCGTGCTCGCCCCGACGCTTATCGTCCTTGCAATAGACGATCCTCGTCTTCTCAGGGTGCAGCCGCAAGCCCACCTCCTCCATCCGCGCGGCGATCCTGGCGAGCACCTCCTCGGCCTGCCGCCTGCTCGTGCAGTGCACGATGGCGTCGTCGGCGTAGCGCTCAAACGGGCAGCCCGGGAACTCCCGAGCCATCCACGCATCGAACGCGTAGTGCATGAACAGGTTCGCCAGGAATGGCGAGACCGCCGACCCTTGCGGAGTGCCCTTGCTTCGCTGCACAAGGGTGCCGTCCGGCTGCTGCAGCGGGGCTGCAAGCCACCGCTTGACATACAGCAGCACCCAGCGAGCGTCGGTGACCGCCTCCACCGCCTTGACGATGAGATCCCACGGCGCTCTCGTCGAAGAACTTCTGGACATCAAGATCGATCACCCAGTCATACTTCCAGCACCGCCGCCGGCATACCCCGACCGCTTCCAGAGCCGACTTGCCCGGCCGGTAACCATAGGAGTCGGGGTGGAACCTCGGCTCCACCAGCGGCTCCAAGAACATGGCTGCCGCCGTCATCGCGACCCTATCTGCGATCGTGGGCACGCCCAGCACCCGGACCCCGCCACCATGCGGCTTGGGGATCTCGACGGCCCGCACCGGAGGCGGAAAGTAGGACCCCGAGCTCATCCGATTCCAGATCTTGTAGAGGTTGCCCTCCAGATCGGCCTCGAACTCCGAGGTCCTGCCCGTCCACTCCCGGGGCACCCTTGTTGGCCTTGACCTGCCGCCACGCCTCCCAGACCAACTGCTTGGGAATCACAAACGACTTGTCCTTGGGCTTTGGCATGTTTCCTCGCTTCCTCCCAGAGACACAATCCCCGGTTGATCGAATCGACATTCCTGGTGAGCCGGCCCCTTCGCTCCACCCCCACCCCAGCGAGCAGGAGCTTCACCGCTACTACGGGCCGGTCCGCCAGCGAGCGCCGCATCGGTACTCAATGCCTTCGGTTTCTGCCTTGGCACGCTCCCTTCGCGACCTTGGAGACCTGCGGTCCCGGACGCCGTATCGACGCTCGCCTTCTCACGTTCCGTGCAAGAGCCGCAGACCAGGCTCACGCCGCCTCTACGCCGGACACCACCTGGCCAGGAACACGGGCACCCGCCAGGCTCATCCCGAGGGAAAACCAAGGACCCCCGGTTTTGATGCCATCTCAACCTACTCACGACGCCTCAACAGCGACGCCCGACCCGAACACCCCGACCGGACGCTTCTGGAACGTCTTCCTGGTCCCCACCTGACGCGATCAAGCCGCGCCTTCTCCCTGAACGCTCACCACGACGGTCTTCAGCCAACGCAGCACCAGGGTGGTTTAGCGCCCGCCCCCGCAGGCCGACGCTGGAGGGCCAGCAAGCCTCCATCTCTCGCACAGCACCGCCTATGAAGATAACTTCTACATGGCTCCTCCTCAGCGTTCGTGACACACCGAATTCGTTGGCCGCCATCGCCGGTTCGGGGTCATAAGCAGCAGAGACCCCGACCGAGGAGACCCAGCGTGAGCTACCGCCTACAAGTCACGATCGCCGACGACATCGCTGACGAACTCGAACGCCGCGCCGAAGCCGCCGGGCAGCCCTCCAGCCGCGTCGCCGCGGCGCTGATCAATCTCGCGCTCACTGACCACACCGCGAAGCGGAACATCACGACCGCACGCTCGCCGGCCGCGATCCGCGCCCGCCCGACGCGCCCGCCGTGGCTCGATCCGCTTGACTCGGCCGAGCGGCGCATTTGGCGCGGCGAGCTGTGGCTCGCCGTTCTCGCGCTCTCCACGCGCTACCCCCGAGAACTCGACCGCCTCGAAGCCGAATGGTGGCGCAGCACCAGCCGGATCGAACAACTCGCGGCACTCGACGCATGGCGCCTACAGATCGACCACCACGGCCAGGATCCCCGCGAAGAGCTCGCCTTCCAAGCCCAGCTCGCCGACCTCCACCACACCCTCGACCACACCCCCGGCATCGGCACCGACACCTTCGACCGCGGACTCCCACCCGACGAATGGCTCAACCCCACCCCGCGCTAAACAACGACACGCCGGCACCGAAGCTCACCCGCGGCCGCGACTCACACGCGACGAAGTGCTCGACGCGCGCGAAGTAGCCGATCTCCTCCACATCCCTCCGTCGACGGTCCTCGACTTCGCCCGCCGCGACATCCTCCCCGCCCACAAGCTCGGACGCCGCTGGATCTTCCTGCGCGACGAAATCGAAGCCCGCGTCCGCCACACACCCAGCCACAACGACCCCCAACCGCCCGGGAACCTGCTGCGCGACACCCCCCAACGCCGACACGAAACCGCCCCAAGCGGTACCCGGAAGCGGTACCCGCGGACGAATCCGCTCGCCAGCGCACGCTCTTCCGCTGACTCAACATGCGGCTTTGCAGCTTCTTTCTCCACTGGGCGGTGCTGGGTTCGAACCAGCGACCTCCTGCTTGTAAGGCAGGCGCTCTGACCAGCTGAGCTAACCGCCCGCGACGCGCGCAGCAAGGCTAACAGCGCGCCGCGGGCGCAACCGGGCGCCGGCTGCCGAAACGCAGACGCGCGGCGCGGGTTGCTCAGGACGGCGACATCGCGTAGATGACGGTGACGTCGGCCTCGATCGTGCAGGTGCTGATCGTGTTGTCGGCAGCGCGAGCGATCGCGGTGGCCCGAACCGACGCGTGAGGCTTGCGGTGCTTCTTCGGCTTCGGCGCAACCGACGGGGCGCCCTTCGCGGTCCCGGCGGCAGCGAACAACCGGGGGCCGCAGCCACCGTTGTCGTTTGACTGCTCGGTGATGCTCTGCACCGCGCCGAGCGTGTCGCCCACCTGGGTGGCGAGCATCGTGGCCTTCGTCTTCGCGTCGGTCAGAGCGGCGCCCAAGGCCGTGAGGTAGTTCGCTTGGACCGTCGACGTCGATGCGGACTGGTCGCCAGTGACGAAGCCGGCGCCGTTGACGGTGATCGTCGCCGGGCTCACCGTGGTCGTCCCGGTTGCGCCGGTGGTGCCGCTGGGTCCGGTCGTGTCGGCCTGTGCGGCACCGAGCGAGCCGCCGACCGCGGCGATCAGCGCGGCGGTTGCCGTCGCGAGCACTGTCTTCGTGCGGAGCATGCGCGTCCTCCTGTCGTGAAAAGGGTCCTATCCCTTCTACGCTCGAGCACCGCGTTCGTCACGCCTTCTGGCCGAACAGCGAGAATGGCGCGCATGGACCTCGGAATCTCGGGCCGCGTCGCGCTCGTGCTCGGCGCGTCAAAGGGGCTCGGCCGCGCGATTGCGACGGAGCTCAGCGCGGAGGGGGCTCGGGTCGCCGTCGTCGCGCGAACGCTGGCCGCGCTCGATGGCGTCGTCGCCGACACCGGGGCGCTCGCGTTCGCGCACGACAACTCCGACCTCGACCGGGTCCCCGCGCTCGTCGAAGGCGTGCGGCAGGCGCTCGGGCCGATCGAGATCCTGGTCACCAACACGGGCGGGCCCCCGGCGCGGCCGGACGCGCTGGCGCACCCGCGCGAGGAGTGGGAGCTCGCGCACCGCACCCTCGTGCTCGCGCCGATGGCGCTGATCGAGGCGGTCGTACCGAGCATGCGCGAGCGCGGCTTCGGGCGGATCGTGAACATCGCGTCCTGGGCGATCCGCGAGCCTGCGCCGAACCTGATGCTCTCCAACAGCCACCGCTCAGCGACGCTCGCGGCCTTCAAGACGCTCGCGCGCCAGCTCGCCTCCTCGGGGATCACGGTCAACAGCGTGCTCCCGGGTCGGATCGCGACCGACCGGATCTACGAACTGAGCGGCGGCCGCGAGGCTGCTGAGGAGATAGGACGCAGCGAGGTCCCGCTCGGGCGGCTCGGAGCTCCGCAGGAGATCGCGGCGGCCGTCGCGTTCCTGTGCTCCGAGCGAGCGAGCTACATCACGGGCGTCGGGCTGCTGGTCGATGGCGGCCTGTCGAGGCTCGTATGACGGCGATACCCCCAGGGGGAATCGAACCCCCGCTACGGGCGTGAAAGGCCCGCGTGCTGACCGCTACACCATGGGGGCGCGGCCTGGGGAGTCTACGCGGCTTGCCGGGGTGTTCCTCGCGCGCCACGGCGAGACCGACTACAACGCTCAGGGCCGCTTCCAGGGGCTGGGACCGGTCCCGCTGAACGCCCTCGGGCGCCAGCAGGCCGCGCAGCTCGCGGAGCTTGCCGCGCCGAAGGGCTTTCGCGAGCTGTGGTGCAGCCCGTTGGTGCGCGCGCGAGAGACGGCGGACATCGTCGGCGCGCGTCTGGGGCTCGAGCCGATCGAGGACCGGCGGCTCGTGGAGACCGACACAGGGCTCTGGACCGACCGGACGTTCGCGTCGGTGCGCGCCGAGGACCCCGAGGGCTTCGCCGCATTCGAGCGCGCGGACCCCGAGTTCGCGTTTCCAGGCGGCGAGTCCTTCCGACACCAGACCGAGCGCGTGATGGAGGCGCTGGACGAGATCGCGCGACGCCCGACGCCGGTCCTCGTCGTGTGCCACGGGATGGCGATCCGCCTGGTGCTGGCCGCCCTCGGGCGACCGGTCGCATCGGTCACCAACGCCGCGCTCGTAGACTGCGGACCGCGCGGCTAGCTCATCGGGTAGAGCACCGGACTTTTAATCCGGCGGGCTGGGTTCGAGTCCCAGGCCGCGCAGTGGGCAGAATCAGCGAATATGCAGGGCGTTTCAGTCTGCGTGGAGCCGGTGAAATGGGTGCCGGCGAGCCCGTGTTCCCAAACTGTGTTCCCTAGAATCCCACAACTTGGACGCAGGCTTGCCCGGCAGGGCCCGAGTAGCCGTTGTGGATGCGCCCCCGTCCGTGCCGAACCGGTCAGCCACGGCCTAGCTGACGCCCAGTCGAAGAAAACATGGAATCAGCCGTATTCTGGCCAACGGTTCGGAGTCGGTGGGGCCTAGAAAGGCAAGATGTTCCCCAGCCGCGTTCCCCAGCTCCCGATCGATGTCCCGGTGAGTAGGCCCGAGCGGCTGGGCCCGGTCGCGGCCATGTTCCCCGCGGTGACTGAACGCGCGCTGCGACCAACCGATCCGAAGGCGTGTCCGGTGCCCAGACTCTCGCGACCTCCAGCCGACCAGCCCACCGGCCACGCGCGTGAGGCTCGGATCGTACCCGCTCACGCGGGCGATGTGCAAGCGCGCGCCGCGGGCCGTCAGACCTCGGCTTCGTCCACTCCGAGCGCGTCGTCGCGACGGGGGGATGTCTCTTGCGGGCGACCTGCGGGAAATGGACGTGTGGCCCGATGTTCGGCCCCTTGTGCGCTTCAGCCAGCGCGGGGGTAGCACTCACGGCTGGAAGTCGATCGTCGCCAGGCGCGCCCGCCGTCGGTTGTGCACAGCAGATAGGTTGGGGTCGCCGATGGCCGGGCCGGCCGCTTCCGCCCAGCCGATCGTCGGACTGAGGCAGTCTTTCGCGTCGATCGACATGCCTGGCGGCGTGCGAACGTTCGTCTGTTGCCAGGTCCTGCCGGCATCGGTGGTGGCGAACAGTTCAGCCCCGGTCAGCGTGAACAATCCGAGCCGCAGGCCGCGAACGCCGTGCTGGTGGCGTGCTCAACCCGCGCTTAGAATCGCCCGGGATCGCCCGCCTTCCACACCTGCTCTGGGCTGACGCGCTCGTGCGCCTCCCAGCCAGTGGTGAGCCGCGCCAACGCGACCATGCGTGCGATCGCCGTCTCTGGCCATCTCCGTGGACCCGTCAAGACGACGAAACCGTGGCGCGAGAGCACGTCGCGTGCTCTCTGATAGGCACGGACACGGGAGCCAACTCCTTGCGCGCGCTCCACGTCGAGCGACGACCGCTCGCGACGGGACACCGGGATCAACGACGCGAGATCACGCAACCCCAACAGCGACGGCATCGCCAACCCAGCGCCGGATGCCGACCGATGCTCTCGCTCAACTCATCCGCACCAAGCACAGCGAAACTCGAAGCGGAAACGCGTCCTCAGCCGCCCGACCGTCGAGATCCGTCACGTCGACTACGCGGTCGTTGGATCCCAGCCCGACTGGCCGACCGCGCATCCTGGCTCGCAAGCTCCAAATTGTCGGTTTTCTGACCTGCCACGGTGATCGAACACTCACCCTCGGACCATTGGTGGGTAATGCCGACGGGATCTCCGTGCCGGAGTCTCGACAGCGTGTCTGTGCCGATCGTGGCTTTACGCTGATCGAACTGCTTGTCGTGACGCTGGTCATCGGTGTTCTCGCGGCGTTCGCGATCCCTACATTCATGGTCGCGCGTGCCGACGCTCAGGACGCCCCGGCGAAGCAACTCGTGAACACCGCCGAGGTGGCGATGGAAGCCGCCGCGCTGGACTCCGGAGGAAGCTACGCGTCGATTACCGCGACGCGACTGGCTCAGTACGAGCCGACGATCGCGACTACCAAGAAGGGCGGCGGCGCGTATGTGAGCGCCGTCAAGACGACAGCGACGACTTACACGCTGACGGTGACTTCCGTTGCCACAGGAAACCAGTTCATGCTCACCCGTGGCCAATCCGGGATCTTGGCGCGCTCGTGCAAGATCCCGAGCAAGACCAGCACGCACGGCGGATGCGCGAAGATCACCGGCACGACAGGAACCTGGTAAGACCGACGAGCACCTGCGCGCGATGCGGCGAGGCACTGGGTGTGATCCACACTGGCACGTAAGATTCACGCTTGGTGGATCGAGCGGCTCGCAACCCAGCGCAGCTGGCGGCCATCGGCACCCTCAAGGGTCGTGTTCGCGTTGCCAGAGTGCTTGAAGAGGATCCCGATCTTGGGGAGGGCCTCGATCCCGCACCGCTCGCCGCGGCGATCGACACGGCCCGCGCGCCCGTGCTGCATGTGGCCCAAGGCACCTGGAGCCGCGACGACTGGCCGATCTCGCTGCAGAGTGGGTTCGGGCTGCTCGTGCTCGACGGCATGCTCCTGCGACGCGTAGATCTCGCCGAACGCTTCGGAATCGAACTCCTCGCATCCGGGGATCTGCTGCGGCCGTGGCAGCGCGAAGACTCCGGGTCCATGCCACGTCAGCAAGGCTGGCAGGTACTGAAGCCATGTCGGCTCGCGATACTCGATCTCGAGTTTGCCCACCGCGTCAGCGCTTACCCGCAGATTGCCGCAAACCTGGTCGGTCGAGCGATGCGCCGATCGCGGTGGTTCGCCGTGAACATGGCAATCGTCCAACAACCTAAGGTCGAAACCAGACTTCACATGCTGCTCTGGCATCTCGCCGACCGCTGGGGCACTGTGAGCCCAGACGGCGTCTCGATGATGCCCGTCCGGCTCACCCAGGAGACCCTCGCCGCGCTCGTCGCCGCCAAACGTCCCACCGTCACCTCCGCACTCCAGGCCCTGGAACACGACGGGCGACTCACCCGCAACGGCACGACGTGGATGCTCCACGGCCCGCCTCCCGGTGAGCTGCTGCCCACCGTGTAATCCCGCTGGGCCGTGGAGCAACCCCGATACGCACAGCGCTGGGGTGTCGGAATTCTGACGGGGCGCGCCTCACGGGACCGGCCGCACGCGCCGACAACAACCCCATGTTGACGCCCGCTCCCCACGCACAGATCGCCAACGGCGAGGACGGTTTCACGCTGATCGAGCTGCTCGTCGTGATCCTGATCATCGGCATCCTCGCCGCGATCGCGATCCCGTCGTTCCTCAACCAGAAGAGCAAGGCGAGCGACGCGGCAGCCAAGGAGCTGGCGCACTCGATGCAGGTCGCCACCGAGACCTACTCGACCGACCACTCCGGCAGCTACCTGGGACTGACCTTGCAGGTTCTCAACCAGTACGAGGCCACGATCCAGACCTCGTCGGGCAACGGCAACGCGTACGCGTCCGCCGTGACCCCCACCGCCACCGGCTACACGATCACCGCGGCCTCGACGGACGGCAACACCTTCTCGATCATCCGCACCGGCGGCACGACGACCCGGTCGTGCTTCGCCGCGAGCGGCGGCACCGTCAACGGCGGCTGCGTCAACGGCACCTGGTAGCGCGGGCCATTTCGGGGCAGTAAGTTCACCTTGAACTCGGGCGCTGTCGGCGTACTCGTGACGGGTCGAGCGGTCCGAGGTCCACTGGTCAGCGGGCCGCTTCCCTTCTCGGCGTTGCGGTCGCCCTCTACGGGCGCGGTGCTTCGTCGTGCTCGCGGCGCTCATGCTTTGCGGCAGGCCCACGCACAACAGGAGCGTCACGACGAGGACGCCGACAACGTGAGCTACGCCGACGCCGGGGTCAGCGGCGGCGAGCAACCCAACCGTGACGACAGACGGCTACGGGCTCGCATGAGCGCCGCGAGTGACTGTCGTAGCGGTATTCAGGCGGCTCGCCGCGACCTCAGATGCTCCTCGGCCGTTGAGAATCGCTCCGCGTGGGAGAGTTGTGAAAGAGTCCGAGCCGTCGCCGGCGTGCCTTCTGGGATGAGGGGATGCTCGCCGCCGATTCGCCGCGGTGGAGATGGCTGTCACGATGCCAGTTTCGTGAAGACTCCGGTAGTGGGGTCAGTGACCGATCGGCAGCTAGTCGCGTGCTTCGATTGCGAGTACGGCGACGTCGTCCTCTGCGGGGTGGTCGGCTCCGAGCTGGGCGAAGAGGCGGTCGGCCAGCGCAAGGCCGGGGTGACGATCGAGATCGGCGTTTCGCAAGCGGTTGAGTCCGATATCGATCGACTCTCCACGGCGTTCGATGAGCCCGTCGGTGTAAAGGAGCAGTCCACTGCCAGGCGGAAACGGCACGCGCTCTGCCTCATATCCCGATGAGATTGGTCGTCCCAGCGGCGGGCCGCTCGCGCCGAACACGAACTCGCGGGTTTCATCGGGGTGCAGCAGCAGCGCCGGTGGATGTCCGGCGCTGATCCCAGTCAGCTCCGCGGCGTCGAGATCGAGCGCGATCAGGCTGAGCGTCGTCGGTGGGGATTCGATCTCCATCATCAGCTCGTTGAGCATCGCCAACATCTCGTGCAGCGCAATCCGCAGTCGAGCATACGCCCGCAGCGCGGTGCGAACTTCGGCCATCACTGCCGCTGCACCGACGCCGTGGCCGGTCGTGTCGCCGATCACCAGCGCGACCGACTGGTCGGGGAGCCAAAACACGTCGTACCAGTCGCCGCCCACCCGCGCCCCGACGGCGGGCTGGTACTTCGCGCTGATCCGAAGCCCCGCGACCTCGGGCAAGCGGTGTGGCAGTAGCTGCCGCTGGAGCACCGCGGTCATCGCGCGCTCCTCCACCAGGACGGCGAGTTCGATCGCCAGCGCAGCACGATCAGCGGCCATCTGGAGCAGCCGCACATCCTCCTCATCAAAGCGGCGTGGCACAAGGGTCCCCACATGCAGGACGCCAACGACTCGCCCTTCGACCAGCAGCGGGACCCCCAGCAGCGAGCGGATCCCCTTGAGCCGCAGGATCGGGTTGAAGATGTCGGCGTGCTCGACGTTCTCAATCACTACAGGACGACGTCAGCCGCGACCCGTCCCGCGAACCCGCGGCCGATCGGAATCGTCACGCCCTGGCGCACCTCCTCCTCGATGCCACGAGCCGCCCGCGCCACCAACACGCGCCGCTCCTGATCAACCACCAAGATCGCGGCCGTGTCGGCCTCAATCGCGACCTTGATCCGATCCAGCAGCTCGCCGAGCAGCTCCTCAAGCGGCATGTACGCCAACGCCGCATCAGTGATCCGCTCAAGTGCCCCCCGACCACCCTGAACCTCGGTCACCGGCGCCATCATCGCACCCTCCCCGCCACCCTCGCAAGCTAGGCCTCCAGGCCCACGCTCGCCCCGCTCGAAGGCCCTCAGGCGCTGCCGCGTAGGACTCCGGCCGCTCGGCCTCCCAATGCGGCGCCGAAGCGCGCACGCCGAGCGCGTCGGCGATCTTGAAAGCGTGGTGAGCGACGGGTCGTGCTCGCCTCTCTCGATGCCGCCCGCACGCTCGACACCGACCCCGCCGGCGCAGCCCAAATTCTGCGCACGCCGCCACCGCCAGGATCGACCTCGCAAATATCAGCGCCGAACTCAAGTCTGAAGGCGCTCCAAACGTGCTGCGACTCCTAGCAAGAACTACTCAACTGCATCGAAATCAAACTCGATACCCTGGATCGAGGAAAAGCCTGCTAATGCGACGCTCGTCGGTTCCCGCAGACCCGACCTTAAGATCCCCGCCGAGGGGGCTTCTGCACTCGGCAGAGCGCGGGGGTGGCTGGTACTGGCGCTCGTCGGCGGGATAGCTTCCTTGCACTGCTCGTTCTCGCGGGCTCGTGCACGTGCATGCTCGCTCAAGCCGGAGCCGAGGAGATCCCACCGCGATGGGCTAAGCCGTGCCGTGAAGCTGCTCGTGATCACGAGCGAGCCGATCACGGCTGACCACCTGCGCGCCGTGATTGGATCTGGCGCGACGGATGACGCTGAGGTGTTGGTGATCGCGCCCGCACTGCATAAGTCGGCGCTGCGCTTCTGGGTGTCGGATGCCGCCGAGGCGATCGCCCGGGCTCAAACCGTCCAGCAGGAGAGCGTCGACGAGCTTGACCGCGAAGGCGTGACCGCCGAGGAAACTCGGGGAGTCCGAGCCGATGAAAGCAATCGCCGACTCGCTGGAGACCTTTCCCGCTGACCGCGTCGCGCTCTTCATCCACCCCGAGTCCGAACAGTCCTACCGCGAGAACATCTCCGCCGCGGAAATCACCGAGCGCTTCGGACTGCCGGTGACCGTAACTGAAATCGAGCACTGAGGCCGCGAAATACTGCGTCGCGGATGGGGCAGATGTGCCGGCCCCAGAAGAGTCGAGCTATGAACGCGTCACCGAAGCCTGCCCTCGACCGAGCAGTCCCGACGGGAGGCGGACACGGGGAGGGCAGAATCAGAGCGGCCCGGTTCCCGCCCCGCTGCTGGGCCAACGCCAGCAAAGCCTTGAGAGACGGGTCTTCGGCGCCTGTGGTGCGCTGCTATTGAGCGACCTGACTGGGGGTGTGCTGGGTCGGGTCATTCACGCGTAGGTCGCGGCGGGGCGATGCCGGTGATGCGGATGGTGCAGCCGGCGGTGTGCGGATCCTGGGGTTCGAACGCGGTGAGCCGGGCCTGGGGCTCAAGTACTTCGAGTAGGCCGCGGGTGATGCCGCGGTGCAGGGTGCAGATCGCCGCCTGGTTTTCTGTGACCGCTTCGCTGTAGGGGCAGTTGTCCAGGCAGATCGTGAAATCGCCGGGGTCTCCTATTTGGATGTGCGGTTGGAACCCGAGTGCGGCGAGCGATGCGATGAGAGCTTGGCTGGGCTGCGATTGTTTGGCGGGCGCGAGCTCGCGGCCGATTGCTCGGCCCGTCGCTTCGAGTCGTCGCGTAGGCTGGGTCGTCCGGGGGTCGATCGCGCGGCTGAGCCAGCGGGCGAGGTCGCGGTAGCCGCGTGGTGGCTGGCCGCTGGGCCGCGCGTCGGGCGCGATCGTCCAGCGGTTGCGTGGTCGTCCGCGGGGACGTCGCTCGGTGGTGCGGATGAGCAGTCCGTCGCGTTCAAGCCGGTCGAGGTGGACACGCACGCCGTTGGCGTGAAGTCCAGCCGCTGCGCCAACTCGACCGTCGTGGCGGGCCGTTCGCCGAGCAGCCTGAACAGCTGCGCTCGGGTCGGCTGGGCGAGCGCGTCGCGCTTGTCGACCGTCGGCCGGGAGGTCGAGCATTCCTCGACTTTATCCAGCTAGCCTTTGCAAATCAAGCGGGTGGTGCTAGCGTGAAGTCTGGCGTGACTTGGACCTTCGTCTGGCTGATGTTCCTGCTGAAGATCCCGATCGGCGGGCTCTTGTGGATCGTGTGGTGGGCGATCCACCAAACGGACGGCCAGACCGCGAACGGCGAGGGTGACGGCGGCAGCAGGGTTCACCCTCATCGCACGCCGCGGCCGCGATCGCCGCGGCCGCGGCGTGGTCCGCACGCGGTCCCGCCACCGCCTGCCCCGCCGCGGATGCGTTGCGTCGCCGCGAAGATCCGAGCAGTGGACTGTCCGGCCGGCGCGCGTGGTGGGCGAGCGAGCGGACTGAGCGGGCCGGGGCGGCATGCCGTCGGTGATGCCCTGGAGCAGGAGGGATCGCAGTGACTGCTCGACTGCGCGCACCAGGCCTGCACCGCGGGATCCTCGCGGTGATTCCCGGGATCGGCTTCGCCTACGCGCTGATCATCGTGATCCGCGCCGCGTCGGTCTGCACCACATCGTCGACGGCACCGCGATCCTGCAGGTGGCGATGATCTCCGCGCCGTTCGCGTTCCTCATCGGCCTGGGGGCGTTCGACTACTGGTTCTACTGGGCGATCGGGCGTCCGACGCGCCCGGAGGACCACTCGAGCCACGGCGCGCGCACCTGGAAGGACTACTTCCGCGTCAACACCGACCACAAGGTGATCGGCGTCCAGTACGTCGTGCACTCCTTCGTGTACTTCATCATCGGCGGCCTCTTCGCGATGCTGATCCGCGCGCAGCTCGCCGCGCCGGGCGGCAAGTTCGTGGACGCGAACACCTACAACGGCCTCTTCTCGGTCCACGCGACGCTGCTGATCTTCCTCTTCGTGATCCCGGTCTTCGCCGGGCTCGCGAACTTCGTGCTGCCGCTGATGATCGGCGCGCCGGACATGGCGTTCCCGCGGCTGAACGCGCTGTCGTTCTGGCTGCTGCCGATCGCCGGCCTGATGCTGCTCGGCTCGTTCTTCGCGCCCGGCGGATCGTTCGCCTCCGGCTGGACCGCGTACGCGCCGCTCTCGACGAGCGCGCCGATCGGGCAGGTGTTCTTCACGCTCGGGGTGCAGTTCGCGGGCGCCTCGTCGATCGCGACAGCGCTGAACTTCCTGGTGACGATCATCACGATGCGCGCGCCGGGGATGAGCTTCTTCCGGATGCCCCTGCTCGTGTGGGCGAACTTCTCGACCTCGCTGCTGGTCGTCATCGCGACGCCGTTCATCGCCGCCTCGCAGTTCTTCGTCCTGCTCGACCGGGCGCTCGGCTTCAACTTCTTCAACGCCGGCCGCGGCGGCGACGTGCTGATGTACCAGCACGTCTTCTGGTTCTACTCGCACCCGGCGGTCTACATCATGATGCTGCCCGGGTTCGGGATCATCAGCGAGGTGATCGCCGTGAAGGCGCGCAAGCCGATCTTCGGCTACCGCATGATGGCCTTCTCGCTGCTCGCGATCGTCGTGCTCGGCTTCACCGTCTGGGCGCACCACATGTTCACGTCGGGCATGCCCGGCTGGATCCGGGACCCGATGATGATCACGACCGCGATCATCGCCGTGCCGACGGGGGTGAAGATCTTCTCGTGGCTCGCGACGCTCTGGCGAGGGGTCCTGCACATGGACACGCCGATGCTCTGGGCGATGGGCTTCATCACGATGTTCACGCTGGGCGGGATCTCCGGCGTGATGCTCGCGATGGTCCCGTTCGACCTGCACGTGTAGCAAGACCTACTTCATCGTCGCGCACATCCACTACGTGCTCTTCGGCGGGTCGGTGTTCACGATCTTCGCCGGCGTCTACTACTGGTTCCCGAAGATGACGGGGCGGATGTACGACGAGCGGCTCGGCAGATGGCACTTCTGGACGACGCTGGTCTTCTTCAACCTGACCTTCGCGCCGATGCACGTCGATCGGCATCGAGGGAATGCCGCGCCGCGTCGCCGACTACTCGTCGCAGTTCGCGACGTGGAACCTGCTGATCTCGATCGCGAGCTTCGCGCTCGGCCTCTCGACGCTGATCTTCATCTACAACATGGTCGCCAGCTGGCGCGGCGGACCGAGCGCGGGCGCCAACCCGTGGCGGGCGCTGACGCTCGAGTGGCAGGTCTCCTCGCCGCCGCCGATCTTCAACTTCGACTCGCTGCCGACGATCGTCGGCGGCCCCTACGAGTACGGCGTGCCGGGCGCCGAGCACGCCGTCTTCCGCGACGGCGCGAGGGTGCCGACGCCCGGCGCCCGACCGCGTCGCGGTGGTGTCCCAGGAATGAGCGAGATCCTCGTCGTCGCGAACGAGACGCTCGGCGGCCGCCGCCTGCGCGAGGTGCTCGAGCAGAAGGCGAAGGTCAACCCGTCGCTGCTCGTGCGGCTCGTGATCCCCCAGAGCCGGCCGCGGCGCGGCTCGGTGATCTACCTGGACTCGGTCCGCGATGCCGCGCAGGTCCGCCTGGACCTCGCGCTCGACGGTGCTCGAGGACGCCGGCTTCGAGGTGACCGGCGAGATCGGCGACTCCGACCCGTTCAGCGCGACGATGGACGCGATCGGCGAGCGCAAGCCTGACGAGATCGTGATCTCGACGCTGCCGCGCGTCGCCTCGGGCTGGCTGCGCCGCGACCTCGTCGAGCGCGTCGCCGAGGCATCCGGGATCCCCGTGCAGCACGTGATCAGCGAGGTCGACGAGGACGACGAGCCGCCGAACGACACGACGCTCGTCGTCGCCAACCGCACCGCCGCGAGCCCCGAGCTGGCGCACGGCTCGCCGAGATCGCGGCCGCGGGCGGAGCGGCGAGCACCTCTTCATCGTCGTCGTCCGGCAGCTCGGCGGCGACGCCGGCGCCGCCGCGGACGCGCGCGCGCACCTCGACTCGGTGCTCGCCGGCCTGCGCGAGGCCGGCCTCTCGTCGCCGGCCTCGTCGGCGACCCCGACCCCTTCACCGCGACGATGAACGCGCTGCAGTTCTTCCGTGTCAGCCGCGTCGTGATCTCGACGCTGCCCGAAACGAAGTCGGGCTGGCTGCGCGCGGACCTGATCGAGCGCGTCCGCCGCTACGCGGCGTGCCCGGTGGAGCACGTCGTCGCGACCGCCGGCGAGACGGTGCCCGCGAGCTGAACGGGGAGCGCATGGAAGCTGCCAGCGTCACGCACGAGCATCACCACGCCGAGGAGCACCACGGCCCGATCGAGGCCAACCGCTCCTCGCGCGTGGACCCGCCGACGCTCGGGATGCTGCTTTTCATCATCTCGGAGATCATGATCTTCGGGGCGTTCTTCACGGCCTACTTCTTCATCCGCATCGCGCGCGGCGACCCCTGGCCCGCGCCCGGCACGACGATCCCCGTCGGCGTCGCCGGCTTCAACACCGCGATCCTGATCTCCTCGTCCTTCACCCTGCACTGGGCCGAGACCTCGATCAAGCGCGGCAACCGCACCGGCCTGCGCGCCGGGATCCTCTGCACGCTGCTGCTGGGGATGACGTTCCTCTTCATCCAGATCAACGAGTACGTGCACCTCGGCTTCGCCCCGCACGACAGCGCCCAGGCGACGATCTTCTACGGCCTCACCGGCCTGCACGGCGCGCACGTCTGCATCGGCCTGATCCTGCTCAGCTTCGCGACGATGCGCTCGTTCCGCGGCCACTACTCGCCGGAGAAGCACATCGGGCTCAACGTGCCCGGGATCTACTGGCACTTCGTCGACATCATGTGGATCGTGGTGTTCACGACGGTCTACGTGATCTAGACGGTCGCGTTTGGCGGCGCCGGCACCGCACGCGAATGACGCGGCGCGCGAGCGACGCAGGGCCGGTGCGTCGGTGTGCGATCGGCGGGGTGTGTCCGCTGTGCAGGGCTCGCGACGGGCTGGTGGCTGCGGCTTTCGGGCGGTTGGTCGCGCCGACCCGGACGGTCCCCGGCCTGCCTCGGCGTGATCGTCCCGAGCGGTGTCCCCGGCTGCGAGCCACGGCCGGTTGACGGGCGTCTGTGGCGAACGCCCGCTTGGTCGCCGTCGTCAAAGCCTTCGACAGCGCGGCGGACCGTGCGCCGCGCTGATGGCGATCCGACGAGCGCGCCGTTCAGTCCCAGCCGACGTCGAGCGGCGATCGGTGCGTACGGTCTGAGCGTGGCCGCTCGCGGCGACGTCAGTCCACGGCCCGCCAGCGGAAGCGCCGCTCTGCCACGCGATAGGTGACGCTCGGCGCCGGACCGCTCAGGCGACGCCTGCGCCGAGCAGCTCGGCACCGGCGACTGGCCGACGTGGGCGGGTTCGCGACCGTCGGCGCCGTGCCGCCGTTGACCGGCGCAGCCAGCGGGGCGCCCAGGTAGGCCTTGCCGCCGCTGTCGACCGCGACACAGAAGCTCGCCGTCGGGCACGACACCGCGTTGAGCGGCGGAGTGCCGGTCGTGCCGGTGAGCAGAACAGGCGCGGTCCAGGTCGCCCCGCCGTCGGCGGTCTCGATCTCGTAGCCGCCCGAGTCCACCGCGGCGCAGAAGGTCTGCGCCGACGGCGGCCCCGCCACGCAGGAGACCGAGGTCAGCCGGCGGCCGTGTCGGCGGCCACCGCGGTCCAGTCGGCGCCCCCCAGGACGCCGCCGCGGTAGTAGTAGGCCTTGCCGCCGCGGTCGACCGCCACGCACTCCGTCGAGGACGTGCACGACACGGAGCTCAGCTGCGACGCGCCGGAGATGACGCCGTCCGGGCGGTTGGGCGGACCGAACGTGACGCCGCCGTCGCTTGACACGAATGCGGCGTTGCTGCTGTCGACCACCACGCAGAACCCGGTGCTCGCGTCGCGACCCCGGCGCGCACGACACCGCGTTGATCTGGCCGGGGTAGTTGACGCCCTGCGTGTTCCCGGACACCCAAGAGGTGCCCCCGTTCAGGCTCCTCGGCGTCGTCGTGACGTTCGTCCCCGCGATGCAGAACACCGACGACGTGCACGACACGGCGTCGAAGGCGAAGGACTGGCCCGGAGGCGCGATCCGCACACCCCACGACGTCCCGTTGAAGCTGACGGCCTTCCCGCCGGAGTCCCCCGCGGCGCAGAACGTCGTCGATCCGCAGGAAAGCGACAGCACCTGGGCGCTCTCGGTCCCGGTCACAGGCCACGTGGCATTGGCGGGATCGGAGGTGAGCAGGTTGCCAGCGCTGTCGGCCGCCGCGCAGAACCCGGTCGCGGGACACGACAGCGAAGTGATCGCCCTCGACGCGTCGACCGTCACCGGCCCCGACCAGGTCAGGCGAGCGCCGGCGTCGTGCCGGCGGCGGGTCCGGCCATGCTCAGCGACGCAGCGACCGTGACAAGCACGCCGAGGGTTCTGCGGGAATGGACCATTGGAATCTGCGTTCTCCGGGGTTGGGGAGGGCTCGCCCGGCTCTTTCCGGACGTTTCCTGCGGCGGCATGAGCTGAGGCGACGACGCCGGCAACGCCCGACACGAGAGAACGCAGAGCTGAAGCTCAGTCGTGACATCGGCGCTGCGAGGGGCGGCCTTGAGCCGGCTCGCCCATACCCGACGCCAGTCTCACCAGCGGACACCGTCCTCAACGACGGAGACCCCGCGCGCTGCGCTTCTCTCGGCGAGAGCGGCTCGTGGTGGGAAGGCTTTGCGGTGCGCCCGGACGTGCTCGGCTTGGGGCGTGGCCGCGGAGCGTCGTCCTGGCGTATCGTCGAGCGGATGCCGACGGCCCCGAGAGCCTGAGCAGGGGCGCTACGACAGCGCGCGGGCGATCAGGACGATCGCGATGATCGTGCCGAAGAACGCGATCACGTAGAGGAGCGCGCGGAACGCCTCGCCCTCGCTGCGCAGCGGGTTCAGCATCTACTTCACCGTGAGGGTGCCGAACATGCCCGCGGCGCGGTGGCCGGGGACCTGGCAGAAGAAGGTGTAGGTGCCCGGCTTGAGGTCGACGGTGATCGAGTTCGTGCCCTTGGCGGAGATCGGGGTCTTGCCGACGACCGCGCCGGTCGGGCCGGTGCCGACCTGGATCGCGAGGTTGTGGGGGATGCCCGACATGTTCGTCATCGAGATCGTCACGTTGCCGGCCGTCGCGGTCGCCTTGTTGACCGTGTAGGCGAGCTGGCCCGTCGGGTTCGCGGCGAAGGCGAGCTTGCCGTTCTTCTCGACCGCGGGCGGGCCGAAGCCGCTCGCGCCGGCGGAGGCGAGCAGGCCGCTGTCCTGGCCCGGGCGCGCCGCGGCGTACTGGACGTAGGCGGCAGATGTCGGCCGCCTGGCGCGTCGTCAGCGGCAGCTTGGGCATCACCGAGCCGCGTCGCGGGGTAGAGGATCTGGCTCTCGACGATGCCGTGGATCTCGTTGCGGCCAAGGCCCGCGGCGATCGACTCGGCGAACGCATAGTCGAGGTTGGGGCCGATTTCCGCCTTCGAGCCCGCGCGGGCGAGCGTGTGGCACGCCGCGCAGTGCTTGATGAACAGCACCTTGCCCTGCACGAGGCTGATGTTCGCGTCGCCCTTGAGTGCGCAGCCGCCGGCGCCCAGCGCCACGAGTCCGCTGCCGGCCGCACCCAGCAGCCATCGCCGTCGCCTCGCCCAATCCACCATCGGTCGGCCGAACTCTATCCGAGGTCGGGGATGCGGCGTCGCCGCTCCCGATAGGATCCCGCGGCAGATGAGCGAGCTTGATCGCTATCGGATGCGCACCCCGTCGACGGGTCGCGAGATCATCGTCGAGGCCGACCCGACCCGCATCTACGTGGACCACGAAACCGGCGAGCCGCTGGAGGTGGCGGGCCGCGTGCTGCCGCTGAAGCCCTCGCGCTCCCTGCTTCCGTGGTCGATCGAGAATCTCCGCCTGTGCCCGTGGTGCCGCCAGCTCGCCCAGCGCGACCTCAACGACTGCCCCACGTGCGGCCGTCGAATGCCGCCGCTGCCCGGATGAGGCCGCGGCTCGTCGGGGCCGTCTCGCTGTGCGGCCTCGCGCTCGCCGCCTGCGGCGGCACGCAGATATCCGACGACGTGCCCGCGAGTGCGCCCGCGCTCACGCCGACGATGACGAGCCCGCTCGACAACCTCGGCCCGACCGGCACGAGTGGCATCGCCGGCTCGACGGGCTCGACCGGGTCGACGACCACGATCGTCACGACGTCGAGCACGACCGTCAGCTCCGCGGCGACGACGACGAGCAGCAGCGCGTCGACGACGACCTCGTCGACGCCGAGCACCGGCTCGACCAACGGCGGCACCGCGCAGACGACGACGTCGAGCACCACGAGCTCGACCACTCCCCCCGCGTCGGGGAACACCACCAGCGGCGGCGTCGCCGCGCCCTGACGGAGCGCTCCGCGGGGTCCGCGCGTTCAGGCGGCTCCCGCGCGTCGCGCCAGCCGGTCCCGCGGCGGCCCCCGCACGCGACCCGGCGCTCCCGCGCCGGAGCGCGCGAGGATTTACGGCGTCGAGACCAGCGTGGCCGAGTAGAGCAGCTGCGCTGTCTGATACAGGCACGAGTACTGCGCGACCGAGCTGAGCGTCGTCTGCGCCGTCTCCGTCGAGGCCTCGGCAGCGTTGGTGCAGGTGTTCTTCGGCCGGCTCGCGCGCCAGGACACATTGCGGCCGAGAGCGATCGCGAGGGCCGGCGCCCACGTGGGCACGGTCAGCGCCACGCGGTCGCCCCTGCTCACGGGGAGCGTCGTGGCGAGCGCGAACTGCGCCGTCTCGCCGAAGAACGGCTGGAGCTGGATCAACGGGCTCTGCGCGACCACCTGGTAGCCAAGGCCCCGGGTGTTTCGCAGGATCGCGATGGCGGCCTCGGAAGTGCCGCCCTCGTTCTTGTTGAAGAAGGTGATCTGCGCGGGCGTGGGGAGGCTGAGCTCGATCGTCCACGCGACGATCGTGCCGTTTCGCGGGATCCTCAGCGGCGCGTTGTACCTGCCGACCTTCACCTGCATGCCGGTCGTCTCGGATACGACCTCGCACGGCGAGCTGGGCAGCTCGCGACCGGGCCGGTCGCCGCCGTCGCCCCGGCTCCCGTGGCGCCGTGGCGCCGCTGACCCCGGTCGGGCCCGCGCCGTGGGAGTCCGGCGCGCGCAGGACCTGCGCCCCGACCTCGGTGAGCGTCCCGAAGGCGAGCGCCGGCACGAGGAGCATCACGGCGATCGTGCCGATTGCCACGAGGACGCGCTTCATCGCCCTATTCAACACCAGGAGGCGACGGAGCGAGCGCCCCAGACACAGAACTTGCAGCTCGCCGGTACGCTGGCCCCGGCCTCGGCGATCTCGGCCGGATCGCCCGGCGCGGGCGTCCACGGCAGCCGCAGCGGGTCACCCGCGTAGCGCGGAATCACGTGCAGATGGAAGTGAAAGACGGTCTGCCACGCCGCGGCACCTGAGGAGTTGAGGAGGTTGACGCCCGCGGCGCCCAGGTCCTCGCGCGCGAGCGCGGCGACGCGCGCGGCGAGCGCCGCACACGCGGCGAGGTCCTCTTCGCCGATGTCGCCGACGTCGGTCGCATGCGCGCGCGGGATCACGAGCGCGTGCCCGCGCGTCGCCGGGTTGATGTCCATGAACGCGATCGCGCGCTCGCTCGTGGCGATCACCTCCGCGGGCAGCTCGCCCGCGGCGATCCGGCAGAAGAGGCAGTCCGACATCGGCACAGCCTAGGCGATCCGCGCCGCGGCGAACGCGATTGCCTCCTGCGCGCTGCGCACCTCGCCGGCGTAGGCCTCCTCGGCGATCGCCGCGAGCAGTTCGCCGATGAGCGGGCCGGGCTCGATCGCGAGCGCCCGTGCGAGCTCGTCGCCGCGGACGAGCGCCGGCGGGCGCCCCTGCGTGCTCCAGCGCAGCGCCTCCCCGATCACCGCCCGCGCGAGCTCGAGATGGCGGGCGATCGCCTCGTCCGCGCCGGCGCCGCGCGTGGCGAGGCGGTCGGCGACCGAGAGCAGCGTCACGTCGGCCTCGACGCCGGGCGCGCGCGTCGAGGTAGCGGTAGCGGGCGCGGGCATCGAGCGGCGCCTCGTGCACGAGGAAGCCGAGGCGCAGGTGGTTGGCGATCAGCCCGCCGACGTGGGCCTGGACGCGCTCGGCCGCGTGCAGGCGACCGAGGATCGCCCGCGCCATCGTGACGCCCTGCGCGTCGTGGCCGGGGAAGCCGACGCGGCCGTCGGCCATCACCGTCCGCGTCTGCGGGCTTCGCGACGTCGTGCAGGAGCGCGCCGAAGCGCAGTGCGGTCTCCGCGCGTCATCTCGTCGCCCAGCGGCGCGCCGAGCAGCTCCGCCGATCGCCTGGGCGTGCTCGGCCCCGAACGCGCTCGCCGGGTCGCGCTCGAGCGCCACTGCGCGGTCGAGCACCTCGAGGGTGTGGTCGAGCGCGTCGAGGTGGTGGTAGCGGCTCTGCTGGGTGTCGCGCAGCGCCTCGAGCTCGGGCAGCACGCTCGCGCACAGCCCGAGCTCGAGCGCGAGCCGGATCCCCTCCCCCGCGCGCTCGCTCGCGAGCACCCGGCGAAGCTCGGCGTAGACGCGCTCGCCCGCGACGCGCGAGAGCGAGCCCGCGGCTGCGCGCACGCCCTCGCGCGCGTCGGGGTCCGCGGCCAGGCCGAGTTCGCAGGACAGCCGGACGAGGCGCAGCGCCCGCAGCGGGTCGTCCTCGAGCGCGCCGGCGCTGACGAGGCGCAGCCGGCCCGCCCGCAGGTCGCCGGCGCCTCCGAGCGGGTCGATCAGCTCGCCGCCGCCCAGCGGCCGCGCGATCGCGTTGATCGTGAAGTCGCGCCGGCGAAGGTCGGCTTCGATGTCGCCGCCGTGCAGCGGGGTGATGTCGGCCTGCCAGCGCGTGATCGCGGGCGACGACGCGCCACGCGCCGAACGCGTCCGAGAGCGGGAAGGCGGCGGCGCGCGCGGCGCGGGCGAGCGCGCGGGCCAGCGGCTCGATCGGGCCTCGGCGACGAGGTCGAGATCGGTGGCCGGCGGGCGCCCGAGCAGCTCGTCGCGGACGGCGCCGCCGACGAGCCAGCCGGGGCGCTCGCCAAGCGCGTCGCGCGCGAGCGCGAGCACGCGCGCGGTCCGTCATGAGCCGTCGCGGTGGTAGCGTCGCGGCACCCGGGGACTGATCGCGCAGGTCACCTCGTAGTTGATCGTGCCCTGGCGGGCGGCGATCTCCTCCGCGCTGATGCGCTCGGCGCCGTCCGCGCCGAGCAGGATCGCCGGCGCTCCGACGGCGACGCCGCCATCGACGAGCGCGGTCAGGTTGTCCATGCTGACGGTGCCGACGACCGGCGCGCCGGCGGCCGCCGATCAGCACGTCGGCGTTGTTTGAGAGCGCGCGCCGCACACCGTCGCCGTAGCCGACCGGGATCACCGCGAGCTCGCTCGCGTCGTCGCGATGAACGTGCGCCCGTAGCCCGCGCTCTCGCCGGGCGCGCACGGCTTGATCGCCGCGACCCAGGAGCGCAGCTCGCACGCCGGCTTCGAGCCCGAAGCGAGCGGGATCGACGCCGAAGGGATCGAGGCCGTACACGGCGCCCCCGCAGCGCGCCATGTCGAAGCGCGCCGAGCCCGCACCCAGGAGCGCCGCGCTGTTCTCGCCGTGGACGAGCAGGTCGGGGTGGCGCTCGCGCAGCGGCGCCACCCACTCCTCGAAGCGCGCGAACTGCTGCTGCATGAACGAGCGGTCGTCGGCCTCCGCGGTGGCGAGATGGGTCATCGCGCCGGCGAGCGCGAGGCCGGGCGCGTCCGCGACACGCTCGGCGAGCTGCGACGCGAGCGCGCCGTCCCGCGTGCCCAGGCGGCCCATCCCGCTGTCGAGCTTGACGTGCACCCGGCCCGCGCCGAGCGCGTCCAGCCAGTCCAGGAACTCCTCGCTCCAGGCGACCACGTCCGCGCCCGCGGCGATCACGCGCTCGAGCTCGTCTCGCGTCAGCGCGCCCATCACGAGGATCGGCGCGTCGATGCCGGCGTCGCGCAGCTCGCAGGCCTCGGCCGCCGCCGCGACCGCCAGCCATGAGGCGCCACCGGCGAGCGCGGCACGCGAGCACTCGACGGCACCGTGGCCGTACGCGTTGGCCTTCACGACCGCGCACAGGCGCGGGCTCGCAGCGCGCCAGGCGCGCGCAGTTGCGCTCGATCGCCGCGAGGTTGACCGCGGCGAGCGCGCGCTCGATCACCGGCGCACCGCCGCCAGCGCCTCGATCACGTCTGAGGCGATCAGGCCCTCGGCGCCGCGCAGCGCGACGGCGTGGATCGCGGCGAGCGCGTGCAGGCGCACGCCGGCGCACGCCGCCTCGAACGGCTCGACGCCCTTCGCGAGCAGCGCTCCGAGGACGCCGGCGAGCACGTCGCCGGTGCCGGCGGTCGCGAGGCCCGGCGTCGCGCCCGCGCTGACGCCGACGAGCCCGTCGGGGGTGCCGACCAGCGTGTCGTCGCCCTTGAGCACGACGACGGCACCGCTTCGCGTCGCCGCCTCGCGCGCGCTGCGCAGGCGCGGCGGCGGCGATCTCGGCGGCGGGCCGTCCGAGCAGCCTCCCCAGCTCCCCCTCGTGCGGGGTGATCACCGCGACGCCGGCGAGCGCCTCGGGCTCGCCGGCGTACGGCGTTCAGGCCGTCGGCGTCGAGCACGATCGGCAGGCTCACCGCGCCGGGCACCGCGCGGGCGAACGCCGCGGCCGCGCGACTGCGCCCGAGGCCCGGCCCGAGCACGAGCGCGCCGCCGCGCGCGCTCGCGGCTTCGGCGAGCCCGTCGACGCCCGCCGGGGTGTGGGCGCCGTCCTCGTCGGCGAGGGCGAGGGTCATCGTCTCGAGCAGCTTCGCTTCGAAGATCGCCGAGAGCGAGGCGGGCACGCACACGGTGACGTAGCCGGCGCCGGCGCGCGCCGCGGCGATGCGCCGCGAGGCAGGGCGCGCCCGGTCAGGCCCGGCGGAACCGCCGGCGACGAGCACGCGGCCGCTCGTGAACTTGGTCGAGGCGACGCCGCGTCGCGGGATCCCGTCGAGCACGGCGTCGCGGATGAGGCCGACCTCGAAGGCGGCGGGCGCGCCCTCGGGGATGCCGATGTCGAGCGACGACGACGCGGCCCGCGTGGGCGCGGCCGGGCTCGATCGCCAGGCCCGGCTTGGCGGCGTGGAAGGTGACCGTCGCCTGCGCGCGCACGGCGAGCGCCGCGACCTCGCCGGTCGACGCGTCGACGCCGCTCGGGACGTCGACCGCGAGCACCGGCGCGCGCCGGCGCTCGATCGAGATCGCGTCGGCGATCTCCCCGCGCGGCTCGCCGCGTCGCTCCGGTGCCGAGCAGCGCGTCGATGACCAGCGCCGTGCCGGCCGGCATGCCGGCCGCGAGCGCCAGCGGCGGCGGGCCGGGCAGGCGCTCGAGGTTGTGCCGCGCGTCCCCGAGCTCGCCGGCTCTCCGGCGAGCAGCACCGCGACCTCGCGGCCGCGTTCGCGCAGCAGCCGCGCGGCGACGAGCCCGTCCCCGCCGTTGTTGCCCTTGCCCGCGAGGATGGTGATGAGGCCCTCCGGGCGCCATGCGCGCCGCCTGCGCCGCAACCGCCGCGCCCGCGCGCTCCATCAGCTCGAGCGAGGGCACGCCGCGCTCGCCGATCGCCCAGGCGTCGATCGCGCGCATCGCGGCGGCGTCGTAGAGCGGCTCGAGCCAGGGGCGCTCACCGCAGCACCGCCACGGCGCCGGCCATCCCGCGCGTGTGCGTGAGCGACACGCCCGACCTCGACGCCCAGCTCGACGCGCGCGCTCGAGCGCCGCGCCGTGCAGGGCGAGGCTGACCTGCGCGCCGCCGCCCAGCACCTCGACGTCGAGCGGCACGAACACCGGCAGGGCGAGCGCTTTCGAAACCGCCTCCTTGGCGCAGAAGCGCGCGGCGAGATGCTGCGCCGGGCGCGCCGCGCGAGCCGGCGTAGTCGAGCTCGCCGGGATGGAAGAGGCGCCGGGCCAGGCCGGGCCGGCGCGCGAGCGCGCGCTCGATCCGCTCGATCTCGAGCAGGTCAAGGCCGATCCCGTCGCCGGCGCGGCTGCCCGCTCCCGCCACCGGCTACTCGACGGTGACGGTCTTCGCCAGGTTGCGCGGCTGGTCGACGTTCAGGCCGCGCCGGCGCGCGATCGAGTAGGCGAGGAGCTGCAGCGGGATCACCGAGAGCAGCGGCGCGAGCAGCTCGTCGGTCGCGGGCACGGCGATCGACGCGTCGGCGTGCGGGGCGATCGTCGTCGTCGCCCTCGGTGGTGATCGCGATCACCTTCGCGCCGCGCGCCCGCACCTCCTGGATGTTCTGTTCGACCTTCGCGCAGCACCGCCGAGGACGTCGCCACGCAGACCACCGGCGTCTGCTCGTCGAGCAGCGCGATCGGGCCGTGCTTCATCTCGCCTGCCGCGTAGGCGTCGGTCGAGACGTAGGAGATCTCCTTGAGCTTCAGCGCGCCCTCGAGCGCGATCGGCATCGCGGCCTGGCGGCCGATGTAGAGGAAGAACGGCGCCTCCCAGCACCACTCGGCGATCGCCTCGACCTCCGGCTGCGACGCGCGCGAGCAGCTCCTCGACGAGCGGCGGCATCGCCCGCAGCGTCGCCGACGAGCTCCGCGATGCGCGCCGGCGGCGAGCGTGCCGCGCAGCTCGGCGAGGCGCAGCGCCAGCAGGTACACGCGGCGACCTGGCAGACGAACGTCTTGGTCGCCGCGACGCCGACCTCGAGCCCGGCGCGCGTGTAGAGCACGCGCGTCGGCGTCGCGCGTCGCCTGCGAGCCCATCGCGTTGGTCAGCGCGAGCACGCGCCCGCCGCGCTCGCGGGCGAGGCGCATCGCGGCCAGCGTGTCGGCGGTCTCGCCCGACTGCGTGATCCCGACGACGAGGTCGTCGGCGCTGACGATCGGGTTGCGGTAGCGGTACTCGGAGGCGACGTCGACCTCGACGCGCATCCGCGCCCACTCCTCGATCGCGTAGCGGCCGAGCAGGCCGGCGTGGTAGGAGGTGCCGCAGCTGACGATCGTGACCCGCTCGAGCCCGTCGAGGATCGACTCGTCGAGGACGCCCGGGTCGGCGAGGTCGACGCCGACGCCGCGCGCGGTGCGGTCGCCGATCGTGTCGGCGAGCGCGGACGCCTGCTCGTGGATCTCCTTGAGCATGAACGTCTCGTAGCCGCCCTTCTCGGCGGTCTCCTCGTCCCAGTCGATCTCTCGATCGGCGCGCTCGACGCGTGCACGCCGTCGGCGTCGCGGACGTCGACCGAGTCCGCGCGCACGACGACGATCTCGCCGTTCTCGATGAACTGCACGCGGCGCGTGTGGGCGAGGAACGCGGGGACCGCGGAGGCGATGAACGACTCGCCCTCGCCGCGGCCGACGACCAGCGGGCATTCGCGGCGCGCGCCGACCAGCACATCGGGCTCGTCCAGCGCCATCGCGACGAACGCGAAGTAGCCGTCGAGCTCGCCCAGCGCGGCGAGCACGGCGTCGGCGAGGTCGTCGCCGTGGTGGTTGGCCGCGATCAGGTGCGCGATGACCTCGGCGTCGGTCTCGGTGGAGAACGTCGCGCCCTGCGCGGCGAGGCGCTCCTTGAGCGCGATGTAGTTCTCGACGATCCCGTTGACGACGACGTGCACTGCTCGGCTCGGATCGACGAGCGGGTGCGCGTTGCGCTCGCTGACGCGGCCGTGGGTCGCCCAGCGCGTGTGGCCGATGCCGATCGTCGCCGGCGCGGCGAGCGTCGCCGTCGCGGTCGCCCGCGCCGAACTGGACGAGCGCCTCGCTCGAGGTGGTCGAGGTTGCCGACCGCGCGCACCGAGCGGATCTCGCCGTCGGCCAGCAGCGACATGCCCGCGCTGTCATAGCCGCGGTACTCGAGCTTGCGCAGCCCGCCGAGGATGATGTCCTGCGCCGGGCGGCTGCCGACGTAGCCGACGATGCCGCACATCGGCTCAGCCTACCCGAGCGGCGCTCTCGACGACCGCGACCAGCCGTGCACACACCGCGTCGGTCTCCTCCTCGGTCGGCGCCTCGACCATCACGCGCACCAGCGGCTCGGTGCCGCTCGGGCGCACGAGCACGCGTCCGCGCCCGTCGAGCGCGGCCGCCTCGCGCGCCACCGCCTCGTGCACCGCCGCCGGCGCCGGCGAGCGCCTCGCGGTCGCGGACGCGCGACGTTGACGAGCCGCTGCGGGAGCTTCGTCCATCGCGTCGCGCTCGCGCAGGTCGCGCCCGCCGAGCGCCTCGAGCGCGAGCAGCGCCGAGGCGATCCCGTCGCCCGAGGGCGAGAAGCCCATGTCGATGATGTGGCCGGACTGCTCGCCGCCGAGCGTCCAGCCCCGCTCGCGCAGCTCGGCGAGCACGTAGCGGTCGCCGACCGAGGTGCTGGCGACCTCGATCGCCGGCCGCCGCCATCGCCGTGTGGAAGCCGAAGTTGGTCATCACCGTCACGACGATCGCCGCCGCCGGCCAGCCGGCCCTGCGCGTGCAGGTGAACGCGCCGCGAGCGCGAGCAGCTCATCGCCGTCGACGATCGCCCCGTCGCCGTCGACGGCGAGCACCCGGTCGCCGTCGCCGTCGAAGGCGAAGCCGACGGCGTGGCCGCCGGCGCGCACCGCCTCGGCCAGCACGCCGACGTGCGTCGAGCCGCAGCCGTCGTTGATGTTGCGCCCGTCGGGCTCGGCGTGCAGCAGCGTCACGCTCGCGCCGAGGCGGCGGAAGATCTCCGGCGCGACCACGAAGGTCGCGCCGTTGGCGCAGTCGAGGACGACGTCGAGTCCCGCGAGGTCGAGGTCGGCGAAGCGCGCGCTGCAGCGCGCGCGAGGTAGTCGTCGGCGGTGCCGGGCATCTCGGCGATCCGGCCGATCTGCTGGCCGCCGCCGCCGAGGTCCTCCTCGAGGTGCAGCTCGATCTCGCGCTCGGTCTCGTCGGAGAGCTTGAAGCCGTCGCCGCCGAAGAACTTGATGCCGTTGTCGGCGTAGGGGTTGTGCGACGCCGAGATCACCGCGGCGAGGTCGAAGCCCTGGTCGCGAATCAGCAGCGGCGCCGCCGGGGTCGGCAGGATCCCGCCGAGCGCGACGTCGTGCGCCGGCGGACGCGAGGCCCGCGGCGAGCGCCGCCTCGAGCATCTCGCCCGACTCGCGGGTGTCGCGGATCACCAGCGCGCGCGGCGACTGCGAGTCCGCTGTGCAGCACCGCGGCGCGGCCGAGCGCGAGCGCGAGCGACGCGGTGACCTCGACGCCCGCGACGCCGCGAACGCCATCGGTACCGAACAGCCTGCGAGCCAATTGCGCCACCTCTCGGGGGCGCGACGCTACCGCTTGGAGAACTGCGGCCGCTTGCGCGCCTTCTTCAGGCCGGCCTTCTTGCGCTCCTTCGCGCGCGCGTCGCGCGTGAGGAAGCCGCGCCGCTTGAGCTCGCCGCGGAGGTTCGGATCGGCCTCGAGCAGCGCGCGTGAGATGCCGTGGCGCAGCGCGCCGGCCTGCGACGGACACGCCGCCGCCGTGCAGTCGCGCGGTGACGTCCATCTTCTCCTCGTAGCCGACCGTCTCGAGCGGCTGGCGGATCGTTGCGCTGCAGCGTCTCGCGCGGGAAGAACGCGTCAAGCGTGCGGCCGTTGATCGTGTAGCGTGCCGCTCCCGGGCGCAGCGTCACGCGCGCGATCGCGCGTCTTGCGCTTGCCGGTGGCGCGGTAGCGCGCGCCCGCGGCGAGGTCGATCGCGACGGCCTCGATCGGCCCGGTCTCGATGACCTCCTCGCTCGAGTCGGCCGCTCGGCGGCGCGTCTCGTCGGCGTCCGCGTACTCGGCGTAGGGGTCGACGGGCGCCGCTCGCAAGCGGGTCGACGCCCTCGGGGACGATGTCGACCTCGAGATCGGCGCCGGGGACGGCCGGGCGCACGCGCGGCGCCGGCTCCTCGTCCTCCTCCTCCTCGACGGCGCTCGGGCGCGCGGGCCGGGCGCGGCCTCGCGGCGGCCGCGCTCAGCGACGGGCTCGGCGGCGGGCTCCTCCGCGGCCGCCTGCGGCTCGGCCGCGGCGGGCTCCTCGACCGGCTCGGCTGCGCCTCCGGCTGCGGGCTCCTCCGCGGCGGCCGGCTCAGGCTGCGCCTCCGGCCGGCTCGGCGCTGCGGCTCGGGCTCGGCCAGCGCTCCTCGGCGGCCGCCTGCGGCTCGGCCGCGGCGGGCTCCTCCTCGGGCGGCTCGGGATGTCGGTCGTCTCGTCAGCCATCACGCACGCAGCTCCATCTCGCGCGGCTGCTGCGCGCGGTGCGGATGCTCGGGTCCGGCGTACACCTTGAGCTTGGTGATCTGCTTCCGCGCGAGCCGGTTGCGGGGCATCATGCCCTTGACGGCGAGCCGGATGATCTCCTCGGGCCGCCTGCGCCATCATCTGCTCGAAGGTCCGCGTCCGCAGCCCGCCGGGATAGCCGGAGTGGCGGTGGTAGAGCTTGGCCGCGCGCTTGTTGCCGGTGACGGCGACCTTCTCGGCGTTGATCACGATCACGAAGTCACCGGTGTCGATATGCGGCGTGTAGGTCGGCTTGCGCTTGCCCCGCAGCACATCGGCGATCTGCGTCGCCAGCCGCCCCAGCGTCTTGCCCGAGGCGTCGACGACGTACCAGTCCCGCTGGCGGTCGGACGGCTTGGCCACAAAGGTCTTCATGACGCACAAAAAACGGGCCACGCACAACGCGCGGCCGGCGGCGAATCATAGAGCACCGCACGCCCGGCCGAGCTGCGGCCCAGCCGCGCGGCGCCAGCGCCCGCCGCCAACCCGGCCGACCCGCCACTCGATGCAGTCTCATCGAGCAGCGTGCACCCCGTCAGGGCCAATGAAAAGTCGCCCCGAAGGGGCGAGCTTTTCATTCCCACTCGATCGTGCCCGGCGGCTTGCTCGTGATGTCGAGCACGACGCGGTTGACCTCGCGGAGCTCGCCCATCATCCGCGAGGCGATCTGCTCGAGCAGGTCGTAGGGCAGGCGCGCCCAGTCGGCGGTCATCGCGTCGTCGCTGGTGACGGCGCGGATCACGATCACGTTGCCGTAGGTGCGCTCGTCGCCCTGGACGCCGACGGTGCGGATGTCGGGAAGGACGCAGAAGGACTGCCAGAGCTCGCGGTAGAGGCCGGCCTTGCGGATCTCGTCCTGGAGGATGTGGTCGGCGTCGCGCAGCAGGTCGAGGCGCTGCCTTGGTCGCCTCGCCGCCGACGATGCGGATCGCGAGCCCGGGGCCCGGGAACGGCTGGCGCCAGACGAGGCGCTCGGGCAGGCCGAGCTCGGCGCCGACGGCGCGCACCTCGTCCTTGAACAGCATCCGCAGCGGCTCGACGAGCTCGAACGCGAGGTCGTCGGGGAGGCCGCCGACGTTGTGGTGGGACTTGATCGTCGCCGAGCCCTTGCGCCCGCCCGACTCGATCACGTCGGAGTAGAGCGTGCCCTGGACGAGGAAGCGGGCGCCCGAGAGCCTCGCCGCCTCCTCCTCGAAGACGCGGATGAACTCCGCGCCGATCACCTTGCGCTTGGCCTCCGGGTCGGTGACGCCGGCGAGCCGCTCGAGGAAGCGCGCCTCCGCGTCGACGGCGACCAGCGGCACCTTGAAGGTGTCGCGGAACGCCGCGATCACCTGCTCGCCCTCGCCCTTTCGCATCAGGCCGTGGTCGACGAAGACGCACGTCAGCTGGTCGCCGATCGCGCGGTGGACGAGCAGCGCGGCGACCGACGAGTCGACGCCGCCCGAGAGCCCGCAGATCACGTGGCCGTCCCCGACCTGCGCGCGGATCCGAGCGATCTGCTCGTCGACGATCGACGCCGCGCTCCAGCTGCGGTCGGCGCCGCAGATCGTCCTCGAGGAAGGTCGTGAGGATCTGCTGGCCGAAGGGGGTGTGCGCGACCTCGGGGTGGAACTGGATCGCGTAGATGCCGCGTCCGGGGTCCTCGAACGCGGCGACCGGCGAGGCGGTCGACGACGGCGAGCTCGGTGAAGCCGGGCGGCGCGCTGCTTGACGCGTGTCGCGGTGGGACATCCAGCAGGCCTGCTCGAGCGGCAGCCCGCGCGAGCAGCCGGCCGGGCTCGCGCACGCGTCAGCTCGGAGCGGCCGAACTCGCCGACCTCGGCGGCCTCGACGACGCCGCCGAGCGAGTGGGCGAGCAGCTGCATGCCGTAACAGATGCCGAGCACCGGGATGCCGAGCTCGAGCAGCGCCGGGTCGAGCTGCGGGGCGCCCGGCGCGTAGACCGAGGCCGGGCCCGCCGGAGAGGATCAGGCCCTTCGGCGCGCGCCGCGCGACCTCGGCGGCGTCGACGTCCGCCGGCAGGAGCTCCGAGAAGACGCCGCATTCGCGGACCCGGCGCGCGATCAGCTGCGAGTACTGACCGCCGAAGTCGACGACCAGCACCTCGTCGGCCCCCGGCGCGCACGCCGCTCCCGGCTGTCGGCGCGGGGCTGGCGAGCGCGTTGCGCCACGCGCTCAGGCGTTGACGAGCGTCGCGGCGGCGCCGCCGCCGCGTGCGCCCATGCCGACGCCCTGGTCGCGCTGCAGCTGCTTGCCCTCGGTCTGGAGCGCCGGCGCGATGATCACCTCGGCGCGGTTGAACTCGGCGATGTCCTTGTAGCCGCAGGTCGCCATCGAGGTTCGCAGGCCGCCGAACAGGTTGAGCGTGCCGTTGTTCTCGTGCGCGGGCCCGACGAGGATCTCCTCGAGCGTCGCGTTCTGCTGCGTCTGCACGCGCGCGCCGCGCGGGAGCGTCGGATGGAACGTCGCCATGCCCCAGTGGAAGCCGCGGCCGGGCGCCTCGAGCGCGCGCGCGAGCGGCGAGCCGATCATCACGGCGTCGGCGCCGCACGCGATCGCCTTCGCGACGTCGCCGCCGGTGCGCATGCCGCCGTCGGCGATCACCTGGACGTAGTCGCCGGTCTCGATGCATGTGCGTCGCGCGGGCGCCCGGCGACGTCCGCGATCGCCGTCGCCTGCGG
Source organism: uncultured Pseudomonadota bacterium (assembly GCA_963703755.1). GTDB lineage: Bacteria > Pseudomonadota > Alphaproteobacteria > Rhizobiales > Xanthobacteraceae > JAVDCA01. The sequence goes on from CAVPGG010000121.1 coordinate 49,424, forward strand.
CACGCCGATGCCGAGCACGCCGCGCGTCGTGCACGCCGCGCCCGGGCCCGACGCCGACGAGCACGCCCGCGGCGCCGGTGCGCATCAGGTGCAGGCCGGTGTGGTAGGAGGCGCAGCCGCCGACGATCACCGGCACGTCGAGCTGCGGGATGAACTCCTTGAGGTTGAGCGGCGTCGTCGTCGTCGAGACGTGCTCGCCGGAGACGACGGTCCCCTGGATCACGAGGATGTCGAGCCCGGCGTCGAGCGCGATCTCGTAGTAGCGGCTGACGCGCTGGGGCGTCAGCGACGCGGCGCAGACGACGCCCTCGGCCTTGATCTCGCGGATCCGCTGCGCGATCAGCTCCTCCTTGACCGGCTCGAGGTAGATCTCCTGCATCTCGCGGGTCGCCTGCTCCTTGGGCAGCGTCGGCGATCCGCTCGAGCTGCTCGTCGGCGTCCTCGTAGCGCGTGAAGACGCCCTCGAGGTTGAGCACGGCCAGGCCGCCGAGCCGCCCGATCGCGCCCGCGGTCGTCGGCGAGACGACGCCGTCCATCGCGCTCGCGAGCATCGGCAGCTCGAAGCGGTAGTCGCCGATCTTCCAGCTGATGTCGATGTCGTCGGGGTCGCGCGTGCGCCGCGAGGGCACGATCGCGATGTCGTCGAAGCCGTACGTGAGCCGCGCCTTCTTGCCGCGGCCGATCTCTACTTCCATTGGGCGATCCTAGGTCTCGAGGCGGACGGACGGGCGGCTGCGCGAACGCGCGCAGGCGGCGGCAACCGCTACGTCCGAGCATAGCGCTCAGCGCACGGCGGCGGGCAGCTCGACCTCGCTCGCGACGCACGTCGGCGAGCAGGCGCTCGACCGCGCGGACGTCGATCAGCCCGGCGCCCATCCGCCCGGTCGACTCGGCGCCGCAGGCGACGCCGAAGCGCAGGCATCTCCGGCTCCGACGCGCCCGCGGTAGCGGGCCGCGATGTAGCCGGCGAGGAAGGCGTCGCCCGAGCCGACCGTCGCGACCGACTCGACGCGCGGCACCGTGACGCGGTAGGCGCGCGGCGCGCCGTCGACGAGGACCTGGGCCCAGCAGCCCTCGCGCCGTCGTCATGATCGCCGCGCGCGCGCCGAGCGAGACGATCTCGTGGACGGCGTCGGCGCGGTCGCTCGTCGTCGTTGAACTCGTGGCCGACGAGCTCCTCGGCCTCGACGACGTTGGGCGAGACGACGTCGGGCTCGGCGCGCACCGCATGGCGCAGCGGGTCGCCGTCGGTGTCGACGACGGTCGTCACGTCGAGCTTGCGAACCTCGCGCACGAGCTGCGCGTAGAAGCCCGGGCTCGACGCCGCGTCCTCGTCGCCGACGAATATCAACGCGCCGCGCGCCTGCTCTTGCAGGACGCCGGCCTCGGCCACGAGCTGCGCCAATGACTTTGCGTGGGCGCATGTTCTTGTCGGCGAACCGGCTTCCACTTCGCCGGAACATGCGCCATGGCCGCTGAGCGCCCGCAGCCGGCCTACACCGACGATGCCGTGCTGGGCGGACGGCTGCGCCTGCGCCAGCCGGCGCGCGGCCATCGCGTCGGCCACGACGCGATCCTGCTCGCCGCCGCGACGCCGGCCGCCGCCGGCGAACGCGCGATCGACCTTGGCGCCGGCGTCGGCGCCGCCGGGCTCGCGCTCGCGCGGCGCGTCCCCGATCTCGCGGTCGATCTCGTCGAGATCGACGAGCAGCTTGCCGCACTCGCGCAGGAGAACGCGGTGCGCAATGGCCTTGGCGCCCGCGTCAGTGCGCACGCGCTCGATGTCGCGGCGCCCGCGGCGCAATTCGTGGCCGCCGGCCTCGGCCCTGCGACGGCGGAGCGCGTGCTGATGAACCCGCCGTTCCGCACCCAGGGCCGTGCGCAGGCCTCGCCCGACGCGCGCCGCCGCATCGCCCATGTGGCGCCGCCCGGAATGCTGGCGATCTGGCTCGGCACCGCAGCCCGCTTGCTGCGCCACGACGGCACGCTGTCGATCATCTTCCGCGCCGACGGTCTCGCCGAGCTCCTCGGCATCATCGAGCCCGCCTTCGGCGCCGTCACGGTGCTGCCGGTTCACCCCAAGCCGGCCGCGCCGGCGATCCGCGTGCTCGTTCGCGCCCACAAGGGCAGCCGTGCGCCGCTCGCGCTGTTGCCCGGCCTGATGCTCAACGATGATGGCGGACGGCCGAGCGCAGAAGCGGAAGCCGTGCTGCGCGAAGCGAAGCCCTTGCCGTTGGCGCTGGCTTGACCGCGCCGACGGTTCCGGCGAGGGAAGAAGTTAACGAGAAGTTAATGTCGGACCGCGTGCGTTTCCCGTGGCGGCGTTGGCGCGGTGAGATGTGCCTACGACCTAGCCGTTGTTGCCGCGTCCTTCGGCAACAGCGGCATCACCCGGCCTTGCGTTGGCGCGCCGCGATCGGCCCATGGAAATACGAGCCAGCGGCTATCGATGCCAGAAGCATCGCCAGCAACACGAGTTTCAGCGTCATCTTGGTCCCACTGTGCGCCCCGAGGGTCTTCCACGGCGAACACTTTGCCAGCAAGTTTTGTTCCAAGCGCGGCGCGATTGCGGCGCGTCGGCGACCGCGCCGCTTGAGCGAGCACCTTCGCCGTCCTAATCAACACATATGAGTGCTTCGATGCGGCAATGGCTATCACGCGGACGTGAGTTGATGCGGCCCGCGATTCCGAAACGCTGGCGCGGCGCGCCCGTCGTGCCGGTCGTGCGGCTTGCCGGCGTGATCGGCATCGCGTCGCCGCTGCGGTCGGGTCTCACGCTCGCGGGCGTCGCGCGCTCGCTCGATCGTGCCTTTGCGATGGGCAAGCCGAAGGCGGTCGCGCTGGCGATCAACTCGCCCGGCGGCTCCGCGGTGCAATCGCACCTCATCTACCGGCGCATCCGCCAGCTCGCGGAGGAAAAGAGCGTCCCGGTCATCGCCTTCGTCGAGGACGTGGCGGCGTCCGGCGGCTACATGATCGCCTGCGCGGCCGACGAGATCGTGTGCGATCCGTCCTCGATCGTCGGCTCGATCGGCGTGGTCGGCGCGACCTTCGGCGTCGCCGAGGCGATCAAGAAGCTCGGCATCGAGCGGCGTGTCTACACGGCGGGCGAGAAGAAGGTGATGCTCGATCCGTTCCTGCCCGAGAAGCCCGAGGATGTGGAGCACCTCAAGGCGATCCAGCGCGACATTCACGAGACTTTTATCGCACTCGTGAAGACGAGCCGCGGCGCGCGCTTGACGGGCCCAGAAAATACCGTGTTTTCCGGCGAGTACTGGAGCGCCAGGACGGCGCTCGGCTACGGGCTGATCGATCGCCTCGGCGATCTTCGCGCGGTGTTGCGCGAGCGCTTCGGCGAGGACGTGACGACGCCTTTGGTGAGCACCGAGCGCGGCTGGTTCGGCCGGCGCACGCCCGGCGTGGGCGCCGCCGAGATGGCTTATCTATCGGGCCTGGGACTTGGTTCTGGACTCGGCCCGAGTCTCGCCGAGGACGTTCTCTCGGCGCTCGAAGCCCGCGCCCTGTGGGCACGCTACGGATTGTGAGGCGAGGTCGCGACCATGCCGATCTTCATTCCGCCGCTGCTGCAATGGACCCTCGGCGCGCTCGGCGCCGCCGTGGCCGCCAAGTTCCTGGTCAAACAATGGCGCCGCGTGAACGCGGACCTGCATCCGGCCGAGCCGCTGCGTCAGTCGGCGCGCGAGAACATTCGCGTCCTGCGCCGCGACCCGGTCAGCGGCGTCTATCGGCCGGAGTGATCCTTACAGGCGCGCCATCGGATCGCTGGTGAACAGCGCGCCGAAGAATAGCGTGCCCAGCACGCCCCCCACGATCCCGAACATCAACATTGCCGCGTCCCCGCACGCTTCTCCGCTTTTGCGGAGATCGTAGGCGGGGCCGCTCAAGGAGCGGTAAATCGGCGTGGGTCGTTCGCTCGCAGGGTTAGTGGTTCGTTCGATTGCAGGGTTAGCGGGGGTCTAATGACGCAGCAGGTTTAAGCCAAGGATTGGTTGCCCAGCGTGTATGCGCGCATCGGCGCTCACCCTTCCTTGATGCCCTTCTCGCGGATCACCTTGCCCCAGCGGGCGAGCTCATCGCGCAGGAAGCGGGCGAATTCCTCCGGCGTCGAGGGCGTCGGCACGGCGCCTGTCTTCACCAGCTTCTGCTTCACGTCCGCATCCGCCAACGCGGCGCGCAGCGCGGCGTTGAGCTTGGCGATGATCGCGGGCGGCGTCTTCGCCGGCGCGAGCAGGCCGTACCAGTTGTCCGCGTCCATGCCCGCGTAGCCCTGCTCGACCAGCGTCGGCACGTCGGGCAGCACCGGGTTGCGCTGCGCGGCCGCGACCGCGAGCGCCTTGAGCTTGCCGGCCTGGATCTGCGGCAGCAGCACCGGTGCGTCGGCGAACATCGCGATCACCTGCCCGCCGAGCAGGTCGGTGATCGCGGGCGCGGCGCCGCGATAGGGAACGTGCACGAACTTGACGCCGGCCGCCGCCTGAAAAAGCTCGAGCGCGAGATGCGGCGGGCTGCCGACGCCGGTCGACGCGAACGCCAGCGTTCCGGGCTTGGCCTTGGCCATGGCGGCGAGGTCTGTTGCGGATTTCGCCGCCAGATCGGGCCGCACCGCCAGCACCTCGTTGACGTTGACGACGCGTGAGATCGGCGCGAAATCACGCGGCGTGTCGTAGGGCGTGTCGGTGCGCAGGTTGGGCGTGATCGTCACGGCGCCCGAGGTGGTGAGGAAGAGCGTATAGCCGTCGGGCGCCGATTTCGCGACGAAGTCGGCGCCGATCGCGCCGTTGGCGCCCGCCTTGTTCTCGATGATCACCGGCTGGCCGAGCAAGTCCTTGAGCTTGTCGGCGAGCAGACGCCCGACGAAATCGGTCGGCCCACCCGCCGGAAACGCGATCACCACCTTGATCGGCCGCGTCGGATAGTCCTGCGCCTGCGCGCCCGCGGCGGCGACGAGCGCGATGGCAGCGGCGGCCAAGAGGCGGCCGAGGCGACGAATGAGCATGCGTCTTCTCCCTCGTATTGGCGAGTAGCGAATAGTGAGTAGCGAATAGGGATTCGGTCATCCATTCGCTATTCGCCACTCCGTATTCGCCTCTTCAATTCCCGGCCTTCACGCCGGTCTCCGCCACCACCTTGCGCCAGCGCGCGGTCTCGCTGGTGATCAGCGCAGTCAGATCGTCAGGGCTGCCGCCGATTGTCGACACGCCAACCTCGGCGAGGCGGCGGCGCACATCGGGATCCTTGACCACCGCGTTGAAGGCCGCGTTGAGCTTGGCGATGATCGCCGGCGGCGTCTTCGCCGGCGCCAGCAGGCCCGACCAGTTGTCGGCGACCACGTCCGCATAGCCGAGCTCCGCGAAGGTCGGCACGTCGGGCAAGACCTCCGAGCGGCTCGGCGCTGCGATCGCCAGGATCTTGGCCCTGCCGGCCTTGATCTGCGTCATCAGCACCGGCACCTCCGCGCTCATCGCGTTGACCTGGCCGCCGAGGAAGTCGGCGATCGCGGTGCCGGCGCCGCGGTAGGGCACCGCCTGCAGTTTGATCTTGGCGGAGAGCTGCAGCATCTCGATGGTGAGATGCGAGATCGCACCGATCCCGGTCACCGCGACCGTGATCGAGCCGGGCTTCGCGCGGGCGCGCGCGATCATCTCCTGCGCGGTCGCGATGCCGAGCGTGGGATTGATGGCGAACAGCACGGTGTTGCGCGCGACCGGCAGGATCGGCGTGAAGCTTTTGATCGGATCGTAAGGCAGGTCGGCGCGCATGCTCGGGTTGATCGCGAGCGCGCCCGCGGTCGAGAAGAACAGCGTGTAGCCGTCCGGCTCCGCCTTCGACACGTAGTCGGCGCCGATCGCGCCGTTGGCGCCCGGCTTGTTTTCCACCACGATGCTCTGGCCGAGCACGGCCCGCGCCTTGTCGGCGATCAGCCGGCACACATAGTCGGTGGTGCCGCCCGCCGCGAACGCGACGATGATGCGAATCGGCCGGGTCGGATAGGTCTGCGCGCCCGCGCCGCCGGCGAGCAGCGCGTTCGCGGCCGTCGCAACGATTGACGCGATGACCAACGCAAGGCGGCGCACGGCATTTCCCCCGGGGTTTGCGGCCCAGTCCTAAGGCCTCGGTCGCAATCCCCGCAAGGGGGCGCGGCCCGCCCGCGTCATCGCGTCCGTGGGGCATTTGGGCAGGCCCTCGCCTTGACCCCATGGGGGGTGCCCATTACGTTCCGCGCCCACTTGTCCTCGAAAACCGGCCCCAAACGCGGCTCATGCCCAACGCCGATCTTCCCGCTCACATGCGTCCCGAGCACTCGTTCCAGGGGCTGATCCTGGCGTTGCAACGCTTTTGGGCCGATCAGGGCTGCGTCATCCTGCAGCCTTATGACATGGAGGTGGGCGCTGGCACGTTCCATCCGGCGACGACGCTGCGCGCGCTCGGGCCCAAGGCCTGGAATGCCGCCTACGTGCAGCCCTCGCGCCGGCCGAAGGACGGCCGCTATGGCGAGAACCCGAACAGGCTGCAGCACTATTACCAGTTCCAGGTGATCCTCAAGCCGTCGCCGCCCGACATCCAGGACCTCTACCTCGCTTCCCTCGGCGCGATCGGCATCGACCGCGCGCTGCACGACATCCGCTTCGTCGAGGACGACTGGGAGAGCCCGACGCTCGGCGCCTGGGGACTCGGCTGGGAATGCTGGTGCGACGGCATGGAGGTCTCGCAGTTCACCTACTTCCAGCAGGTCGCCGGCTTCGAATGCGCGCCGGTCGCGGGCGAGCTCACCTACGGGCTCGAGCGCCTCGCCATGTACGTGCAGGGCGTCGACCGCGTGTTCGATCTCAATTTCAACGGCCGCGACGGCGACCGAAAGGTCACCTATGGCGACATCTTCCTGCAGGCCGAGCAGGAATACTCGCGCCACAATTTCGAGTTCGCCGACACCGCGATGCTGTTCGAGCAGTTCAAGATGGCCGAGGCCGCGTGCCGCCAGTACATTGCGGACGGCTGGGCGCAAACAGGGGAATCTGGCGGCAAGGTGCACCTGATGGCGCTGCCCGCCTATGACCAGTGCATCAAGGCGAGCCACGTGTTCAACCTGCTCGACGCGCGCGGCGTGATCTCGGTGACCGAGCGCCAGAGCTACATTCTGCGCGTGCGCGAGCTCGCCAAAGCGTGCGGCGACGCGTGGCTCAAGACGCAAGGAGGCGGAGCATGAGCATGAGTGATATGCCCGAAATCGGCGGCCGCGCGCCGCTGCCGATCGAGGTCGAGGCTGGCAAGTCCTACTGGTGGTGCGCCTGCGGCCGCTCCAAGAGCCAGCCGTTCTGCGACGGCTCGCACAAGGGCACGGGTTTTTCGCCGATCGAGTACAAGCCGACCGAGTTCACCAAGGCCTTCTTCTGCGCCTGCAAACGCAGCGGAAAAAAGCCGCTGTGCGACGGGAGTCATAAGAAGCTCTAACTTTCTTTACCCTCCCCTGCAGGGGGAGGGTCGCGCGCCGAAGGCGCGCGGGGTGGGGTGACGGAGCTCGCCGCATGCGCCGTACGATCGATAGCTTCCCCCGCCAAACCGCGCGCCGCCTGCGCGCGAACGCGACGAACGCCGAAGAAATTCTCTGGCGGCAGTTGCGCCGGTCGCCCGTGCTTGGCACGCATTTTCGCCGGCAAGTGCCGATAGGCCCCTACGTGGCTGATTTCGCGTGCATGGCGGCGCGTCTTGTGGTCGAGGTTGACGGCTCGCAGCACGGCGAAGCGTCAGGCGCTGAACGCGATCAGGCGCGCACAAGTTGGCTGGAATCCGCAGGCTATCGCGTGTTGCGCTTCTGGAACAACGACGCAACGCAGAATATCGACGGCGTGCTCGAAGCCATCCATCAGGCAATGTCTCCCGCGATGACATTCGACGATCGGGTGACGCACAAGCGCCGTCGCGATTGGGCGACGACAGCGTCAGCCACCCCACCCCGGCGCGCTTCGCGCGCCGACCCTTCCCCTGCAGGGGAGGGTGAAGAGTAGAACAATGCCTGACCTCCTGCTCGAGCTGTTCTCCGAAGAAATTCCCGCGCGCATGCAGGCGCGGGCGGCGGAGGATTTGAAAGGCGATCGTCACCGGCAAGCTGGTGGATGCGGGCCTCGTCTACGAGTGCGCCAAGGCATTCGCGACGCCGCGCCGGCTAGCGCTCACCATCCAGGGACTGCCGAGCCGCCAGCCCGACCTCAAGGAGGAGAAGAAAGGCCCGCGCGTCGGCTCGCCCGAGAAGGCGATCGAGGGCTTCCTCAAGAGCGCCGGCCTCGCCTCGATCAAGGACGCCACCATCCAGAAGGACCCGAAGAAGGGCGACTTCTACCTCGCGCTGATCGAGCGGCCGGGCCGGCCCGCGATCGAGGTGCTGTCCGAGATGCTGCCCGTGGTGATCCGCACCTTCCCGTGGCCGAAGTCGATGCGCTGGGGCGCGGGCAGGCTCACCTGGGTGCGGCCGCTGCACTCGATCGTCGCGACCTTCGGGCCCGAGACCGAGGAGCCCGAGGTGGTGCCGTTCCAGGTCGAGGGCATCGCGGCCGGCCGCACCACGCGCGGGCATCGCTTCCTCGCGCCCGCCGCGATCGAGGTGAGGCGCTTCGACGACTATGTCGACAAGCTCGCCAGGGCCAAGGTCATCCTCGATCCCGAGCGGCGCAAGGCGCAGATCCTCGCCGACGCCAAGAACCTCGCGTTCGCGCAAGGGTATGAGCTGGTCGAGGACCAGGCGCTGCTCGACGAGGTCGCCGGCCTGGTCGAATGGCCGGTCGTGCTGATGGGCTCCTTCGACCGCGCGTACCTCGCGATCCCGCCCGAGGTCATCCGCACCACCATCCGCGTCAACCAGAAATGCTTCGTGCTGCGCGACCCGCAGACCGCGGCGCTGGTCGACAGGTTCATCCTGGTCGCCAACATCGAGGCGCCCGACGGCGGCAAGGCGATCGTCGCCGGCAACGAGCGCGTCATCCGCGCCCGCCTCGCCGACGCCAAGTTCTTCTACGAGACCGACCTCAAGACCCGGCTCGAGGATCGCCTGCACAAGTTCGCGCACATCGTGTTTCACGAGAAGCTCGGCACTCAGGCAGAGCGCATCGCCCGCATCGAACGCCTCGCGGCCGATCTCGCGCCGCTGGTCGGCGCCGACATCGCAAAAGTCAGGCGCGCGGCAAAGCTCGCCAAAGCCGACCTCCTCACCGACGTGGTTGGCGAATTCCCCGAGCTGCAAGGCCTCATGGGCAAGTACTACGCCGAGGCGCAGGGCGAGGACGAAGCCGTCGCGCACGCCTGCGAGGATCACTACAAGCCGAAGGGTCCGGACGATCTCGTGCCGGCCGATCCGGTGTCGGTCGCGGTCGCGCTCGCCGACAAGCTCGACACGCTGGTCGGCTTCTGGGCGATCGACGAGAAGCCGACCAGCTCGAAGGACCCTTACGCGCTGCGCCGTGCCGCGCTCGGCGTCATTCGCATCGTCCTCGACAATGCGATCCGTCTCGCGTTGCTGCCGACCATCAAGCAGGCGATCGAGGTGGCCGGCACCCGCCACGGGCTGATCGACCACAAACTCGTGTCGGCCGGCCTCATCGCCTTCTTTGCCGACCGCCTGAAGGTCCAGCTGCGCGACCAGGGCGCGCGCCACGACCTGGTCGATGCCGTCTTCGCGCTCCAAGAGACGGGGAGCGCCGAAGGCGCGACAGGGACGAAAAATGGCCAGGACGATCTTCTGCTCATCGCGCGCCGCGTCGAGGCGCTCGGCAAATTCCTCGAGACAGAGGATGGCAAGAACCTCCTCGCCGGCAGCAAGCGCGCCGCCAATATCCTGCGCATCGAGGAGAAGCGCGACGGCACGACCTTCGACGGCGCACCTGACCCGAAGCTGTATGCGCTGGCCGAGGAAAGAGCGCTCGCGCAGGCCATCGACATCGCCAAGCGCGATGCCTCCGCCGCCGTGGCCCACGAAGACTTCGCCGCTGCCATGCGCGCGATGGCGAAGCTGCGCCCGCACGTCGACGCCTTCTTCGCCAAGGTGACGGTCAACACCGACGAAAAGCCGGTGCGCGCCAACCGCCTGCGGCTGCTCAACGAGATCCGCGCCGCGACGCTTGCGGTCGCCGACTTCTCTAAGATCGAGGGATGATCGCTGGGCAGGCGGCGCGGCGCCGACGTTCTTGTCGGGTGACGATTTCCTCCGGCCGACGATAAGAATTGCATAAAATTTTAAGCACAACGCCGCAGTTCCGTGAGTTCCACGGATAGCCATTTCTTAAATCCATCCGTCATACGTAGTTTTCCCCAGAGCGGCATTCTCAGATCGGGCTCCTTGCACGGGGGACCGGTCGCATGTGGCGTGAAATTTGATGTTCGGCTCGCTGCGCTTCTTCCTGGCGTATCTCGTCGTGCTGTCCCATCTCGTGGGCAGCCAGTACCTGTCGCACTACGGCTTTTACGCGGTGCGCGGCTTCTTCGTGCTGTCCGGCTTTCTCATGACGGCGGCCCTCAACGAGGTCTATCGCTTCAACGGCGAGCGCTTCTGGACCAATCGGTTGCTGCGGCTCCTGCCGCCCTACTACATGGTCTGCGCCGCGACCCTCGCGTTCGTCGTGTTCGTGCCCGACCGCGCCGCCGAATTCCTGAAGTTCTGGCAGATCGACAACCGCAACCATCACGACGTGCTGATGAACCTGCTGGTGCTGCCGCTGCAATTCCGCGATCCGCAGTTCCGTATCTCGCCCGCCTACTGGTCGATCGCAGTCGAGATCGAGATGTACGTGCTGCTCTGGCTCCTCATCGCGCGCCGCGAGGCGTTCGCGGCGGCCGCGGTCGGCGTCGGCATCGTCTACCATCTGGCGTGCCTCGATGCCGGCTATGGTCTCGGCGCGCGCTACTTCAATGCGCCCTCGGCGCTGCTCTCCTTCGCGACCGGCGCACTCGTCTATTTTCTGCGCCGGCGCGGCGCCTTCAATGTCGACGCGCGCTGCGCGCTGGTCGCGCTCGCGCTGTGGATCATCAACATGGCGGCGGCCGGATCGATCCTGCCAGAGTCCTATGTCTATGGCGCGAGCTACTACATCGGCACGCTCGCCATTGCGTTCGTGGTGGTGGGGCTGGCGGACCTCAAGCTCAGTGCGCGCTTCGCGCGGCTCGCGCGCCTCGATGCGCTTTTGGGCGAGTTCGCCTATCCGCTGTTCCTGGTGCAGTGGATCACCGGCTTCATCGTCGCGCTCGCCTTCTTCCCCGGCACCTGGCGCGGCTGGACGCTCACGCTGGTGGCGACGCCGTTCATGCTCGGCCTCTCGATCGGGCTCGCCCGGCTCAACGCGGTGCTGATCGAGCCCCTGCGCGACCGTGTGCGCGCGGGCGCGGCTCGCAACGGACCACACGCCACCGTCCCTGAGGCGGCGGCCGCCCCTGAGGAGGAGCTTGGGGCCATTCCGGTGCGCGTGCCCTGAATTACGTATAAGCCATTCATTTGATGGAAGTTCCGGCGTCGCGTCACGCCCCTGAGGATGCCGCGCCGCATGCCAAAAGCAAGGGTTGCGTGCCACCCGCCGGGCGTGCTTTCTGCCGGGAAGCCCCAGCTTTTGCGGTATCCATCATGGCCAAGAAATCCACCGCCCGACGCTCGCGATCTGCCCGGGCGGCGCGACGCCCCGTCGCCAAGGCGCAGCGCAAGGGGGCGGCGAAAACCACGCGCGTCGTCAAGCCGGCGCGTCCCGCCACCAAGTCCGCATCGCGCAAGGGCAGCTGGGTCTACACCTTCGGCGACGGCAAGGCCGAGGGCAGGGCGCAGATGAAGAACCTGCTCGGCGGCAAGGGCGCGAACCTCGCCGAGATGGCCAATCTCGGCCTGCCGGTCCCGCCCGGCTTCACCATCACGACCGAGGTCTGCACCTACTTCTACGCCAACCGCAAAGCCTATCCGAAGGAGCTCGAGGGCGAGGTCGCAACCGCGCTCGCCCATGTCGGCAAGCTGGCCGGCAAGAATTTTGGCGACGCCAAGAACCCGTTGCTCGTATCGGTGCGCTCCGGCGCGCGCGCCAGCATGCCGGGCATGATGGACACGGTGCTCAACCTCGGCCTCAACGACGTGACCGTCGAGGCGCTGGCGCGGCAGTCGGGCGACCGCCGCTTCGCCTATGACAGCTACCGCCGCTTCATCACCATGTATTCCGACGTGGTGCTCGGCATCGAGCACCACGTTTTCGAGGAGATCCTCGACGAGCACAAGGACAAGAACGGCGACATGCTCGACACCGATCTCGAGGCCGACGACTGGGCCGAGCTGGTGACGCGCTACAAGGCGCGGGTCGAGGAGGAGCTGGGCAAGCCATTCCCGCAGGATCCGCACGCGCAGCTGTGGGGCGCCATCGGCGCCGTGTTCGGCAGCTGGATGAACCAGCGCGCCAACACGTACCGCCGGCTGCACAGGATTCCGGAGAGCTGGGGCACGGCCGTCAACGTCCAGGCCATGGTGTTCGGCAATCTCGGCGAGACCTCGGCGACCGGCGTCGCCTTCACGCGCAACCCCTCGACCGGCGAGAAGCGCCTGTACGGCGAGTTCCTCATCAACGCCCAGGGCGAGGACGTGGTCGCCGGCATCCGCACGCCGCAGGAGATCACCGAGAAGGCGCGCCAGGCGACCGGCTCGGAGAAGCCGTCGATGGAAAAGACGATGCCCAAGGCCTTCGCCGAGCTGACCCGCATCTACGGCCTGCTGGAGAAGCATTATCGCGACATGCAGGACCTCGAGTTCACGGTCGAGGGCGGCAAGCTGTGGATGCTGCAGACCCGTTCCGGCAAGCGCACCGCCAAGGCGGCGCTCAAGATCGCGGTCGAGCTTGCGGGCGAAGGGCTCATCACCAAGGACGAGGCGGTGACGCGCGTCGATCCGGCCTCGCTCGACCAGCTCCTGCACCCGACCATCGATCCCAAGGCCGAGCGGCAGGTGATCGCGACAGGCCTCCCGGCCTCGCCCGGTGCCGCCTCGGGCGAGATCGTGTTCTCGTCCGACGAGGCGGAGCTGCTCAAGACGCAAGGCCGCAAGGTGATCCTGGTGCGCGTCGAGACGAGCCCCGAGGACATCCACGGCATGCACGCCTCGGAAGGCATCCTCACGACGCGCGGCGGCATGACCTCGCATGCCGCCGTGGTCGCCCGCGGCATGGGCAAGCCCTGCGTCTCCGGCGCCGGCGCGATCCGCGTCGACTATGCGGCCGGCACGCTCCAGGCCGGCGGCGTCACGCTCAAGAAGGGCGACATCATCACGATCGACGGCGCGACCGGGCAGGTGCTCAAGGGCAGGGTCGCTATGCAGGAGCCGGCGCTCTCCGGCGATTTCGCCACGCTGATGAGCTGGGCCGACCGCGCGCGCAAGCTCGGCGTGCGCGCCAATGCGGACACGCCGAACGATGCACGCGTCGCCGTCAAGTTCGGCGCCGAGGGCATCGGCCTCTGCCGCACCGAGCACATGTTCTTCGACGAGGGGCGCATCCGCGCGGTGCGCGAGATGATCCTTGCGGACGACGAGAAGAGCCGGCGCAGGGCGCTCGCCAAGCTGCTGCCGATGCAGCGCAAGGATTTTGCCGAGCTTTTCGAGATCATGCAGGGCCTGCCGGTGACGATCCGCCTGCTCGATCCGCCGCTGCACGAGTTCCTGCCGCACACGCCGGCCGAGATCGACGAGGTCGCCAAGGCGATGGGCGCCGATCCGAAGAAGCTCGCCGATCGCGCGCGCGAGCTCGCCGAGTTCAACCCCATGCTCGGATTCCGCGGCTGTCGGCTCGCGATCGCGTATCCGGAGATCGCGGAAATGCAGGCGCGCGCCATCTTCGAGGCCGCGGTCGAGGTCGGCAAGCGGACCGCCAAGCCGGTCGTTCCCGAGGTGATGGTGCCGCTGATCGCGACGCGCGCCGAGCTCGATCTCGTCAAGGCGCGCATCGACGCCATGGCCGAGGCAGTCGCCAAGGAGACGGGCGTCAAGGTCGACTACCAGGTCGGCACCATGATCGAGCTGCCGCGGGCCGCGCTCATGGCGGGCGAGATCGCCGAAAGCGCCGAGTTCTTCTCCTACGGCACCAACGATCTCACCCAGACGACCTTCGGCATCAGCCGCGACGACGCGGCGAGCTTCCTCGGCGCCTACACGCAGAAGGGCATCCTGCCGGTCGATCCGTTCGTGTCGATCGATCGCGAGGGCGTCGGCGAGCTCGTCAAGATCGCGACCGAGCGCGGCCGCAAGGTGCGCAAGAATCTCAAGCTCGGCATCTGCGGCGAGCACGGCGGCGATCCCGCTTCCGTCGTCTTCTGCCACGAGATCGGGCTCGACTACGTCTCCTGCTCGCCCTTCCGCGTGCCGATCGCCCGTCTCGCCGCCGCGCAAGCGGCGCTCGGCAAGGACGTTGCCAGCACGGCGTAGCGTTCTTCGCGACGTATGTAAGGTGAGCACCATGGTCAGGCTCCCTCTCCCCTGCGGGGAGAGGGAAGGCGCTCCCGCCATTAACGGTCCTTCAAGGTTAATCTCACAGAAAGATTGACCGTTCTCCAACGGCAACACTCGAATTTTACGGATTCCCTCGCATGCTCCTGGCCCGATGATGGAATTCGCGTTGCGTCGTTGCGTTCGACAACTGTGGCGTAGGCGTGGACATGCGAATTGTGCGTGGCGTTGCGAAAATCGTCGTGCTGGCGGCCGTCGGCCTCATTCTCCTGCCGACGCGGCTCGAGCTTCCGGACATCGTGATGGTGCCACAGGCCGAGGCGTCCAGCTTCTACCCGAACCATTTTCTGGCATCGCCGTTCGGCACCATCCATGCGTCGCTGATCACCTTCCCTGAGCTTGCCGCCGCCGAGACCGCCGACGTCCGCCGTGCGAGCCTCGATCTCGACGATCCGGCTGTGACCGGCTCGATCGCGTCGCGCGCGCTGATCGACACGCGCAATCCGAACCGCATCATGCGGTTCCCGCAGGTCAACCGCATCGACAAGAGCGACCGGCTCGTGCCCGCCGAACGGCCCGCGCCGCAGGCCGTTCCCGCCCATGCGCCGAGCCCCGGCGACCGCATGGGCGCGCTCGCCGCCGCGCCGGCGGTGAGCGCGGCTCCGCCGTCGCCCACACCGCAAGCGCCGGCGCCGAAGGCAGCTGCCGCGCCCGCCGCCGTATCGGTGCAGCCGGTGCGGTCCGGGGCCGCAGAGCCCGCCGCGCCCGCACAGACCATGCAGCTTGCCTCATACGCCGACGAGGGCACCGACGCGGCGAAGCGGCCGGCGACCGAGGCCTCGCAGATCTTCTTCGGCGTCGCGCCCATGGGCGGCATGCTCAACACCATGCAGCCGTGGACGCCCGATGACCCGATCATCGTCGAGGTGCCGGGCGATGCACCGGCCGATGCGGCTGCCGCAGAGCCGGCTCCCGCTGCCACGCCCGCCACCGCGCCGAACACCGGCGAGACGATCGCCGACAAGGGCGAGGTGACGGGCCCGGGGCATCATCCAAAAAGCCCGGCCGAGCGGCTCGGGCTCGTCGACAAGGCGCGCGCCAGGGCCGAGAAGTGCCTCGCCAACGCGATCTATTTCGAGGCGCGCGGCGAGTCGGTGCGCGGCCAGATCGCGGTCGCTCAGGTGGTGATGAACCGCGTTTTCTCCGGCTACTACCCGCACGATGTTTGCGGCGTCGTCTATCAGGACGCGAACCGCCATCTCGCCTGCCAGTTCACCTTCGCGTGCGACGGCATCCCGGATGTCGTCAACGAGCCCGACGCCTGGGTGCGCGCGAAGCAGATCGCGCGCGACACCCTCGACGGCAAGCTGTGGTTGCCCGATGTCGGCAAGGCGACGCACTACCATGCCTACTGGGTGCAACCGTACTGGGTGCGCGAGATGCACAAGCTCGACCGCATCGGCGTGCACACCTTCTACCGCCCGCGCAACTGGGGCGACGGCGCCGACGCGCCCGTGTGGGGCGACGCCGCCGCCACCAAGGAAGCCGAGAAGAAGCTTTAGCCCCTGTCATTGCGAGCGAAAGCGAAGCAATCTCGCTTCACTTGCGCGTGCGGCGCGAGATTGCTTCGTCGCCTTCGGCTCCTCGCAATGACAAAGCGCCTCAAATCTCGATATCCAATCCGACATCCAAATTCGGCGACGAGTGCGTGATCGCGCCGGACGACAGGTAGTCGACGCCCGACTCCGCGATCGCGGCGGCGCTTGCGTGCGTGATGCCGCCGGAGGCCTCGATGGTCATGCGGCCCGCCACCATGGCGACCGCCTGCTTCATCGTCGCCGGGCTCATATTGTCGAGCAGCACCGCGTCGGCGAGGCCGACCTCGAGCACGGTCTTGAGCTGGTCGAGCGTATCGACCTCGATCTCGATCTTCACCAGGTGGCCGGCGGCGGCCTTGGCGCGCTCGAGCACGGCGCGGATGCCGCCCGCGACCGCGATGTGGTTGTCCTTGATCAGGATCGCGTCATCGAGCCCGAAGCGATGATTGAAGCCGCCTCCGCAGCGCACGGCGTACTTCTGCAGCGCGCGCAGGCCCGGCGTGGTCTTGCGCGTGCAACAGATGCGCGCCTTGGTGTGGGCGACGAGGCGCACGAACTCGGCCGCCGCGGTCGCGATGCCCGACAGATGCCCGACGAAATTGAGCGCGGTGCGCTCGGCCGAAAGGAGCGCGCGCGCATCGCCCGCGACCGTCATCAGCACGGTCTTCGCCGCCACATGCGCGCCGTCGCGCATGTGCGCCGTGATCTCGACCGCAGGGTCGAGCCTGCGAAACACCGTGGCGGCGACCGGCAGGCCCGCGATCGCGCCCGCCTGGCGCGCCGCCATCACGGCGCGGCCGCGCGTGCCTTCCGGAATGGTCGCGGTGGAGGTTACGTCGCCCGCACGGCCGAGATCCTCGGCGAGCGCGCGCGTGACCGCCTCGTCGATCGCGAGCGGCGAGAGAAATGCGTCAGGACAGTAGAGCGACATCAGGCGACGCCGAGCATCAGCGAGAGCGAGGCGTCGAGCCGCTGCAGCGAGGTCTCATCGAGCCGACCGACGGCGCGAAACACGCGCGAGCGCGGGATGGCGATGATCTTCTCGACCATCAGGCTCGCGACGGAGGAGAGCCCGTTCTCCGGCGTGGGCGCGATCTCGATGCGCGCCACGCTGTGGCGCAGCGGGTCGCTGGTGAGCGGGCAGACCATCACGCTCGCGAAGTCGGGCGCGAACAGGTCCGACTGCACCACCACGGCCGAGCGCCGCTTGCCGTAGTCGCCCGGCAGCGTGACCAGCACCACGTCGCCTCGGGTCAGTTCCACCACTTCTGCACGTCCTTGTCGTTGAGGAGTGAGTCGAGGATCTGCATGCTTGCGTCCCCACCGGCCGCCTTGAGGGCCTGCGCGTCGCGCTTGCGTGCGGCCTGGAATTGCGGGGAGTCGATGTCGATCGTCCACACCGACTTGCGCCGCAGCGGAATGCCGTTGAGCGTCGGCGTCTCGGCGCGCGCCACGACTTTCGGCACGACTTTCGGCTTGGCGGCCGGCGCGCGCGCCCGCGCTTTCACCGATACCTTCTCGCGCGGTCGCTTCAGTTTCGGCTTGTCTGCGGGCATGGCGGGTTCCTCGGCGCCTGCTTCTAGCGCATGTTCCGGCGAAGTGGACCCCGGTTCGCCGACAAGAACATGCGCCACATCTATCAGTGCAGCCTACCCCGAAAAAGGACTCTCGTATGCCGCTTCGGGAGGTACTCGATCCCGGCGCGCGGCGTGGGTGCGCCGCGTCGGGGATGTCGCGTTTCGCGCCTCAGCTCTTGAGGTGGATCATCCGCTCGACCGCGCGGCGTGCCCTGGCGGCGATCAGCGGGTCGACCACGACCTCCTCCTGCATGTGCACCAGGCTGTCGAGGATTTTCGGCAGCGTGATGCGCTTCATGTGCGGGCAGAGATTGCACGGGCGCACGAACTGCACGTCGGGCAGCTCGGCCTGCACGTTGTCGGCCATGGAGCACTCGGTCACCATCACGACCCGGCGTGGGCGGCGCTCGCGCACCCAGTCGATCATGTGCGCGGTCGAGCCGGTGAAATCCGCCTCTGCCAGCACGTCGGGCGGGCATTCCGGGTGCGCGATGATCTGGATCGATGGGTCGCTCTCGCGATAGCTGCGTAGCTCGTCCGCCGTGAAGCGCTCGTGCACCTCGCAGTGGCCCTTCCAGGCGATGATCTTCACGTCCGTTTGCGACGCGACGTAGCGCGCGAGGTACTCGTCGGGCAGGAAGATCACCCGGTCGGTGCCGAGGCTTTCGACCACCTGCAGCGCGTTCGAGGAGGTGCAGCAGATGTCGCTCTCGGCCTTCACGTCGGCGGAGGTGTTGACGTAGGTGACGACCGGCACGCCCGGGAAGCGCTCGCGCAGCAGCCGCACGTCGGCGCCCGTGATCGACTGGGCGAGCGAGCAGCCGGCGCGGCGGTCGGGGATGAGCACCGTCTTGTCCGGATGGGATCTTTGCGGTCTCCGCCATGAAATGCACGCCGCATTGCACGATGACGGAGGCCTTAGTCTTTGCCGCCTCGCGCGCGAGTTGCAGCGAGTCGCCGACGAAATCGGCGACGCAGTGGTAGATCTCCGGCGTCTGGTAGTTGTGCGCCAGGATGACGGCGCCGCGCTCCTTCTTGAGCTCGTTGATCGCCTTCACGTACGGCGCGAAGAACGGCCACTCGACCGCCGGCACCACGGTCTTGATGCGCGCGTAGAGGTGCGCGGTCCCGCGCTCGACCTCGGCGTTCCAGTCGGGCGACGGCATCGGCACGGGGGGAAAGTGGCGGGCCGCCGTGTCGCCCGCGGCGGGCAGCGACCGGTCCTCTCCGGGTCCGAAGGCGGCAAGGATGGGCATGACCAGCTCCCTGACGGTCGGGTTTGCCGGCGGATCGGGCCGCAAACCGCTATCTTAGACCAATTCTATCTTCTACTCATTATGAGTATAAGAGGGTACCAAGATATCCGGCACGGGCCGGATCGGTCGCGGCTACTTATCCTCACTTCGAGCAAATCTCATATAACACCTTGCCGACCGGGCTGCCAGCCCCGAGCCGTGCGGCAGCCATGCAGCCGGCATGCATGAGGCGCGTAAATCCATCGAATGAGGAAGATTTGTTTGGGCGGGATCGACGGAAGCCGTATCTAGGGTCCGAACCAGCGGCCGCGACCGCACGTCGCGGCGTCCGCCAAACCTTCGGAAATTTTCATGACCGCTGTGCAATCCACTCAACGAGGCATGACTTGGCGCACCCCGGTCGTGATCGTCGCCTGCGGCTGTGTGATCGGCATGCTGAGCTTCGGGCCGCGCTCGGCGGCCGGCCAGTTCCTCAACCCGATGTCGTTCGCCTATGGATGGGGCCGTGACGTCTTCTCCTGGGCGCTCGCGATCCAGAACCTGCTGTGGGGCGCCTTTCAGCCGTTCGCCGGCGCGGTCGCGGATCGTTATGGCGCGGTGCGCGTGCTGTGGACCGGCACGATCGCCTATGCGGCCGGTCTCGTCCTCATGGCGCATGCGTCGACGGCGGGCCTGCTCGATCTCAGCGCCGGCCTGCTCATCGGCTTTGCGCTGTCGAGCTGCTCCTTCACCATCGTGATCGGCGCGTTCGGCAAGCTCCTGCCGGAATCGTGGCGCTCGCTCGCGTTCGGTCTCGGCACCGCGGCCGGATCGTTCGGCCAGTTCCTGTTCTCGCCGCTCGCCCGCATGCTGATCGACACGACCGGCTGGCAGAACACGCTTGTCGCCTTCGGCGGCATGATGCTGCTCATCCTGCCGCTCGCGCTGGCGCTGGCGACACCCAAGGCCAGTGCGGCGGCCGCTGCCGCGGCGGCGGCGCGTCCGCAGCAGTCGGTCACACAGGCGCTCGGCGAGGCCTTCCGTCATCGCAGCTACGTGCTGCTGGTGCTCGGCTTCTTCACCTGCGGCTTCCAGCTCGCTTTCATCACCGTGCACTTGCCGGTCTATCTGATCGATCGCGGTCTTTCGGCGCGAGGTCGGCGCCTGGACCATCGGGCTCATCGGCCTGTTCAACATCGTCGGCTCCATGCTGTCGGGCTGGCTCGGCAGCCGCATGCCCAAGCGATACATCCTCTCCGATCATCTATTTCGCCCGCGCCGCCGCGGTCGTCGCCTTCATCATGCTGCCGCCGAGCGTCCCCTCGGCGCTCGTGTTCGGCGCCGTCACGGGCTTTCTCTGGCTCTCGACCGTGCCGCCGACCTCGGGGCTCGTCGCGCTCATGTTCGGCACGCGCTGGCTCGCCATGCTGTTCGGCTTCGCGTTCTTCAGCCACCAGGTCGGCGGCTTCCTCGGCGTGCTGCTCGGCGGCTATGCGTTCGAGCACACCCATTCGTACAATCCGGTGTGGTGGCTCTCGGTGCTGTTCGGCGTGCTCTCGGCCGTCATCAACCTGCCGATCGTCGAGAAGCCGGTCGAGCGGCCCGCCGCCGCCGCCGCGTGATAGACTGGGGCTCCCGACCGGAGCCCCAGCTTGGCCGACACGCCCGACATTTCCGTCGTCCTCGCGACCTACAACCGCGCGGCCCATCTGCCGCGCGCGATCGCGAGCGTGCTGGCGCAAGATCTTGGTGACCCGAGCACGCGCTTCGAGCTGATCGTGGTCGACGACGCCTCGAGCGACGGCACGCGCGACTATCTGGCGACGCTGACCGATCCGCGCATCCGCGTCGTCATTGCCGAGCGCAATCTCGGCCCGAGCGGCGCGCGCAACCGCGGGCTCGCGGCGGCGCGCGCCGAGATCGTCGCGTTCCTCGATTCGGATGATGCGTATCGACCGGGGCGCCTTGCGGTTGCGCTCGCCGCCTTGGCGAAAGATGCCGATCTCGTCTGTGTGCTTTCCTCCGCCGTGAGGTTCATCCGCGGCGTGCCGCGCGAGGCGCGCGTTCCTGACGTACGGCTCGCGCCCGCCGCCTTCGAGTGGGCGCTGCTCGCCGATCTCGTCCCGGTCGAGGCGACCAGCATGACGGTGCGCCGCGCGCCGGCGCTCGCGGTCGGCGGCTTTTGCGAGGCGCTGCGGCTCTCCGAGGATCGCGAGTTCCTGGTCCGTCTTGCGCGCAAAGGCGCCTGCCGCCTCGTGCCGGATCTGCTGTGGGAGAAGTCCTGGGTCGATGACAGCCTCTCGAACGACTGGGCCGCGGCGGGCAGGGGGCTCATCGCCTATGTGGCGCAGCGCCCCGAATACCGTGATCGCTTCCGCACGCTCGGCTCGTATCTGGCGACCAAAGTGCTCGTCGGCCACCTGCGCAACCGCGCGCCGCTTGCCTTCGTGCGCGATCTCGTGCGCCTTTCGGCGGCCGGATTGATCGATGCCAATCTGGCGCGTCTCGTGCGCGGCCATCGCGCCGTGAGCCGCTATCGTCGCGCCATGTCGCGCGAGGCTGCGCTGGCGACGCTCGCCGGACCGCCGGCGGATTGGCGGTAAACGCCGAGGTTGCGCGACGTCGGCGCCGGTCGCGACGGGGTTGTGTCCGCGACGCGGTTGTTTGCACGGCTGCGCAGCTCGGCTAAGCTTGCGCAGGACGAACCGCAGATCGAGGCTCAGCCATGACCACCGCGACGCTCAGCCGGCTCGACGTTGTCCCGTTGTCGCAACACATCGGCGCCGAAATCCGCGGCATCGACCTGCGCGATGCGCTCGATGCCGCGACCATCGC
This sequence comes from uncultured Pseudomonadota bacterium, assembly GCA_963703755.1. Classification (GTDB taxonomy): domain Bacteria; phylum Pseudomonadota; class Alphaproteobacteria; order Rhizobiales; family Xanthobacteraceae; genus JAVDCA01. The sequence goes on from CAVPGG010000121.1 coordinate 71,130, forward strand.
GGCGATTCACCAAGCCTGGCTCGATCACGCCGTGCTGGTTTTTCGCGGCCAGGACTTCGCGCAGGAAGACCTGGTGCGCGTCACCGCCTATTTCGGCGAGATCGGGCCGCTCGCCCGTCCGCCAAAGCTCTTTCCCAAGGGCTACTCGCGGCTCCTCCCCAACATCATGATGATCTCCAACATTCGCGAGAACGGCGAGACCATCGGCGCGCTGCCGGACGGCGAGATGCACTTCCATCACGACCAGATCCATGCCGAGGTCCCGCACAACGGCACGCTGCTCTATTCGGTCGAGGTGCCGACCTACGGCGGCGACACGCTGTTCGCGAGCGGGTATGCGGCCTACGACACGCTCGATCCCGTCATCAAGGCGAAGCTCGAAGGCCGCCGCGCGCTGCACCACTACAACTACGGCACGACCACGCGCGGCGGCGCGAACGGCACCGAAGCGTTTGCCGAGCGCGTCCATCCGGCCTTGCGTACCCACGACGAGACCGGGCGCAAGGCGATCTACGTCAATCGGTTGATGACAGTGCGGATCGAGGACATGCCGCAGGCCGAGAGCGACGCGCTGCTCAATGCCGTGTTCGACCACGCCGAGAAGCCGGATTTCGTCTATCGCCACGCCTGGCGCGTGGGAGACCTCGTCGTGTGGGACAACCGCTGCTCGATGCATGCGCGCGACGATTTTCCCTCCGACCAGCGCCGTCTGATGTTGCGCACGACCGTCAAGGGGACGCAGAAACCGTACTGAGGGCACGCCCATCACCTGCGGCACGGCATATCGGCGCGCATCGCGCATCGCCGTCGCGCTGGCGGCGATCGCGGTATTCGCCGGACGGGTCGGCTGCGCCGCGGCCGCGGACTATCCGGTGCGGCCGATCCGCATCCTGGTCGGATTCACCGCGGGCGGACCGACCGACATCCCGGCGCGCTTCATCGCCGAGCGCCTCGGCGCCGCGCTCGGCCAGCCCGTCATCGTCGAGAACCGGCCGGGCGCCGCCTCGACGCTCGCCGCCAACGAGGTGATGTCGCGGCCGCGCGACGGCTACGACCTGCTGGCCTGCACTTATTTCGACGCCGTCAACACGCTGCTCTACAAGAACCTCCGCTACAAGCTCGCCGATCTCCTCGGCATCACGCTGTTCGCCCGCTACAGTTACGCGGTCGCGGTCGCGAACGCGCTGCCGGTGAGGTCCTTTCCCGAGCTGATCGCCTACGCGAAACAGCATCCCGGCGAGCTCAACTACGTGCAGCTGGGCGCCGCTTCGACGCAGAACCTGCTCGCCAAGCGGCTCGAAAAGCTCGCCGGAATCAGGATGACGGCAATTCCCTACAAGGGCGCGGCCGAGGGCAACCAGGAGCTCATCGCGGGACGCGTCCACCTCCATATGGGTCCGCCGCTCAGCATCGTTCCGCTGTTCAAGGCCGGAAGGCTCAAGGTCATTGCCGTGACCGGCGACGAGCGGCTCGCATCCATGCCGGACGTGCCGACGCTCAAGGAGCTCGGCGTTCCGCTCGTGGCCTATGCATGGCTCGGCATATGTGCGGGCCGCGGCACGCCGCAGCCGGTGGTCGATCTTCTCAATGCGCGCATCGGCGCGATCGTCAACTCGGCACAGTTTCGCGCACTGATGGCGACCTCGGGCTCCGTCGCGGTTTCCTCGACGCCGCAGGAATTCCATCGCGTTATCGAAGATACCGCCGCCGCTGCCGCTCCGATCATCAGCGAGCTTGGCATCCGGATGGATTGAGCACGCGCGCGCCGCGATTGAGTCGGGACAGATCCCGCGGATTGGCAACAAGTCGGCGGTGTTGCGGCAGGCGGCCGCTCGGATAAGCTACGTCGCGGGCGTCCATCGGCGCATGTTCCGGCGAAGTGGATGCCGGTTCGCCGACAAGAACATGCGCGTGGTGAAAGAAGGAAGAGCGTGTTTCGATTCCGCAGGAACGAAACACGCTCTTCAGGCGCCATATCCAGGGAGGCGCGCCGTGGACATTCACCGTCGCCGATTTCTCGGTCTCGCCGCGGGCGCGGCCGCGTTGCCGGCTCTGTCGCGCCACGCGCGCGCGCAATCCTACCCGGCGCGGCCGGTCCGCGTGATCGTCGGCTTTCCGGCCGGCAACTCGCCGGACATGATCACGCGCATCCTCTGCCGCTATCTCTCGGATCACCTCGGCCAGCAGTTCTTGGTCGAGAACCGCCCCGGCGCCGGCAGCACCATCGCGACCGAGGCGGCGCTCAACGCGCCGGCGGACGGCTACACGCTGCTCGGCATCGTCATGTCGAACACCATCAACGCGTCGCTCTACCGCAATCTCAAATACGATTTCGGCCGCGACCTCGCGCCGGTCGCCGGCATCGCCGATGCGCCCTACCTGGTGCTGGTCAACCTGGCGGTTCCGGCCAAGACCATCCCGGAGTTCATCGCCTATGCGCGCGCCAATCCGGGCAAGATCATGATGGCGTCGGGCGGCACCGGCACCTCGACCCACGTCATCGGCGAGATGTTCAAGATGATGGCCAAGGTCGACCTGGTGCACGTGCCCTATCGCGGAAGCTTCATGCCCGACCTCATCAGCGGGCAGGTTCAGGTCTCGTTCACGCCGATCCCGCAGTCGATCGAGTTCGTCCGCGCCGGCAAGCTGCGCGCGCTCGCCGTGACCACGCCCAGCCGGCTGACCACGCTGCCCGACGTGCCGACCGTCGGCGAATTCCTGCCGGGCTTTGTCACGACCGGCTGGTACGGACTCGGCGCGCCGAAGCACACGCCGCCGGCGATCGTCGAGCGGCTCAATCGGACGGTCAATCTCGCGCTCGCCGACCCCGCATTCCGGGCGCAGCTCGCCGGCCTCGGCGTCGCGCCGCTGCCGATGACGCCGGCGGAGCTCGGCAAGCTGATCGCGGCCGACATCGACAAGTGGGCCAAGGTGATCAAGTTCGCGGGCATCAAGGCGGAGTGACAATGCGCCGATCGCAAACGCGACGGCGGGTTCCGTCCCACGCCCAACGCTATTCCATCGCGCGCCCGGGCTTCGTATCCTGCGCGCCGGATGCCGGAGAATAAAGTCATGCCGACCTTCAAGGCGATCGTGATCGAGCAGAGCGCGAGCGGGCAATCCGCGGCGCTCACCGATTTCGACGAGAAGGACCTGATGGATGGCGACGTGACCTTCCGTCCCGAATGGTCGACCGTGAACTACAAGGATGGGCTCGCGGTCACCGGCAAGTCGCCGGTGGTGCGCCGCTTCCCGATGATCGCCGGCATCGACGGCGCCGGCACCGTCGAAGTCCTCGACCCATCCGGACTGGAAGCGCGGCGACCGCGTCATCCTCAACGGCTGGGGCTGCGGCGAGAGCCATCTGGGCTGCTACGCCCAGAAGGCGCGCGTCAAGGGCGACTGGCTCGTGCCGCTGCCGGCCGGCATGAGCGCGCGCGACGCCATGGCGATCGGCACTGCCGGCTATACGGCAATGCTCGCGGTGCTTGCGCTCGAGCGCCACGGCGTCACGCCCGACCGCGGCCCGGTGGTGGTGAGCGGCGCGGCCGGTGGCGTCGGCTCGGTCGCGGTCGCGCTGCTCGCCAAGCTCGGCTACCACGTGGTGGCGGCCACCGGCCGTCCGCAGGAAACCCAATACCTGCGCGGCCTCGGTGCCGCCGAGGTGATCGACCGGGCGGAGCTCACCGCCAAGCCTCGCGCCCTCGCCAAGGAACGCTGGGCCGGCGGGATCGACTCGGTCGGTTCCATCACCCTCGCTAACCTGTTGTCGATGACCCGCTATGGTGGCGCGGTGGCGGCGTGCGGGCTCGCGGGCGGTATGGATTTGCCGGCGACCGTTGCGCCTTTCATCCTGCGCGCCGTTTCGCTGCTCGGCATCGACTCGGTCATGTGTCCACAGAAATTGCGGCGCGAGGCCTGGGGCCGGCTCGATGCCGACCTCGACCGCCAAAAGCTCGCCCAAATTATTGGAGAAATTGAGCTTTCCGGCGTGATCGAGGCCGCAAAGCGGATTCTCGACGGGCAAATCCGCGGCCGTCTCGTGGTCAATATCGGGTAAATTTTCTTAACGCTGAGCCGGTGTGGTTCATGGTCGGTCAACGAATTATGGTAAGCATCCGGTGAACGAAATCAGTAGAATGCTGTGGGATGATTGGGAGCACGGAGTCGGGCATGCAATGTCGTAATGCGGTCCTCGCGGCGGGCTTGGTGAGCGGGGTTCTCGCCGCCGGCGCGCTGGTGTCGCCCGTCATGGCGGGCGAGATGCGGCCCGAGGAGGCCAAGCGCTTCATCGCCAACAAGCTGTTCTCGTACACCTGCTTCGACGGCACCAGCGGCGCCGGGCGCATCCACGCGGATGGCTCGGTGGTCGGCACCATGCAGGCGGGCAGCGGGCGCACCAAGTTCTTCTCGCTGCCGACCGGCACGATCAAGCTCACCGCCAACTCGATCTGCGCCTCGCTGCCGCGCGCCATCATCCAGCCGTGCTTCAACGTCGTGCAGACGAGCGCGCACAGCTTCCGCGGCTCGCTCAAGGGCCTCGGATTTGCCTATTGCGACTTCGAGCGGCGCAATCCGCGCCTCGACCTCGCGCGGCGCGAGTTCGAACGCCGCGCCGGTCACGCCGCGGCCGGTCGAGTCGGCGGTGGCGCTGCGGCCCTCGCGCTACTGAAGTCTTGCTTTTCGGCTTGGCGACCGCGCGCGACGGCGTCTGCGCGGGCGGCGCCTGTGCCGGCAGATACTCCGCGACGATCGCGGGATCGAGTTGCGCCACCGCGGTGTCGGGCAGCCGCTGCCAGTTCTCGTTCATGCCGAGCGCTTTGATGAGGAAATAGCCGCGCACCGTCAGCGTCTGTCCATCCTCGCTCACCGACATCACGGCGTGATAAATCTTGCCGTCGCGCGGATCGAGGATGGTGCCGTCCTCATATTCCAAGCCGTTGCGCTTCATCCCGCGGATGAACGAGAGGCCGAGCGACGGGTGGTTCTTGCGGTCATCGGTGCATTTCGTGCACAGCGGGTTGGGGTCGTCGCCGGGCCGCGGAAACAGCCGCGCCATGACGCCCTCGTAGGTGTCGCCATGCTCCACGACCAGGACCCAGATGACCGGCTTGCCGTCATCGGTCTTCTGCCACAGGCCCGCGGCGCTCGGCTCGGCGGCCGAGCTGGTGCCGGAAGCGGCGACGAATACCGCGAACGCAAACGCAACAAGCTTCGAACGAACGTTCCACATGGCGGTCACCCGTCATCGTCAAGGCTGAAGTGCCCCAGCGCATCGTCCGATATTGTGGTCATTTGACGACGGCGGGTGTCTAGTAGTGCCGCGAACCCGAAGTTCGCACAAAACAAGCTGCGAACACGGTTGCGAACTTCGGGTTCAAAAGCGGCACTAGAGTTATAGACTTGCTAGTGTCCTTTTCGATTCCGAAGTTCGCACAGAGGTCCCTGCATATGCTTGCGAACTTCGGAATCGGGACACTAGCCACCATGCCGAGGGAACAGGCCGCGATCAATCAAGTCGGCGCGGCCGGCGCCGCCGCGGCCGGCCGCGGCGGAAACAGCAGGCGCTGGTAGAGATAGCCGATCCCGACGAGCACCAGGCCGAGGCCGATGAACGAGATCGCGCGCCAGGCGCCGGTCAAGTCCGACATGTCGATCAGGAACACCTTGGCGATGGTGAGCAGCACGACCGCCGCGGAGGCGAGCCGCGCCGGCTTCGAGGCGAGCGCGATGCCGACGAGCAGCAGCACGACGCCGAACGCGAGCCACACCGCCGAGTAGGTGTATTGCTCGGCGGCCGTGCGCGCGCCGGTGAGCACCGATCCGTGATAGGCGCGGGTCACCTCGAGCGAGAGGAACGCGAGCGCGAGCACGACGCTGGTCGCCGCCGCGATCGCGCGATACGCCATCGGCCGCGTCGTGCGGGCGATCAGCGCGAGCGTGATCGCCAGCGCGGCCGGCAGGCCGTAGCCGAGCAGGATGAGGTTGAACAGCGGCCCGCCGACCGGCTGCGCGGTCAGCAGCGGGTTCTCGAAGAGGAACAGGCCGAACACGATGCCGGCGAGCGCGAGGCCCGCGATGACGATCGCAGCCACGTTGTGCACGATGCTGCGCGTGCGTGCGCGCAGCCGCTCGAGGCCGATCGCGAGCGCAAGCCCGACCGAGACCTGCAACGCCACCTCGGCAAGCCCGCTGCTGCGCGCGTAGAGGTCGCCGCCCGTCATGTAGTGGCGGATTTCCGCGAAGGCGAGCAGCACCGTGAACAGGATCGCGCCGGCATCGACCGTGCGCGCCGGCACATCGTCGCCGCGCTGGCGCAGCAGGTGGCCGCCGGTCCAGAACGCGAGCGCCGGCACGCCATAGCCGTAGAGCAGCCAGTTGAAGATCGGCGTCGTGCCGATCTCGGCGCCGACGATGCGCGGCTCGTGCGCGACGCGCGCCACCACGAGCGCGACGATGATGGCGGCAAGCCAGCGCAGCATCGGCAGCGGCCGCCACGCGACGATCCAGGCGATGCCCGGCACCATCAGGGCGAGCGCGACCGTGAGCCATCCCTTTTCCAGCGCGAACGTGAGTGCGAGCGCGAGTGCCGCGATCGCGCCGGTGGCGAAGATCGCCTGCGCCGATGCGCTGCCCGGGCGCGGCGCGCGGCGGCCGAGCGTCTCGGTCGCGACCGCGAACAGCGCGGCAAGCAGCAGCGCGAGGCCGGCGAACGGGATCGACCGCTCCCAACCGACGACGCGATAGTAGACGGCGACCAGGATCGCGACCGGCGCCGCCGCGCCGGCTGCCGCCCACAGCACCGGAATGAGGGCGCGCTGCGAGCGTCCCTGCGCGAGGAATCCGGTGCCGCCGAACATGAGCGCGAACAGCGCGCCCAGCACGAGGTGGGCGCCGGTGTAGCCGGCCGCCGGATCCGGGATGACGCCGGCCGTCGGACCGCCCGGAAGAACGAGATGCACGGTGACGGGCCGGACCGCCCACGCGACCATCACCAGCACGGCGAACAGCGCAACCGCCGGCACTGCGCCGACCGCCGCATCGGTGCGCCACGCGATCGCGACCGTCGCGGCAACGAGGATGCCGAACACGCCGAGCGCGGCGGGATCGTGGAACCAGGCGATCACGAGCGCCATGGCGGCAAACACGTAGGCGGCAAGCGAGCTCGATGAAACGCCGTCGATCCGCTCGGCCTGCGCCGGCGGACCGAACAGCAGCCCGGCGACGATGAGCGTGGCCACGAGCGCGTACCCTGCGATCGCGTGGAACGCATGCGGCGCAAGCGAGGGCACGCGCACGTCGTCGATGCCGGGGAACATCCACACCACGCCGAACACCACCGCGGTGACGGCGAGCCAGCGCCACAGCCGCGCGCGGGCGAGCGCGAACGAGGCGGCGGTGACGACGGCGAGGAAGACGTAGAGCGCCCAGTAGTTCGGATGATTGGTCGACACCAGCGCCGGCGTGATCTCGGCGCCGATGAGGCCGAGCCCGGCGAGCGCCGGCCCGTGCAGCAGCGCGGCCGCGAGCGTCGCGAGTGCGACGGCGCCGAGCAGCACGAAGGCGAGCGGCGCGTCGACGAACCCGTAGAGCGCATAGGCCGCGTAGACCGTTGCGTAGGCGACCGCCGTGCCGGCGGCCGTGAGGATGCTCGGGATATTGGCGATGGCGAGGCCGGTGACGCCGGAAAGGTTTTCCTTGCGGCGCGTCCATTCGCCGGCGGCGATCAGCGCGATGGCGAGCAGCGAGGCGAGGGAGATCTTCGCGCCCGGCCCGAACAGATCCTGCTCGATCGAGTAGCGCACCAGGAAGAATTCCGCCGAGCGCGAGCGCAATGCCGCCGGCCCAGACGACCCAGCGGGTGCCGAAGCGCTCCTCGAACGTGATCGCGGGCTCGGTGCGGGCGGGCGCCGGCGCCGGCCGCTGCGGCGGGGGTGCGGTGGTGGTCGGCACCGAAGGCGGGGCGGCAGGCGGTGTGACCGGCGGCGTGGGCGTAGGAGCAGGTGCCGCAGCAGGGGCGGATGGCGCGGGTCGTGGCGCCGTGACGGGCGCCACGGCCGGTGGCGCCGCAGGAGCCTGCCCGCGTTGCTGCTCTAGGGCAACGAGTCGCCGCTCCAGCACGCGCCCGTGCTCGCGTGCGCGCGTCGCGGTCACCAGCGCCACGATCGCGAGGATCGGAAACGCCAGTACCACGAGGCCTAGCAGCGTCTGGTACATGGTCGCCCCCGGTAGCAGTCCCGACGGCCATGGTAGGCCGGCGGCCGCCAAAGGTGAATGGACCGCACGGGCGGCTCCCGCGCGGCCAGTAGGAGTTAGTCAGGATGGCGGGGGAAAAGGTTCGAAAAGAAATCGAGTTGCACACGCCTCGTGTCCCGGGTCTGCAGCGCACCGCTACGCGCTGCGCTGCGCCCGGGACACGAGGCATCACCTATCCCCGCCCGCCGAACCGCAACCCCGGCGCCGGCCTCTCCTGCAGCACCTCGCGGCGGAAGCGGAAGAGCGCGGCCGGGCGGCCGCCCGTCATGGTGGTCTCGCCGGTCGGCTCGACCAGCGCGCCGGTGTCGACCAGGCGGCGGAAATTCTGCTTGTGCAGGTGGCGGCCCGAGATCGCCTCGACGGTGGTCTGCAATTCGGTGAGCGTGAACTCGGGCGCCATCAGCTCGAAGATCACCGGGCGATATTTGAGCTTGGCGCGCAGTCGCGCGATCGCGGTGGCGAGAATGCGGCGGTGGTCGAGCCGCATCGGCTCGCCGAGCGCCGGCAGCTCGCCGCGCTCGAGAGCGGCACGGCGTCCGTCGCGGCGCGCTTCCTCGATGAGGCCCGCCTCGTAGAGCAGCTCGTAGCGGTCGAGCGCTTTCTCCTCGTCCCACGGGCTGCCGCCGGTCGCAAAATACTGGCGCAGCCGCTCACGCCGGCCGAGCGGGCGGGGCGGATCGTCGCGGCTCTCGCGTTGCGCCCACGCGTCGAGCGCCGGCAGGATGGTGCTGTCGAGGATCTTCGGCCGCTCGACGCGCCAGTCCTCCCACGGAAAGAAGCGGTACCACGGCATGAAGCCCGCGCCCGTGGCCCGCAACGCCCCCTCGTTGCCGGGCCGGCGTGTCAGCGCCAGGTAGCCGATCGAGACCGCGTGCGGGCCGTGGTCGTCGTGCTCGGCGTGGCGGCCGCGGTCGCCGAAGGTGTAGAGCTGCTCGACATAGCCGACCGCGAGCCCGGTCTGCTGTTTCACCCAGCTGCGCAGGCCGATCTCGAAGGTGTGGTGCGCGAGCGGATCGAACGGGCCGGACGGCAGGCCGAGGAGCGCTGCGCCGTCGCCCGCCGTCAGCGTGATGGGCTCGTCGCCGTCGACCGCGACGATCGCGGCCGTGAGCCCGATCTCGATCGTGGGGCGCGCCGTGTGCGTCATGCGCTCACGCGAGGTCGAGCCCGAACGGGACGCCCTCGCTGGCGAGCGAGCCGCGGCCGATCGCCTCGATCGCCGTCAGCATGCGGCCGTTGCGCTCGAGCATCAGGTCGGCGAACGCGACGATGCGCAGGTTGGGCGTCGCGGTCGGCGAGGCGCGGCGGATCGCCCAGGCGATCTCGCGCTCGTCGCGCTCGGGCCGCAGCGCGCACACCGACACGAAGGCCGCCGCGGTCGAGCGGCTGATGCCGGCCCAGCAGTGCACCACCAGCGGCGCCGCCTGGTCCCAGCCGCGCACGAAGCGGATGAGGTCGGCGACATGCTCGGCATCGGGCGCGACGTGGCCCTCGAGCGGCTCGCAGATGTCGTGCATGCGCAGGAACAGATGGTTGCGCGCCGGCACGGTCTCGGGCCGATCGATGCGGTCCTCGAGGCCGAGCAAAGTCACGATATGGCGCGCTCCGGTCTTCTTCACCGTGGAATGCAGGCGCGCAAGGGAGCAGACGTAAATCATCGAGCCATCATGCGGTCGAATCCAGCCAAACTATGATAGGCCAACGATAGGCCGTGGCGGCGCGGTTTTCACGCGCCCGCGATCTTGCCGAAGCGGTCGAGGTAGCGCCGCTCGGCGTCCAGCGCCGGCCACGGCGTCATGTAGTCGCGCTCGATCGCCGCCGGCAGCGTCGGCCGCGCGCCGAAGAAGCGCCGCGCCTCGGCGGCCGCGAAGCCGGCAAGGTGCGTCGCCTCGAGAAAGGCGGCGCCGCGGTCGGCCGCCTTGATCAGCTTGATCACCTCGGCGGGCAATTCGGGCGCAAGGCCGAAGCGGCGATGGATGGCGACCAGCAGGCGCTTCTCCACCGCCTTGTAGGCGTCGCCGATCACCGCCTTGAACGGCGAGATCATGTCGCCGATCACGTATTCGGGCGCGTCGTGCAGCATGATGGCGAGCGCGAGCCGCTGGTCACCCTCGCCGAAGCGGCGGCGCGCGATCTCGTCGACCAGGAGCGTGTGCTGCGCGACCGAGAAGATGTTGGCGCCGATCGTCTGCCCGTTCCAGCGCGCGACGCGGGCAAGCCCGTGCGCGATGTCCTCCAGCTCGATGTCGAGCGGGGAAGGGTCGAGCAGGTCGAGCCGGCGGCCCGACAGCATGCGCTGCCAAGCGCGCCGCGGCTGCGCCGCCGGCGCCAGGCGAAGGATCCTCGTGGTCGCGCGCGGCACGGCCTAGTGCCCCGCTTCCGAAGTTCGTGAAACCATTGCGGCACCCTCTGACACGAACTTCGGAAGCAAAGGGGCACTAGCAAATATATGATGCTAGTGCCGCTTATCGATTTGACGTTCCTGAACGAGTTTGCAGCAGATGATGCAGGAACGTCAAATCGGCGGCACTAGCGCCGCTCGGCCGGCGCCGCGAGCGCGGCGTGGCGGAAGCACGTCACCACGTGGTCGTTCACCATGCCGGTCGCCTGCATGAAGGCGTAGACGATGGTCGGCCCGCAGAACTTGAAGCCGCGCGCGGCCAGCTCCTTCGACATGGCGCGCGATATCGGCGTCTCGGCCGGAATCCGGCCGCGGCTGGTGAAATGATTGATCTTCGGCTTGCCGTCGACGAAGGCCCACAGGAGCTTGGCGAAGCCCGGACCCTTTTCCATCGCGTCCAGATAGGCGCGCGCCGAGGCCACGGTGCCCGCGATCTTCGCGCGGTTGCGCACGATGCCGGCGTCGCGCATCAGCGCCTCGGTCTTGCGCTTGCCGTAGCGCGCGATCACCTCGGGCTTGAAGCCATCGAAGGCGCGGCGAAAGTTGTCGCGCTTGCGCAGGATCGTGATCCACGACAGGCCGGCCTGGAAGCCGTCGAGGATGAGCTTCTCGAACAGCGCGCGGTCGTCGTATTCGGGCACGCCCCACTCGGTGTCGTGATAGGCCACATAGAGCGGGTCCTGCTGCGGCCAGGCGCAGCGATGGAGACCATCGGCGTGGAGGATCGGGGTCTTTGCCATGTTGCTACTCCGCGGCGTTCACCTCGCCCGGCCAGGCGAAGCGCGCCCAGGCCGGCTTGACCAGCCGCAGCGTCGCGCCGCCGGCGGTGATCGGCGCATGCGCCGCGAGCGCGTCGGCGGCGCGGTCGAGCCGCACGAGCGCAAGGGCATGGCCGGCCGCGGACGAGCCGAAAGTGCCGATCGATTTCTCGCCCGCCGTGACGGCCGCGCCAGGCTCGGGCGCATGGCCGTCGAACGCGACCGGCACCACGCGCGTGCGTGCGCTGCCGCGGTGCTCCATGCGCGAGACGACTTCCTGGCCGACATAGCAGCCTTTGTCGAAGTCGACGCCGTTGAGCTGGTCCATGTCGGTCTCGTGCGGAAACGCGTCGCCATAAGTGAAGTCGACGCCGCCGCGCGGCACGCCGAGGGCGATGCGGTGCGCCTCGTAGGACGCCGCCTCGACCAGCTCGGCGCCGAGATCGGCGGCCGCCTCGTTGGCGAGGTGCGGCGGCAGCATCACGCGCTGCCCGAGCGCGGAGAGGCGCGGGTCGGGGTAGGCGAGGCCGTAGTCGGTCTCGCCCGCACCGTCCCACACGGCCAGCACGCCGAGAACCTCGGACAGGTCCTCGGCGACGAGGGCGGCGCGCAGCTTGTAGAAGTTGAGCTTGTCGACCAGCGCCGTGGCGAGCGCGCGCGGGCAATCGATGAAGAAGCCGCCGCCGTCCGTGGCCGGCGCCTCGGCGACGATGCCGTCGGCCACGATCTTGCCCTGCGGCGTGAGCAGCGCCGCAAAGCACGGGCGCTCCGGCGTGACCTTGCCGACGTCGGCGGTGAGCAGGCCGTTGAGAAAGCCGCGCGCCGGCTCGCCCACGACCTTGACCACGCCGCGATCGGGAAGCAGTGCTGCCTTCATGAAGTCCTTGCAGATTTCCGGACCCGCAACGTAGGGGGCTCTGGCGCGTGTCTCAAGGGCGACGGACCTGCGTGGCCGAGCCGACATGCTTCACTTCACCCTCCCCTGAAGGGGGAGGGTCGGCGAGCGAAGCGAGCCAGGGTGGGGTGGCGGCGCGTCCACGCCCCACCCCGGATCGCATTTCGCTTCGCTCGATGCGATCCGACCCTCCCCCTGCAGGGGAGGGTGAAGAAGCTCATTCCCCGGTGACGAAGAAATGCCAGGCGCCGTCCTGGCCGATGCCGAGGCGGAAGAAATTGTAGGCGCCGGCCTCGAGCATGTCCTTGTAGTCGGCGCCGGTGACGATCTTGAACAGCTCGACCTTCTGCGCGGGCGTGAGCGCCTTGATCGGCATGCGGGCGAAATAGGGCCAGACATACATCTCCTCGGGCGTGCCCGCGTCGACCCGCACGAAGCCGGTCTCGAGGATCTCGCTCAGGATCGCGAGGATCTCGACGCCGGCGGAATCCGGATAGTTGCGCCGCCAGTACGCGATTGGATCCTTGTCGTCGTTGAGGGTGAAGATCGGCAGCGTCTCGGTCGACTGCATCACCCGCAGGAGCGCGTCGAGCCGGCCGCTCTGCGCCGCCGTGAGGATGCGCTCGCGTGTGCGCGCGACCGCGGGCGGCAGCTCCGCGAGGTCGGTGATCACCTCGGGTGGGGTCGCGACCTGCGCGGGCGCGGCCTGCGCCTTGCGCGCCGCGATGGCGCCGGTGACCGCCGCATCGTCGGAAGTCGCGTCCTTGTTGCTGGTCGCCGGCACGCCAGGCGGCCGCACGATTTGCGTGCGCACCTTGGTCTGGGCGAGCGCACCCGCGCCGGCGGCCGACGCGATGGCCGCCGCCGCCAGCATCAGCGAAATGCGTCGCATGGGTGAAGCCGTCCGGCCGCGCGAGAATCGCCGGTAAGCTTGTCATTGCGCAATGAACGGCGCAATGCCGCGCGCCTGCCGGCGCACGCCGGCCGGGCATTCCGCCGGTTATTGCCGCGAGAATTCGAGCGAGAACTCGCCGTTGGCGATGCGCTCGGACAGGCCCTTGGCGAACTTGGCGGTCGCGTCCTCGCCGTAGGTGGTGACGAGCTCGCTCAGCGCCGCGAACAGGCAGGCTTGCGCCATGCAGTCGCCATCGATGCCGTCGAGGCGGGCTTCCGCCCAGGCCTCGTGCAGGTAGCCGATCGCCACCTGTTTCTGCTCGTGGTCCGGAAGTGGCCCACGGGCCGGCGGCAAGCGCATAACGATAGCCATGTTTGACCCGAATGGCGGCGTTGGGCGCCGCGTGTCCCTGATGAGGCAAACTAGCACGGGCGCGCGGGCCGCAAAGGCCGGACCTTTAGGAAAGGTTAACGGCGGCGACCTGATTTTCGCGAATAGGGAATAGCGAGTGGCGAATAGGGGATGGGCGGTCCACCCTATTGGCTACCCTACTCGCTATTCGCCAATGGCTTCAGTTGCCGTAGCGCGCCGTCACGTCGCGCGAGATCTTCGCGCCTTCCTCGAGATAGCGGCGGATCGCCAGGCCGGCGGCCGGCGTGCAGGTGCGATAGGCCTGCTGGAAGCCGCTATAGCCGCGGTTGAAGCTCGCCATCATGCGCGCGCGGCGCGCCGAGCCCGCCGGCGCCTCGGCGTCGAGCAGCGCCTGCATCTCGTTGCGCCACTTCAGCCTTTCGGTCGGGTTGCACAGGCCGCGCAGATAGTGGAGGCCGCCGAGGATTTCCGACAGGCGCATGAGCTGGCCGTCGAACGGCGCCGGCGGCTCCTCGGCGGCGCGCGCGGGCGCCGCGAGCGCTGCGGCGATCAGGGCGGCGAGGACGGCGCGCTTGAGCATGGCCCACCATCTCATTGCGCGCGAAGCGAAGCAATCTCGATCCGCGAGCGCAGGACCCACCACGTCATTGCGAGGCATGCGAAGCATGCCGAAGCAATCGCGATTCGCAAACGCATGAGTCTGCGGATCGAGCTTGCTTCGTCGCGCTATGCGCTCCTCGCAATGACATGTGGTCAACCCGCGATCGCGAACGCGGCACGCACCACGTCGGCGAGGCCCTCGGTGGTCTTGAGCCCATCGAGCTCCGCCGGCACGAGCCAGCGCGCCTCGGCGAGCTCCTCGTTGAGCACCACGTCGCCCGCGATCCAGCGCGCCGCAAACGGCAGGATCACGAAATGCCGCTCGATCTTGCCGTCGCGGTCGCGCCCGATCGCCTCGCGATAGCCGGCGAGCGCGAGCGGCTCGATCGTCAGTGCGGTTTCTTCATGCACCTCGCGCGTGATCGCCGCGTGCAGCGTCTCGCCGACCTCGACGCCGCCGCCTGGCAGCGTGAACACGCCGTAGGCGGGCGGCCGCGCGCGGCGCACGATCAGCACCTTGCCGTCGCGGATGATCGCGGCGCTGACCGCCAGGAACGGGCGGCTCGGATAGGATCGGCCATCGGCCACGGCGCGCGCGACCGTCAGCCGCGAACCGCGGCGTCGGCCGCGTGTTCGAACAGGAGGTCGATGGCGTCCTGCGCCGCCGTCTCCTCGCGCGCGGCGCCGCTGATCGGCTCGCCGTGGATCACCGCGCCGGCGCGCGCCACCAGCGGCCGCAGCCAGTGCGCGGTCGCTTCCGCGAGGTTGCGGATGGTGTCGGGCGCGAGGTCGCCTTTCATTCCTTCGTGGGCCGCCGTGAGGATCGTGTTCATCTGGTCGGCAGTCTCGTCGAGCTGGCGGCGGAAGACCGGATCAGCGCTCTCGTAGGCCGCGATGGCGAGGTCGCGGTGCTTGAAGTTCGAGGCCGCGAAGTGCTCACGATAGCTTATCGGATGCCAGGCGAGGAAATCCTCCTTGCACTCGGGCGCGCTCGGCAGCAATTCGAGCAGCATGATCGCTTCGTTGAAATGGTTGAGGTAGTCGGTGGCGAGCCCGGTCGCCGGATCGATGTTGGTGCCGTGCAGCCGTGCGAGGTCGACCGCCGCGGGCGCGGCGGACGGGAACGGGCACGGAGCGGACGACGCCATTATATTTCCATATCGCCCATGACCAGGAGTTATCCCGGTAGTGTGGGCGAAGGCCCGTTAAAGTCTCCTTAAACTGCGGAAAACGTTGAGGTTTTCATGTGTGGCCGCTACGTGATCAAGACACCTCCGGACCTGATGCGACGCACGTTCGGCTATGGCGAGCAGCCGAATTTCCCGCCGCGGTACAATGTGGCGCCGACGCAACCGATCCCGGTCGTGCGCATCGACAACGGTTCCCGCAGCTTCGCGCTGCTGCGCTGGGGGCTGATTCCGGCCTGGGTCAAGGACCCGCGGCAGTTCAGCCTGCTCATCAATGCGCGCGCCGAGTCGGTGCTCGACAAGCCCGCCTTCCGTAACGCCATGCGCCGCCGCCGCTGTCTCATTCCGGCCGACGGGTTCTACGAGTGGAAGCAGGACGGCGACCGCCGGCGGCCGTTCTACGCCGCCGCCAAGGAGCTCGTCGCCTTCGCGGGCCTGTGGGAACCGTGGATGGGTCCGAACGGCGAGGAGATGGAGACCGCCTGCATCGTCACGACAAACGCCAACCGCACGTTGCGTCCGCTGCACGATCGCATGCCGGTGGTCATCCCGGCGGCAGCGTTCGACCTGTGGCTCGACGGCGCCAACGTCGAGGCCGAAACCGCCGCCGCGCTGCTGGTGCCGGCGCCCGAAGACACCTTCGCGGCGCACGAGGTCTCGATGGCGGTCAATCGCACCGCCAACGACAACGCCGCCTTGATCGAGCCGGTGCCGCCCGGCGCGAACGATGCACCGCCCGCCAAGCCGGCGCCGCGCGCGAAGGAAAAGCCGAAGAAGGACGACGGCCAAGCGTCTTTGTTTTAGCCAAGTGAGGTGAGCACAGCGTCCGCGCTCCTTCTCCCCGCGCGCGGGGAGAAGGTCGGGATGAGGGGGCCTCTCCGCGAGTTCGTTGACTCAAGTTTCTGTTGAGGCGCCCCCTCACCCCGACCCTCTCCCCGCACGCGGGGAGAGGGAGAGCAGACTCAGAGAACCTTGCCGGGATTCAGAATCCCCTTCGGATCCAGCGCCCGCTTCAACGTCCGCATCAGGTCGAGCGCGACCGGGTCCTTCACGTCGGGCAGGAGCTTGCGCTTCATCACGCCGATGCCGTGCTCGGCCGAGATCGAGCCGGCATATTTCCTCACCACCGCGTGCACGGCGGCATTCATGTCGTACCAGCGCGCCAGGTACTTCTCCTTGTCGGCGCCGGCCGGCTGGGTGACGTTGTAGTGGATGTTGCCGTCGCCGAGATGGCCGAACGGCACCGGCCGCGCGCCCGGGACCGTCGCCTCGACGGCGGCGTCGGCTTCGGCGAGGAACGCCGGCACGTTGGCGACCGGCACCGACACGTCGTGCTTGATCGAGCCGCCTTCCGGCTTCTGCGCCTCGGGCAGCACCTCGCGCAGCTTCCAGAACTCCTGGCGCTGGGCGAGGCTCGCCGCGATCGTCGCGTCGGCGACGAGCCCGGCCTCGACGCCGGCCGCGAGCAGGCTCTCCATCGTCTCGCGCAGGCCGGAACGTCTCGCTCGACGACAGCTCGAGCAGCACGTACCAGGGCTGCGGCGCTGCCAGCGGATCGCGGCAGCCGGGTCCGTATTTCACCGCGAGCTCGATCGCGAGCCGCTTCATCAGCTCGAAGGTCGTGGCGGCGCCGCCGGTGCGCTCCTGCGCGAGGTTGAGGAGCGCGAGCGCCGCCTGCGGCGACGGCACGCCGACGAACGCCGTCTCGACCGAGCGCGGCCGCGGAAAAAGTTTCAGCACAGCCGCCGTGATGATGCCGAGCGTGCCCTCGGCGCCGATGAAGAGATTGCGCAGGTCGTAGCCGGTGTTGTCCTTCTTGAGCTTGTTGAGCACGTTGAGCACGCGCCCGTCGGCAAGCGCCACCTCGAGGCCGAGCACGAGGTCGCGCGCGACCCCGTAGGCGAGCGCGCCCGTGCCGCCCGCGTTCGACGACAAGTTGCCGCCGATCGTGCAGCTGCCCTCGGCGCCGAGCGACAACGGAAACAGCCGATCGGCCTCCGCCGCCGCCTGCTGCGCCTTGATCAGCACGACGCCGGCCTCGCACGTCATCGTGTTCGACGCCGCATCGACCTCGCGGATGCGGTCGAGCCGCGTGAGCGAGACGAGAAGCTCGCCGCCCTGCGGGATCTGCCCGCCGACCAGCCCGGTGTTGCCGCCCTGCGGCACGATCGGCGTGCCGGTCTCGCTGGCGAGCTTGAGGATGGCGGCGATTTCCGCGACCGAGCCCGGCCGCAGCACCGCCGGCGAGGTGCCGCGATAGAGGTTGCGGCTCTCGGTCAGGTAAGGCTCCTGCTCGGCCGGATCGGTGACGGCGTAGCGCTCGCCGACGATCGCGATGAAGCGCTTGAGCAGGTCGGGCGCGACGGTGCGGACGGGCGGGGCGGCGACGTTCATGGATAGGCTCGCACGACTTGCATTGACTTGCGATGGAGGCAACATGCGTCCGATCCGGCGCCCGGACAAGGGGCGTTCGTGCCCCGGATGCGCCGCAGCGGCAAGCGCGCAGCGCGAGTCGGTGCGGCGCTGATCCGGGGCCCAGGGGCCGCAGAGAAGGCGGCTGGGTCCCGGGTCTGCGGAGCAGCACTGCGTGCTGCACCGCGCCCGGGGCACGAGGTCAACTTCGCGGCGCCGCCGCCCGCGCGAGCCGGTCGTTTATCGCCTCGCCCAGCCCCTCGTGCGGGATCGGCATCACGGCGATGCTCACGACGCCCGCGCGGTCGAGCGCGCGCAAATGGGAAAACAGGTTGGCGGCTGCCTCGACGAGATCGCGGCGCGCCGACAGGTTGAGCGTCATCGCGGCGCGCGCAGCGCCAACCGGCAAATCCGGCCCGAATGCGAGCAACGCCTCGCCGGTCCGCACGCCGTCGGCATCGAGCCGCAGCGTCGCGCGCGGCGCATAGTGCGACGAGAGCATGCCGGGCGCGAGCGGCGCCTCGCCCTCGTCGAGCGCAACACGCGCTTCTTGCACGGCACGGCCCAGCGCGCGCTCGATCACGTTGCGCGCCACGCCGCCGGGCCGCAGCAGCGTCACGCTGCCGTCGAGGCAGGCGAGCACCGTCGACTCGACGCCGACCTGCGCGGGCCCGCCGTCGAGCACCAGGTCGATGCGCTTGCCGAGATCGGCGAGCACGTGATCGGCGGTGGTCGGCGAGACGTGCCCCGAGCGGTTGGCCGAGGGCGCGACCACCGGCCGGCCGAGCGCCGCGATCAGCGCGTGCGCTATCCGGTGCGCCGGCACCCGCACCGCGATCGTATCGAGGCCGGCGGTCGCGAGCTCGGCGACCGGGCAGGCGGGGGCCTTCGGCAGTACGAGCGTCAGCGGGCCCGGCCAGAAGGCGGCCGCGAGCGCATCGGCCGCCGCGTCGAAGCGCGCGAGCGAACGCGCCGCATCGGCGTCGGTGACGTGCGAGATCAGGGGATTGAACGACGGCCGGCCCTTGGCCGCGTAGATGCGCGCGACCGCCGTCGCGTTGGTCGCGTCGGCGCCGAGGCCGTAGACCGTCTCGGTCGGAAACGCCACGACGCCGCCCGCGCCGAGGATGCGCGCGGCCGCCTCGATCGCGCCTGGCTCGCTCGCGTTCCGGCGCGCGGCCACGCTCAGGCGGCCCTCGCGGCCGCGTCGACGGCGAGCCAGTCGAGGCTCGTCTCGTGCTCGATGTTCGCCAGCCGCGCGAACACGCGCTCCATGGCGGCGGCCGGGCAGTGGCGCGTGAGCAGCATGAAGCGCTCGCGCAGGCCCGCCGCGTCGAGCGGGCTCTGCGGCGTGCCCTTGAAGTCGTCGACGGTCTTGCGCAGCACGCGGCCGTCCTTGAGCTCGACCTCGACCTCGGCGCGCAGCGTCGCATGGTCGTGGTGCCCGCCCGCGACCGTGATGGTCACGCGCTCGCACAACGAATGGATCGCCGCATCGTTGAACGCGCTCTCGTCGTAGCTGCGCGGATCGCGCGGGTCGCGGAAATGCGCGAGCGCGACGCTGAACGGGATCGAGTACTGGCACATCATCACGTCTTTCGGACGCGGGATGTTGTTGACCGTCGCCATCTTCTCGTTGCCAGCGATGCGGACCGCGGCGACGTCGGCGCCGGCGAACTTGTGCTCGGCGCGCAGATCGAGGATCGCCTGCACGGACGTGTGCGCCGAGATGTGGCAGGCGAAGCGCTTCATCAGGATGGTGCGCGTCGACCAGCTCTCGCCGAGCCCGCGCAGCAATTCGCGCTCGTCCGCGTCGCCGCAGAACACGCGCAGGAAGCCGTGCTCGCCCTCGATGACGCTCACGGGCCCCGTGAAGCCGTCCGCCGCAAGGCCCGCCGCGAGCACGCCGCTCTCCGCCGCGCGGCCGAGATGCAGCCGCTTGACCATGGCGCCCGTCCCTGAGCGCGCGAACTCCATCAGCCCGCAGGCGAGCGAGCCCGCGATGCCGAGCGCATTGGTCATCTTCGCGGCATCGAACCCATACAGCTTGCCGACCGCGATCGCGCCGCCGAACGGCCCGGTGGTGCCGGGCGCGTGAAAGCCGCGCTGCTCGTTGGTGTGCCGGGTGGCGCGGCCGATGCGGATCATCACTTCCGCTCCGGCAACGAACGCGACGAGAAGGTCGCGCCCCGTGAAGCCGCGCTCCTGCGCGACCGCGAGCCCGGGCGCGAGCAGCGTCGCGCCTGGATGCACGCCCGCTCCCGGCGACGTGAGGTTGTCGAGCTCGAACGCATGCGCGAGCGCGCCGTTGGCGAAGGCGGCCGCCGGCGCCGCGACCTGCGGCCCGCCGAGCCCGAGGATGCGGCTCTTCCCGCCCGGCCCGGCGCGGCGCGCCTGCGCGACGATCATCTGGCTCCACGGCAGGTCGTAGCCGAACACGATCGTGCCGACCGTGTCGATGATCGTGTTGCGGGCGCGCTCGATGACGTTGGCCGGGATGTCCTCGTAGCGCAGCTGCGCGGCGAATTCGGCGAGCCGGACGGTCTCGTGGGCCACGGCATTGACCTTGCTGTTGTGGGCGTTTGGCGCGGGTTTGCGGCATTGCGCCGGACGATGGCGGCACGCTTCCTAGCATCCCGCGGCGCGCCGTGCCATCGCGCTGTGCCATCGCGCTTGCGGGGCCGGGAGGGCTTGGCTATATAGCGCGCCAGCGCACGTCGCGGCGAAATCCCGGTTCGCCGGCAAGGACATGCGCCACGTGTGAAGTGATCGGAGCGTGGCTCAGCCTGGTAGAGCACCTCGTTCGGGACGAGGGGGTCGCAGGTTCAAATCCTGCCGCTCCGACCAACGTTCTTAGACAATCCCATCGCACTCCGCCGTAGCATCGGGACAACATTCGAAATTCCGCACTCCGCGCGCCGGCGAGAACCCAGAGGCAAATCTTTGCGTGCGGGATGTGGCCCAAGTGAGCGACGATTGATGGCCCGATGAGCGGCGAGACGACCTACGATTTCGAGTGGGACCCCGCCAAGGCGTTGGCCAACATCCGCAAGCACGGCGTCTCCTTCGAGGAAGCTGCCAGCGTGCTCCTGGACCTGTTGGCGCTCACGGTCTACGATCAAGCCCACAGTCATCTTGAGGAGCGCTGGTTCACGCTCGGGCTTGATATGACGGGCAAACTGCTCGTGATCGCACCCACGCGGTCACCGGTCCAGCCAACGTCTGCGTTCGGATCATCTCGGGCCGCAAAGCGACCCGCCAGGAACGCCGCTCCTACGAAGAATCACCATAGGTGACCCAATGACCGCACCGGACACAAACGACGATATCCCGGCTGAAATCGATTTCTCCGCAGGTACGCGTGGCAAATTTCATCGCGCAAACGCAAGATTGAACCTGCCGGTTTATCTCGAGCCGGACGTCCATGCATATCTCACGGCTTTAGCCGCCAAAAAAGGTGTGCCCCTTTCCGATCTCGCCAATGACCTTCTCAAGAAGGACATCGCCATTCTCGAGTCGGCGAGATAAAAGCGCGCCACGCGCCCGGCCTTGAACGGATACCGCACCAGCGGCACGACGCGGACGTTTGGACGGTCGGGTACTCACGCCGCCGCGGCGTCCTTCGACTTGGGCGCGGGGCGCGGCTCGCGGCGCTTCGACCAGAGAATGAACCAGCCGAGGCCGATGCACATCGCGGTACCCATTGCGTGCATCCATAGGCGAGACGCAAAGCGTGTCGCATAGGTGGGCGGAAACATGGCGACGCCATTGACGACGCCGGCGACGATCAGAAACCACGCGAGCGCGCCGCCGTAGATGCGCCAGCCGAGCGCGCGCCCCGCGATGCCGTAGCCCATCAGGGCGATCAGGCCGCCGATCACCACCGGCACGGCGCCGCCGGTCGCGCGATCGGGCGCAAAGATCATGGTGCCCACGGCACCAGCCAACATGGCGAAGCCGAACACGACGACGGCGACGCCGATGGCGGTCATGGGGCGGACGGGCTGCGGGGGCGGCTCGTCGCGCTTGGCGACGAGCAGGAAGATGCCGAGCAGCGCGAAGGCGGCGGCGATCACGACCATCCCTCGAAAGTCGCTCGCCGGGGAGAAGAACGGCGCGAAATCCAAGCTCTCAAGGTAGTCGTTCACGAAGAAGCACGCCAGGAACACGGACA
The DNA here is from genome assembly GCA_963703755.1 of uncultured Pseudomonadota bacterium. GTDB lineage: Bacteria > Pseudomonadota > Alphaproteobacteria > Rhizobiales > Xanthobacteraceae > JAVDCA01. The sequence goes on from CAVPGG010000121.1 coordinate 93,080, forward strand.
GCCATCCCAGGGAGCCCGCGTAGTAGCGCCAGGCGCGCCAGCGGTTGGCGATGGCGGTGCCGGCGAGCGTCACGAGGGCGAGCACGGTGAGGAAGACGGCGGTGCCGACGATCCCGCCGATGTCGCCGCGCGCGAACGCGGAGCGGATCGGCGCCGTATCGGGCATCATCACGAGGGCGGTGGCGACGAGCGCGCTCGGCAGGATCGCGACCACGAAGCCGGAGGTGGTCACAAGCACCGAGCGCGACGGCGGCGCGGCGGGTGGCGCAGACGGCGCCGGTGGCGCGGGCGGCGGGCTGGCGATCGGGGTCTCGGTCATGGCGGCTCCCCCAAGGCACGAGAGGATATGAATGCGACCGGCGCGCGCGGCAGCCCCTCGCTCTCCGCGGCACGGCGGCAACAAGTCCGCCGGACAAAAAGCTCTCTGGTCGAAGCCGCGCACATCGCGGATTGATCGCAGCCGCGGACCGCACCCGGTCAAGAACATAATTCACCAAAATCTTCTTGCCTTCCCGCGTTATTCGCGTGAACATATAGTGAACACTCTGTCCCGCGTCCACCTCGCGGCCCGCACGGACCGCGCGAAAGGAGACCCATGTCCACCACATCCCCCACTCTTCCGACCACCCCCGCCAACCTCCCGGCCCCGCTCGGCTTTGCGCCGCCGTCGCTCAACCGCGACGAGGATGCCGCGTCCTACGAGGCGCTGCTCGCCCGCATGTCCGAGACCGTCGGCCCGGCCAGCCTGCTCGAGGAGATCTGGCTGCGCGATGTCGTCGAGCACGTGTGGGAGACGATCCGCCTGCGCCGCCGCAAGGCCGGCGTGGTGAACGCCAATGCGGGGGACGGCATGCAGGACATCCTGCACGCCCTCGATTGCCGCGGCTATTTCGAGCTCGCCAGGCGCTGGTTCGCGCACGATCCGGCCGTGGTCGCCGACGTCGAGGCGCGGCTCGCCGCGGCCGGCCTGGGCATCAACGAGGTGATGGCGCAGACGCTGCGCCGCCATCTCGCCGAGTACGACGGCATGGACCGCATGCTGCGCAGCGCCGAGGCGCGGCGCGACGCCGCGCTGCACGAGATCGAGCGCCATCGTGCCCACTTCGCGGCCCTGCTGCGGCGCGCCGCGCGAGCCGAGGAGAAAGCGGCCGAGACCGCCGGCGCACCGATCGAGGACGCCGAGTTCGAGGTGGTGCAGACCGGCCAGCAACCGGAGGTGCGCGGATGACGAGCGCGCGCAAGGCCTTCACCAACCGCGCCAACGGACGCAAGAGCGACGGCCCCAAGACCGCCGCCGGCAAGGCGCGCGCCAAGGGCCACGCGCGGCGGCACGGGCTGAGCCTGCCCGTGCTTGCCGACCCGGCGCGCGCGCCGGACGTCGAGACGCTCGCGCACCGGATCACGCAATCGGTGCTCGGCCGCGACGACGATCCCCGCCGCCACGAGCTCGCCTGCCGGATCGCCGAGGCGCAGCTCGACATCGTGCGGGTGCGCACCGCGCGACTGCCGCTCGTCGCGCAGCTGGAGACAAATCCGAAGGCGGCCGTGCCGGAGCTCCTGCGCCTCGACCGCTACGAGCGCCGCGCCCTGTCGCGGCGCAAGTTCGCGGTCCGCGCATTCGACGCCGCCGTCACACCGCAAGACCTCGCCGGCAAAATGGCAGATTGAACCCAACTGGGATAACAGGAGAGACTTCAGAGAGATGCGAGGGGGGTGAACCGGTACGATGACCGAGCCCTGCTCGCGGTGGTCCCTCGCGACACGCCGAGCCTGTTTGCCTGTCTTGTCGGCAGGGTTCCCAATGAAAAAAATCGGGCATGTCCAATCGCGGACATGCCCGATCATCTAATGCAGCAAAGCGGCCCGGCTCGCCGACTAGCATTAGAGCCATAATGCCGAGGCGTATTCCGATCTCGCGGGACCGGAATACGCCTGATCGCGGATGCCGGCTATTTCCAACCCAACTCCTTGTCGCACGCGGCCCTCTCGGCCGGGTGGCTCTTCTCCCACGTCGTGATTGACTGGGTCTCGTTGTTGGACATCTTCTCGTTCATGCACATGCAGTACTTGCGGATGATCTCCGGGGTCCCGCCCGGCTCGCCCTTGTTATCGGCGATGCACTTGTTGATCCACTTCATGTCGTCGGCGTTCAGCTGCTGCGCCAGCGCGGCCTGGCTCACCAGCAGGGGCATTGCGGCGAGCAACGCGACAGTTGCAATTTTCATCCTTGGATCCTCCGATTGCCGTGGTCGGCCGGCGGCGCGACTCAGCGACAGCGGGCGGAGGCTAACGCACACTGCCGCCCATCACCACGGCAACGGCTCGCCTCATTGCGCCGCGCACGACCGATGCAACATGGCGGCGGCTTGCCCGCCTATGTTACCGTCCCGGCAAAACCGAGCTTCGTGCGCAAGAACCAGCGCACCATGATCACGAACGCGAGCCGCGAGAACGTGGTCGAGCAGCCGATCTGCAGCCGGCCGTTCGGATCGACGAAGAAGCCGAGCAAACCGGGTGCGCGCGCCGCGCCGGATGCCGCCGCCGGAAGGTGCGGAAAGCCATCTGCCAGCCGCAGCTCGCGCGCGACATCGGCCGCGAGCGCCGCATTGCCGGGATCGGACGCGTATTTCGGGTGGACCAGAAACAGGGTCTTCGGCAGATAGCCGAGTTCCGCGATATGGCCGACCTCCCACCAGATGCCGGGCGTGCGATCGAGACACACCACGATCACCTGCGCGTCGCGGGCGAGCTTGGCCACCGCGCTCTGCCAGGTCTCATCCGTGAAGAACTCGCGCGCCGCGCCGTAGGGCGGCAGCGGGTCGGCCGGATTGCCGATCGCAACCACGGGCCCGTAGGGCGTGCCCTCCTCGAGCAGCATCCGGTCGAGGTTGGCAAAGACCTCGAGCCATCGCCCGGTGCGGCCGAGCAGGCTCAGTCTGACGTCGCCGAGCTTCACCTGGTCGTCCGCGAAGGCGCGCAGGAAGAGAATCGGCGAGCGCCGGTCGACTCGCAGCAGCTCGGTGATCGACCAGCGCACGTTGCGCCGCGCGAAGCTCAGGATGAAACCGCCGATATAGGGTGGGACCGCGTAAGCGAAGAGCGATGCCGACAGCGAGGAGACCATGTGCGAGACCGCGGTCTCGCGCAGATAGGGATCGGCCAGCGAGCCGCCGTGGTACTCGAGAAATACGATCCAGCGCCAGCCGACGAAGCCGATATAGACCGCGATCCAACCGATCGACAGCGCGAAGAAGAAGTTGGCGAGCACGAAGGCCGCCGACGCCAGCCAACGCCGATGCGGCATCAGGTCGACGATGCGCGGGATGCCGAGCGCAGTCCCCAGCACGCGCCCGCGCAGGAAGTTCATATCCGAATCCTCGCGCAGGAAGACCTTGTCGCGCTCGGTCTCGCGCCGCATCGTGCGGCTGCCGCGCAGGTACGCGAACTGCGCGAGCGAGGAGAGAACAAGCGCGAGGGTGAACTCGACGATGCTCGTCCAGTGGACCAGGTAGGTGCGGAGGAGAAGCAGCAGAAAATCCTGCAGCGGCGGCGTCGCGTAGATCAGGTAGACGAAGGCGGCCACCAGCGGCAGCGCCATGATGCGAATAAGGCGGATCGAGCGCGGCCGGCTCTGCGCGCTCGCGCGCGCGAAATAGATGCCGCCGCAAAGCACCACGAACAGGAGCACGAGCTGCGCCAGCAGAAAGATATTCGCGCGGATCAGTCGACCGGCGTTGGCGGGATGCGTCGTCGCGATCCAGTACACATCGTAGACGACGCCACAGACGACGATAATCGCGAACAGCACCGACACGACCAACATGAAGCTGATGAACAGCGCGTTGAACTTCTCGAAGGTCAACAGGGCGAGCTTGCGCCGTTCGTAGTCGTCGAGATCGATGATGTTCGGGTCGGTCATCGAGGCGGGCGGCCGCGCGGGAGGGAGATCTGCCGAGGTTGAAGCCTGCCAAGGCTAGTGCCGCGAACCCGAAGTTCGCACGATCTCCGCGGCGAGCACGGTTGCGAACTTCGGGTTCAAAAGCGGCACTAGAATCATAGACTTGCTAGTGTCCTTGTCGATTCCGAAGTTCGCTCAGAGGTCGCCGCATGATCTTGCGAGCTTCGGAATCGGGACACTAGAGCATTTTCCGGCGACGTGGATACGGGTTCGCGTAGAAAAGGCGATCGGATGACAAGGTGGGCGTTTGACGACGCGGCGAAACGTCAGCGCGACGAATGCGCCGGCGCGGCGCCGAGCGCGCCATCGATCCAACCCGCAAGCGCATCGAGCATCTCGTCGCGCACCTGCGCGTCGGTGCGGCCGCTGCGCGCCGGGACATGGAACGAGTGGTCCGCGTCCGGGAACAGCCGCAGGGTCGCGCGGCGGCCGAGTTGCCGGCACAGCGGCTCGAGCTCGTCGAGTGCCGCGAGCGCATCGCGCGTGCCCTGCAGGAAGAGCATCGGGACGTCGACCGCGAACAGATGCTCGCCGCGCGCGTGCGAGGGCTTGCCGGCCGGGTGCAGCGGAAAGCCGAGGAAGACGAGGCCGCGCACGCCGTCGAGCGGTGCCGCCGCCTGCGCCTGCGACGTCATGCGCCCGCCGAACGACTTGCCGCCGGCGAACAGCGGCAGATTCGGCAACGCGCGTGCCGCCGCCGCGACGGCGGCGCGCACGGCCGCCTGCGCGACCTTCGGCGGATCGGGCCGTTTGCCGCCCGCCTCCATGTAGGGGAACTGGTAGCGCAGCGTCGCGATGCCGCGCGCCGCGAGCCCGGCGGCGGCCGCCGCCATGAACGGATGCGCCATGCCGGCGCCGGCGCCATGCGCCAGCACGTAGCATGCGCGGGGTCGCGCCGGGGCTTGCAACAGGCCGGAGACGCAAATGGCGCCGTCGGAGATGGTGATCGGTTCACGTTTCACTTGTGGCATCGCCAACTCTCTCCCGTCATCGCCTGCGAAAGCGGGCGATCCAGTAACCACCGCCCTCTAGATGTGGCACGGTGGCCGCTCCAATCGCCAGCACTGTGATTACTGGATGCTCCGCTTTCGCGGAGCATGACGTTCCTTGGGTTTGGTTAGGCTTTTATCCGCTGCCTTACCTTGAAAAAACCCTCCCACGGATCGCGCCGCAAAAAATCCAGCCGTTCGCGCAGGTTGTCGATCGTGAAGTGATCCGGCCGCAGGCCTTCGGACAATTCTTCCCAAGCGAGCGGCGTCGACACCGGCGCGTGCGGGCGCGCCCGCGTCGAGAAGGCCGCGACCGCGGTCGCGCCGCGGCCGTTGCGCAGGTAGTCGATGAAGATGCGGCCGCGCCGCGCCCGCTTCGACATGATCGCGACATAGCGGTCGCGGTGATCGCGGCTCATCTTCTCGGCGATCGATTGCGTGAAGGCCTTGGCGTCGTCCCAGAGCAGGCACGGCTCGATCGGCACGACCACATGCAGGCCCTTGCCGCCCGACGTTTGACGAAGCTCATGAGCCCGATCGCCGCGAGCTCGCCGCGCAGCGCCTGCGCGGCTGCGATCACATCGCTCCAGCCAACGTCCTCGCCGGGATCGAGGTCCAAGATCAGGCGGTCGGGCCGCTCGAGGTCACGCGCGAGCGAACCCCAGGGGTGGAGTCTCGACCGTGCCGCCCTGCACGAGGCCGATCAGCCCCGCGAGGCCATCGATCGCGATCATCGGCTCCTTCTCGCCCACGTCGATTCGGCGCACATGCTCGAGGCCCGGCCACGGATGCTTGGCGAAGAAGCTTTTCGCCTGCGCACCCGAGGGTGCCCGCACCAGGCTCAGCACGCGGCCCGCGATATGCGGCAGGACATGATCGGCGATCTCGGCGTAGAACTCGGCGAGCGCCTGCTTGCTCACGCCCTCGTCCCACAGGAGCCGATCGGGATGCGTGAGCTTGACGCCCGCGATCTCGGCCGCCGCGCCCGCCTTGCCGCCCTTCGCGGCGCGCGGCTTCTCCTCCAGCGTTACCTCATCGGCGGATTTGTCCTCGCGCATCCCCTTGAACGACGATTGCCGGATCAGGCCGTCATTGGTCCAGCCGCGGTGCTGCACCTCGGCGACGAGGCGCGGCGCCGCCCAGCGCACGCCTTTGATGTCGGCGCCCGCCGGCAGCGGCTTGGCAAAGGCGGGTTTCGGCCCGGAAATCTTCTCCAGCTCCTCCTTCAGCGCCCGCGCCTCCGCGCCCGACCAGCCGGTGCCGACGCGCCCCGCGTAGGTGAGCTTGCCATCATCGTAATAGCCGAGCAGCAACGCGCCGACCGAGCCCGCCGCGACCGTCGAGGGGCTGTAGCCGAGCACGACGAACTCCTGGCGTGCGACGCACTTGCTCTTGAGCCAGTCGTCGGTGCGTCCCGGCCGATAGGGCAGGTCGCGGCGCTTCGACACGATGCCTTCGAGCCCGAGCCGGCCCGCATGCTCGAACATGGTCGGGCCGTCGGTCTCCAGATGCTCGCTCAAGCGCACCGGCGAGCCGGCCGGCAAGCCGGCGAGCACCTGCGCGAGCAGGCTCTTGCGGTCGAGCAGCGTTGCGCGCGTGAGATCGTAGCCGTCGCAATAGAGGAGATCGAACACCTGATAGCGCATGCGGTCCTGCCGGCCGGACGAGAGATCCGCCTGCAGCCCGTTGAAGCTCGCGATGCCGTTCTCCTCTTCGACCACGATCTCGCCGTCGAGCAGCGCCGAGCCCAGATGCAGCGCCTTCAGCGCCGTCGCGATCGCGCCGAAGCGCTCGGTCCAGTCGAGGCTCTTGCGCGTGAGCAGCTTGATCTTGCCGCCGTCGATGCGCGCCTGGATGCGGTAGCCGTCGTACTTGATCTCGTGCACCCATTTCGGCCCGCGCGGCGGCCGCTCGCACGGCGACGCCTGGCACGGCTCGATGAAGGTCGGCAGCAGCTTCTTGCGCGCGCCCGCGATCCTGCCGATGTCCGGCAGCGCGACCTTGCGCGCGCGCTTCTCGGTCGTGCGCGCCGCGTGATCGACCCGCAGCGCGCCCGCGGCCGCGACCTCCTCCGAGGTGCGCCCGGTCAGGTGCGAGGTCTCCTCCGCGGTGATGTCCGGCTCGCCCGGCGGGCGGGCGAACTCGTCCTCCGACTTGATCAGCAGCCATGGCTCGCTGCGCTCGCCCGGCTTCGGCCGCATGCGCACGAGATGCCATTTGCCTTTGAGCCTGCCGCCGTCGAGCGTGAATGCGAGGTGGCCCTTGTCGAGGCCGAAATGCGGGTCGCCCTCTGGCGTCCAGGTGCCGCGATCCCACACGATCATGGTGCCGCCGCCGTACTCGCCCTTGGGGATGTTGCCCTCGAAGTCGAGATATTCGAGCGGGTGATCCTCGGTGTGCACCGCGAGCCGCTTCTCGCTCGCGACCAGGCTCGGCCCGCGCGTGACCGCCCAGCTCTTGAGTGTGCCGTCGAGCTCGAGCCGCAGGTCGAAATGTAGCCGCCGCGCCGCGTGCCGCTGCACCACGAAGGCGAGGCCGGTGGCCTTGCGCTTTCCCGCCTTCTTCGGCTTGGGCTGCGGCGCGGGCTCGGGCGTGCGCGCGAAGTCGCGCTTCTGCGCATACGCTTCGAGCGACCGCTTGGGCCCGCGGCCGAGCTCGACCTTCGCCTGCTTCAAGGCTTCGCTCTCGCTTCAGCGAGGTGGATCTCGCAGAATTTCAGCGCGCGCTTCGCCCGCGCCGACCACGGCGAGTCGGCGTCGAGCTTGAGGTAGCGCCGCCATTGCGTGGCGGCCTCGGCATGCCGCTCGAGCTTCTGCAGCATCAGGGCGAGGTTGAACACCGCGTCGGTATAATCCGGATCGGCCTTGAGCGCGCCTTCGAGCGCCGTGATCGCCTCAGGCGTGCGGCCGCGGTCGTCGAGCGCGTCGGCAAGATTGTACCAGGCCGGCGCGAAGCCCGGATCGGCCTTGGTCGCGTCGCGGTACATCGACTCGGCCTCGGTGGCGCGGCCTGCCGCGTTGAGCAGGTTGGCGAGATTGAAGCGTGCCGCCGCATCCGCCGCATCGACATTGATCAGCCGGCGATAGAGCCGCTCGGCCTCGGCTGTGTCGCCGGCTTCTTCGGTCGCCTGCGCGGCGGCGAACAGCGCATCCGCATCATCGTCGCTCGGCGCGACCGGCAGCACGAACTGGCCTGACTTGTCGGCGCGACCCTGCATCTGCTCGATGAGGATGCGGTCGGCGCTTTCCGGAAACAGCCGCAGGTTGGAGAGCTGCGCGTCGGGCAGCCATTTGCGGATCTCGTGCAGGCTCCTGGTGATCACCGACAGCGCGACGCCGGAAGCGAGCAGCGCCGCGATCTGGCGCGCGGCCGCGAGATCGCGGAATCCGTAGTGCCCATCCTTCGGTTCGATCAGTCCGAACATCGCGAGCTGGTCGAGGATCGGCTGCGGCACCTTGGCGAGCGCCGAGATCTGCTCGGCCGTGTAGGTCTTGGTCTGGTCCTCGGGCGCGACCTTGCCGAGCCATTCGAGGAAGCGGCGTTCGCTCGCGACCGGCACGCCATAGCTCTTCGCCTGCGCGAGGCTGTTCGACGGGCGCCCGTCGTCGATCAGCGGCCAGCCGAGTTCGCCCACGATCAGAATGTCGGTCTTTTTCGTCACGCCCTCGCGTGGCGTGCCGCCGTGCCGGCGCACCAGCGCAAAAGCCTCCGCCCGCTTCATCGAGGCGAGGCGGCCCGTGAAGGCGACCGTGCCCTCGAGTGCGCGGCGGTCCGGATCGGCCTGGGTCAGCGTCCCGTCTTCCTCTTGCCGGCGGCCGCGCGGCTCTTGGTGCTCGCCGCGGCGGGCTTCTTCTTGGTCTCGGCGCCGATGCTCGCGCGCAGCGCATCCATCAGGTTGACGACGCGCGCCGGCGTCGCCTCTTCCTTCGGCGCCTGCACGGCGCGGCCGGCCTGCTTGGCGCGCAGCATCTCGACCAGTGCGTTCTCGTAGTGGTCCTCGAACTTGGTCGGATCGAAATGCCCGGCCTTGCTGTCGACGATGTGGGCCGCGAGCTCGGACATCTCCTTCGGCAGCTTGAGCTCGGGGATCTCCTCGAAATAGGGCTTTGCGTCGCGCACCTCGTAGGCATAGTGCAGCGTGCTGCCGAGCAGCCCGTTGTCGAACGCCTCCAGCATGATCACCCGCTCGCGCCTGCTGATCACCACGCGGCCGAGCGCCACCATCTTCTTCGCCCGGATGGTGTCGCGGATCACCGCGAAGGCTTCCTGGCCGACCTTATCGGTCGGCGCGATGTAGTAGGGTGAGTCCATATAGCGGTCGTCGATCTCGCCGCGCGGCACGAAGCTGTCGATGTCGATCGTGTGCGTGCTCTCGATCTTGATCTTCTCGATCTCGTCGTCCTCGACCATCAGGTACTCGCCCTTGCCGATCTCGTAGCCGCGGCCGATGTCCTCGCGCTCGACCACGTCGCCGGTCTCGCCGTCGATGAGCTGCTGCTTCAGCCGGTTGCCGGTTTTCTTGTTGATGCGGTGGAAGCTCACCCGCTCGGTGTCCGACGACGCCGGATAGAGCGCGATCGGGCACGAGACGAGCGAGAGGCGCAGATAGCCCTTCCAGTTGGCGCGCGGGGCCATGAGGTACTCCTGATACAAGGACCGCGGCGAACGGCCGCGAACGCACATGCAGCCGATTATAGCTGCCGGAACGTAAAGAGTCGGTCGCGAATTCGCGCGTTCTCATCCTCCGAACGGCCTAACGGCCGCGGAGTTCCTCGTCTGTTCTGCGCGATGATTAACTCTGTTGCGAAAATTCGGCCACCGGCGCGAATGCGCTCAGGTGCTGGTGCGCGCCGGCCGCCGCGTCACCCGATGCTCGACGACCACGGCGCGGCGGGTTCCGCGCTCGCTCGCGATGGTGCGGCTCGGGCGCATCCGGTCGTGCGCGACCTTCATCACCTCGGGCTTCACGCTGTCGACCGGCAGGCCCATCAGCGAGGCCGCGATCTCGGCTTGCGCCTGCAGGCTGTCGGTCAGCCCCTTGGCGGCGGCGATCGCCTCCTGCAGCGTCGGCGGATCATGCCGCACGCGCCGCGGGCCGTATTTGGTCTTCCAAGAAACGCTCATTCGTCCCGGCCTTTCTCCCCACCGGTGCGGCTGATTGTAGAGCCGTTTTTCTGCACCGCAACATCAAAATTGGTGCAGTGCAATACAGCCATGCAGCCGGTGAAGAAATCCGCGGCTCACATGATACGCTGATTCGCAACGGTCGCGGCGTCGATCGAGGTAAGGGGAGGAAGCAAGATGCGCGCATTAACCAAATTTCTATTCGCCGGCGGGCTTGCGCTCGCGGCCGTCGCGCCCGCAATGGCCGAGGACGTGCTCAAGCTCGCGGTGCCGCAGCGCGGCGCGTGGGATGCCGGCATCCCCGAGCTCGGTCAGCGCGGCGGCATCTTCGCCAAGCATGGATTGAAACTCGAAATCCTCTACACGTCGGCCGGCCCTAAATCGATCCAGGCGCTGATCGCCGGCAGCGTCGACATCGCGACCGCGTCCGGCGCCTACGCGGCGTTCGGCACCTTCGCCAAGGGCGCGCCGATCCGCATCATCGGCAGCGAGGTGATCGGCTCCCCCGATCTCTACTGGTTCGTGCCGGCGGCCTCGCCGATCCGCAAGGTCGAGGACTTCAACGGCAAGACCGTCGGCTTCTCGCTGCCGGGCTCGTCGAGCCACGCGGGCCTGCTCGCGCTGATCGCGCAGTATCATCTCCAGGTCAAACCTGTCTCCACCGGCAGCCTCGCGGCCACGATCACGCAGACCATGACGGGCCAGGTCGATGTCGGCTGGAGCGCCGTGCCCTACGCGCTCGACAAGGCGGCCGACGGCGAGATCCGCGTCATCGCGACCGGCAACAACGTCGCGTCGCTGCGCACGCGCACGGGCCGCGTCAACCTCACCAACCTCGCGACGCTCAACGGCCGCAAGGACGTGCTGCGCCGCTTCATCGCGGCCTACAGGGAGACGGTCGAGTGGATGTACTCCGATCCCGCCTCGCTCAAGATCTACGCCGAGTTCGCCAAGCTCCCGGCGAGCGCCGTCGACAAGGTTCGCGGCCTCATCCCCAAGAACACGCTGGCCATCGAGCAGATCGTCGGCATCGACCAGATCATGGCGGAAGCGGTGCAGAACAAGTTTCTGCCCAAGCCGCTGACGAAGGAGCAACTCGTCGACCTGATCCGCACGGGTGAGCTCCAGTAGCGCAAGTCAGGAAGGTACGATCCCTCGGCTCCCCTCCCCCTTGTGGGGAGGGGCGGGGGTGGGGGTAGTTGTTTGGCGGGTGCAGTTGCCACTCGCGACCACCCCATCCCAACCCTCCCCCACAAGGGGGGAGGGAGCAGACCGAGCAAGTCGTTCCGCCTCCCACATCATGATGTCAGACCAAGTCCCCCAGCCCCGCCTCGTCACCGTCGCCGACGGCGTGCATGCCTGGATCGGCGCCGCCGGCGACTCGAATGCGGGCGCGATTGAGACACCCGAAGGCATCATCATCATCGACGCGCAGCAATATCCGCGCCTCGCCCGCGAGCTGCGCGCTGCGGTGGCGGCGCGCACCGGCAAGCCGCTGCGCATCCTCGTCGACACCCACTGCCATCTCGATCACACCCACGGCAACACGGTGTTCGCCGACCTGCCGATCCTCGCGCACCAGAAGACGCTCGCCGCGATGAATGCCTGCCTCGGCCCGCGCGCGGGCGCCGAGTGGTCGATCACCGACCACGACACCAAGTTGCGTTTCCTGTTCGGCCAGAACGTCCTCGAGCTCGTCGCCGACGACGCGCCGGCGCGCCGCTGGTTCGCGGGCCGCATCGGGTTGCCCGACTACGACACGGTGGTGATCCGCCCGCCGACCGAGACTTTTGCCGGCGACTTCGCGTTCCATCTTCCTGACGACACCGTGCGGCTGCACTATTTCGGCCCGGCCCATTGCGACGGCGACATCGTGGTGCACCTGGAGAAGCGCAAGGTCGCGTTCCTCGGCGACTTGCTGTTTCACAACCGCTTCCCCTGGCTCGGCGACTGCGATCTCGACGGCCTCATCGCGGCGCTCGGCCGCGTGCTCGCGCTCAACGTCGCGGTCGTGATCCCGGGTCACGGCCCGCCCGCAACGCTTGTCGACGTGGCGCGCTTCGGCGACATGCTGGCCGAGCTGCGCGCCGCCGTCGCGCGCGCCATCAAGGCCGGCGTCTCCGAGGAGGCCGCCGTCGCCGAGGTGGCGCTGCCGCAATACGCGCAGGTGCAGCGCTACAAGGAATGGCTGCCCCTCGACGTGCGCGCCGCCTACCGCTATCTGCGCGCGCGGTGATGTGAGGGAATCTCGGGCGGCGCGTGACTCCGAACTGGACGGTGGGTTTCGAGATCGAGTTGCTCGCCCCGCGCGGGCGCTCGCGCCTTGACGTCGCGCTAGGCGTACTGTGGACGGTCGGCTCGCTGTCGTGATGGCCATGCGCCTACCGCATGCTCAACGTCAATCGCGAATGTCCTGCAGCAGCCATTCGGTCGGAAAGTCGCGCCCACGCTTGCGCTTCACGGCCTGCTCGTAGACCCAGCCGCCGACGGCGGAGAACTGCAGGCCCTGGTTGCCGACATTGCGGTAGAACGTGACTTGGTCGCGGCTAGTGCGCCCCGCGCACTTGCCCGAGACCAGATCGGCGAAGTCCGGCTTGTCGCCGCCGCGGCCGCGGTCGGCGAATTCGGGCGAAGTCGCCGCCCATGCCGGGTTGCGGGTTCTTCTCCGGCAGGCGCCTCATCTCCTCGACAGTGCCGCCGATGAAAGCGCCGGGCGACTGGCCGCGTTCGACCTGGTAGCGCTCGGTCTGCCGCATCGGCAGGCCGGCAGTGCCCTGACGCACGATCACGTCGAAGCGGTCGATCGCCGCCTCCGGGATTTCGCGCCGGCCGAGATTGGTTACATGCATGCCATTCTCGATCCACTCCGCGTCGTAGACCGGCGCCATGCTGTCCGTGCAGGACGAGAGCAGATCCACACCGCGCACTGCCTCGCGCGCGCTCGCGACCGCGCGCACCTCGATGCCGAGCTTGCGTGACATCTCCGCCGCAAAGGCCTCGCGGTTGGTGGCCGTCGGGCTGTAGACCTTGCACAGTTTGATGTCGCGCACGCAGCAGAACGCGTCCAGGAACGTGCGTGCCATGCCGCCGGAGCCGAGCATGCCGACCGTGTGCGTATCCGGGCGCGCCAGGTGCTTGACGCCGATCGCGGCGCCGCCGCCGACGCGGAAGTGCTGCAGCACGCCGTCATTGATGAAGGCGAGCGGCTCGGCATTGCGGGTTGAGATCAGGAAGATGAGCCCGCAATAGGTGCCGGGCTCGCGGCAGTATTTGTCCTCGGTCCAGTTTCCGGCGGCATCGCGCGGCCATGTCATAATGTCGGACTTCATGCGGATCGCGAAATAGCCGTCGTTGGCGCCCTCCATCGAGCCCCAGCGGAAATAGCCGTCCGGCCGGTCGCACGGCATGTACATGTCGATGCGCGGCCGGTGCATCGCGCCGCCGGTCGGCAGCTTGGTGAACGCGGCCTCCTGCACGCGGATGCAGTCGGCCATCGTGAGGAGCGCCGTGACGTCGTCGTTATTGATGATGAGCATGGGAGGCCTCGGGACGGGAGCATTCGCAGCTGCCGATCTGGTACTATCACGGCGCAAAGCCGGAGGTCATGGCCATGCTGTTTCTGGTGGTTTCCACGCCGCGGCCGGAGCGGCCGTCCGAGGTTGCGACGTCGCGCCAATCGTTCTGGCCGTGGATGGCGCGGTACGAAGCAAGCGGCATCTGCCGTCATATCTATGCGCGGGCCGGACGAGGCGCGGTCGCGGTGCTCAACGTCGCCGACAATGCGGCGCTCCACAAGATCCTCAACGAGTGGGCGGATATCATCCCGGCGCACTTCGAGGTTTATCCGCTGATCGACGCACAGGCCGTGCACCGAACGCTTGCCGCGCAGGTCGCGAACAGGACCTGATCGGGAATTTTCGGACAACGAGGAATACCTGGCATGGTTCAGCTGCTCGATCGAGATATCGCGACGCGCGAGGTGCTCGGCTGGAGGGGCGTTCACGTCCTGCATTACACCGGCTCGTCGTGCTCGCAGAAGCTTCGCATCTTTCTCAACCTCAAAGGCATTGCGTGGGAGTCCCGCCTCGTCGATCTCCCCGCCAACGAGAACTTCCAACCGTGGTTCCTCGGCATCAATCCGCGTGGGCTGGTGCCGGTCCTCGTGCACGACGGCGCCGTGTACATCGAGAGCAACGACATCATTCAGCATCTCGAGCAACGCTTCCCGACGCCGAAGCTCATTCCGGCTGGTCACGAGAACGAGGTCGCGGCCCTGCTCAGGCACGAGGATGACCTGCACCTCGATCTGCGCACCTTGAGCTTCCGCTTCGTGTTTGACCGGCCCGGCCCCCCGAAGCCCGCGGCGGCGCTCGAAAGCTATGCGGCCAACGGCTCGGGCACGGTGCGCGGCGAAAAAGACCGCGACAAGGGCATCCAGATCGAATTCTGGCGGCGCGCCGCAAGGGAAGGCTTCACCGACGAACGCGCACGCGCCTCGGCGCGCAAGTTCCGCGTCGAGTTCGAGGCGCTGGAGAAGCGGCTCGCGCAGCAACCCTACCTGATGGGCGATGCTCTGAGCGTGCTCGATATCGCCTGGTTCATCTACGCGCACCGGCTCTCGCTCGCCGGCTATCCGCTCGAGCGTCTGCATCCGCGCCTGTTCGCGTGGAAGGAGGGTCTCGGCGCGCGCCCGGAATTCGCCCGGGAGGTCGCCGCGCCGCCCGAGGCCAAGGCGCGCATGGAGGCCGCGCGCCGAGCTCAGGTTCAGGCGGGAAAAACGCTGAAAATGGTCGCGGGATTTTGATGCATTTCCGACGGCGCGGATGCCGGTTCGCGCGTGGTATGTGTGACGAGACGGTCGTTGACATCCCTTCCCGCCTCGCCGAATCTCCCGGCACTTCCCACACGGAGCGATTGTGACCATGCTGGCCCGCAGAAAACTCGATGATCTCGACGTATCCGCCATCGCGCTCGGCTGCATGAGCATGACGCCGATCTACGGCGTGCCCGATCCCGAGGAGGCGATTGCGGCGCTGCATCGCGCCGCCGATATCGGCATGAACTTCATCGACACGTCCGACGCCTACGGCCAGAACGGCGCCAACGAGGATCTGGTCGGCCGCGCGCTGAAGGGCCGGCGCGACAAGTACGTGCTGGCGACCAAGTTCGGCAACATCCGCCTGCCCGACGGCAAGCCCGGCGCCAAGGGCGATCCGGCCTATGTGCTGGAGTCCTGCGACAAGAGCCTCAAGCGGCTCGGCACCGACTACATCGACCTCTACTTCATCCACCGCGTCGACAACACGGTGCCGATCGAGGACACGGTCGGCGCCATGGCGAAGCTCAAGCAGCAGGGCAAGGTCCGCCACCTCGGCATCTCCGAGGCCGGCCCGGGCACGGTCCGCCGCGCCCACAAGACGCATAAGATGGCGGCGCTGCAGACCGAATATTCGCTGTGGTCACGCGACGTCGAGAAGGAGATATTGCCGACCTGCCACGAGCTCGGCATCGGCTTTTTGGCCTATGCGCCGCTCGGCCGCGGCTTCCTCACCGGCGCCATCCCGGTCGGCGACGCCATGCCGCAGAACGACAACCGCCGCAACATGCCGCGCTTCCAGGGCGACAATGCCAAGCAGAACCTCGCCCTGGTCGATGCGCTCAAGCAGCTTGCCATCAAGGAGAATTGCACGCCCGCGCAGCTGTGCCTCGCCTGGCTCTTGGCGCGCACGCCGCCCGTGGTGCCGCTCGTCGGCGCGAGCAAGCGCAAATGGATCGACGAGAACGCCAAGGCCGCCGACGTGCGCCCAAGCGCCACAACGCTCACGGCGCTCGACGGCGCGTTCAAGCCCGGCATCACTCGCGGCGACCGCTACGCGCCGGCGATGATGGCAAGGTTGGGATTGTAAAACGCACTCCTCCTCATGGTGAGGAGCGACGCGCAGCGTCGCGTCTCGAACCATGGGCCGCGAGCACGCCAGCGGCGCCACGTCGGCCGCTCCATCCTTCGAGATGCGTCGCTGCGCGACGCTTCTCAGGGTGAGGCGGAGAGGGTCAACGCCGCATCCTGTTCTTCGCCTTCGCTGGTTTGCGGGCCTTCGCCGCCACCGCCTTCTCCGGAATGATCGGCAGCAGCAAATAGCTCTCCCGCCTGCCGCCGAGGTGGAGCGTGGTGTCGCCGCCGTAAATCGTCATCGGGCGGTCGCGAGGGTCGTCGTGCAAAAACGGCCCGCAGCCGGTGAACTCGTTCTTCATGTTGGATAGCTTGCCGCCCGAGCCGCCCGGGTAGACGTAGTCGCGCCCGCGGATGGTCACGCCGACGCGAAATCCCTTGGGCACCACGATGCAGGTCGGCACGATCTCGACCTCGACCTCGTAGACCTCGCCGGGCTTGAGGGGCTGCTGGCGCTGGTGCGTGTGGTAGGGCCGGTACGGCCGCGTCAGCTTGCGGTCGAGCTCGCGGTGCGAGGCACGCAGCCAGCCCTGGCCGATCGGCGTGTGCGGATCGAGCGCGCCCTGGAACGTCACCTCCTTCATGTCGGGCGCGAAGGCGCGCAGCACGAGAAAGAGATCGGCGTCCGCGGTCGACGAGGAGATTTGCAGCTTCGCGGCCACCGGCCCGGTGATCTCGGTCGGCGCACGCATCGGCTCGGTGAGGAACGTCACCCCGTCGCCCTTGGCGTCGAACGTCACGCGGCCTTCGCGCTTCGGCGCCTGCGCCACGAGCTTGTGCGCATCCGAGGCGAGATGAAACTTCGTCCACTGGGTGCGCGGGATCGGCCAGTCGTCCTCGTAGCGGATGACGAATTTTTCGCCCGGATGCCGCACGTTGAGCTGCACGCGCGGTTGCCGGTCCCAGCCGTTGCGCTGGCCCTTGAGGAAGTGGCCGAAGAAGCGCCTCTGCAGGTCGACGCCGTAGTCCGTATAGTAGTGCGTCCAGTGCTCGATGCCGTGCACCTCAAGCCACTTCTGCTTCGCGGCCGAGCGCACGAAGCCCTCGTAGTTGCCGCGTGGATGCAGCGGCTGGCCGCCCCAGTTGGCGGCCGAGAGCATCGGCACCTTCACGTCCGACCACTCGGTCGCCATCGCCTGGTAATAGGCGTCGTCGAATGGATGCGCGAAATAGGTCTTGCCGAGGTCGTAGCGGTTGCCGCCCATCTCCTCGTCGGTGAGCGTGTCCGGCCCCGACACCCAGTCGCCGTTCATGCGGCTGCGATGCCCACGCGTGCCGAGGCCGTGCTGCACGGTCTTGACCTGCATGTCGTACCAGTTCTGCCCGAACGTGTTGTAGATGCCGCCGTTGTGGCTCATCTCGCGATAGAAGTCGGCAAAGCCCTCCCACACGCAGATCGCCGCGAGATGTTTCGGCTGCAGGCTCGCGACCTTCCACTGGTTGATCGCGTAATAGGAGATGCCGCTCAAGCCGACCTTGCCGTTCGACCACGGCTGCGTGCCGGCCCATTCGATGCAGTCGACGAAATCCTGCGTCTCGCGCGGCGACCAGTGCTCCACATAGCCAGGCGAGCGGCCGCAGCCGCGCAAGTCGACGCGCACGCACACGTAGCCGTCCGGCACCCACTTCTCGGGGTCGCACACTTCCCAGCTCTGGTACTTGTTGGTCGAGCCCGTCGTGACGCTCGGATGCCTCTCCACCATCCGGTTCCACGCGGTCGCGTAGCCATCCTCGAAATGCAGCCACTTGCCGTACGGGCCGTAGCTCAGGATCACCGGATAGCGGCCCTTCTTGATCGGGCGGAAGACGTTGCAGCGCAGCACCAGGCCGTCATTCGCCGTGATCGGCATGTCCCAATCGATCTGCATCCCGTCGCGGATCTCGCTCTTCTCGCGATAGCTCATGGGCGTGCTCGTTCACTTCGCAGGGATGATGGGCAAGAGGAGATGCGCCGGCCGCTTCGGGCCGGCATGCAGCGTCACGTTGCCGCCGAACACCGACGGCGGCCGGTCGCGCGGATCGTTGTGCACGAACGGCCCGACGCCGGTCCACACCTTGCCGAGCGTCTCCACGCCTTCGCCCGGCTCGCCCGGATAGACGTAGTCGTTGCCGCGCACCGATAGCGCCAGGCGAAAACCTTTCGGCACCGCGATGCAGGTCGGCCACACCTCAACGTCAACCTCGTAGAGGCGGCCGGGCACGAGCTCCTGCTCCTCGTCATGGGTGTGATAGGGCCGATAGGGCAGGGTGAGCTTGTCGTCGAGCTTGCGGTGGGAGCAGCGCAGCCAGCCCTGCGCGATCGGCGTGTGCGGATCGAGCGCGCCCTGGAAGGTCACTTCCTTGAGGTCCGGCGCGAACACGCGCACGATCAGGAAGAGATCCGCGTCCTCGGTCGCCGACGACACCCAGAGCTTCGCGGCGATCGGCCCGGTGATCTCGGTGTCGTGCTCGAGCGGCTCGGTCAGGAACGTCACGCCGTCCGAGAATCCCGCATAGGTGACGGAGCTCTCGGCCGGCGGCGCCGCGTGCGACATCGTCATGTCGGCCGGATGCAGGTGAAATTTGGTCCACTGCGTGCGCGCCAGCGGCCATTCGTTCTCATGCCGCTCGACGAATTTCTCGCGCGGGTGGCGGACCTGCAATTGCACCTTCGGCTGCTTGGCCCAGCCGGTGTCCTCGCCCTTGAGAAAGTGGCCGAAGAACTTCTTCTGCAGCGCGACGCCGTAGTCGGTGTAGAAATGCGTCCAATGCTCGATGCCGTGCACCTCAAGCCATTTCTGCTCGGCCGCGGCGCGCACGAAGCCCTCGAAGTTGCCGCGCGGATGCAGGCCCTGGCCGCCCCAGTTGGCGGCGGAGAAGAGCGGCGTTTTGACCTGACTCCAGTCCGGCATGCGCGATTGCCAGAAGGGATCGGTGTCGAGCTTGCGCGAGAGGCAGTCCTCGTAGAAGTCGCGCCGGTTCTGCCCGAGCTGCTCTTCCGACAGCGTCTGCGGCCCCGACACCCAGTCGCCGTTCATGCGGCTGCGGAAGCCGCGCGTGCCGCGGCCGTTCTGCACCGAGTAGACCTGCGCGCGCGACCAGTCCTGCACGAAGCCGCGGTTGAAGATGCCGCCGTGATGCGCCATGTCGCGATAGAAGTCGGCCGCGCCCTCCCACAGGCAGATCGCCGCGAGGTGTTGTGGCGCCAGCGCCGCCGTCTGCCACTGGTTCTGCGCGTAGTACGAGATGCCGTTGAGCCCGACCTTGCCGTTCGACCACGGCTGCGTGCCGGCCCACTCGACGCATGTCTTGAGATCCTGCGCCTCGCGCAGCGACCAGATGTCGATCACGCCGGGCGAGCGGCCGGCGCCGCGGCTGTCGACGCGGATGCACACATAGCCGTCCGGCACCCATTTCTCCGGATCGACCACCTCCCAGCACTGGTACTTGTTGGTAGACCCGGTCGGCACGTCCGGCTGCGACTTGCACATGCGCCGCCACTGCGCCGAGTAGAGATCGTCGAAGTGCAGCCACTTGCCGTAAGGGCCGAG
Source organism: uncultured Pseudomonadota bacterium (assembly GCA_963703755.1). Taxonomy (GTDB): domain Bacteria; phylum Pseudomonadota; class Alphaproteobacteria; order Rhizobiales; family Xanthobacteraceae; genus JAVDCA01. The sequence goes on from CAVPGG010000121.1 coordinate 112,631, forward strand.
CGTCATGATCACCGGGTACTTGCCGTCGGCGATCGGGCGGTAGATGTCGCAGCGCAGCTTGAGGCCGTCGTCCATCTCGATCGGCATGTCCCAGTCGATCCGCATGCCGTCGCGGATGTCGCTCTTCTCGCGGTAGTCCATCGTGGCCCTCGGTACTCGATTTGCCTAGGTTCCGTTGATCCGTTGCCCGTCGGCGCCGAATAGGAAAAGCCGGCGCCGGTCGAAGCTCAGCGCGACACGCGCGCCGACCTTGACGTTGGCCATGTCGAGCCCTTCGCTCACCGCGACGAACGGGCGCTCGGAGCCCGCGTCGAAGTAAAGCAGCGTGTCGCGCCCGAGCGGCTCGACGAGGCGCACCGGCAGCTCGATGTCGCCGCCGCCGTCGCGCGCGATGCCGACGTGCTCGGGACGGATGCCGAGCGTCGCGACGCCTGGCCTGATCGCCTTGAAGCGCTCCGGGAGCGCGACATCGAGGCCGGCAGCGTGGAAGCGCGACGTTTCGCCCTGATGCGCGGTCTCGCCTGCCAGCAGGTTCATCGACGGCGAGCCGAAGAAATCGGCGACGAAGTAGTTGACCGGATCCGAATAGATCTGCATCGGCGAGCCGATCTGCACGATCTCGCCGGCGCGCATCACGACGATGCGGTCGGCGAGCGTCATCGCCTCTTCCTGGTCGTGGGTGACGTAGATGAAGGTGCGCTTGAGTGCCTCGTGCAGCCGGTCGCATTCGGCGCGCAGCTCGCGCCGCAGCTTGGCGTCGAGGCTGGAGAGCGGCTCGTCGAGCAGGAAAGTAGACGGGTTGGTGACGAGCGTGCGGGCGAGGGCGACGCGCTGCGACTCGCCGCCCGAGCACTGATTGGGCATCTTGTCGAGGAGGTGCCCGATACGCACCATCTCGGCTACGTCACGCACCCGTTCGGCGCGAGCGTCCGCCGGTACGCGCTTCATGCGCAGACCGAACTCGATGTTCTGCCGCACGGTCTTGTGCGGGAAAAGGGCGTGCGTCTGAAAAACCATGCCGAGGCCGCGGTCGCGCGGCTCCACGTCGTTGACCACCTTGCCGTCGATACGGATCTCGCCCCCGCTTGGATCCTCGAAGCCCGCGACCATGCGCAAGGTCGTGGTCTTGCCGCAGCCGGACGGCCCCACCAGCACCACGAACTCGCCATCCTGGATCGCAAGATCGACGTTCTTCACGGCCGCGACCGCGCCGAACGACTTGCTGAGGTTGACCAGCTCGATCCGCGCCATGCCCCGCTCCTATCTGCGCACCATGCCGAAGCTGAAGCCGCGCGCGAGATGCTTACGGATGATCAGCCCGACGATCATCAGCGGGATCGTGATGCCGACCGCGAGCGCGGCCTGCCGGCCGTAGACGCGGCCCTCGGTCGTGCCCTGGTATTTCGACAGCTCGATCGGCAGCGTCGTGACCTGCGTCTTGGTGATGATGAGCGCCAGAAGATACTCGCTCCAGGTGAGAATGAGGATGAACAGGAAGGTCGCGACCAGGCCGGAGCGGATCAGCGGCAGCACGATCTCGAAAACCGTGCGCCAGCGCGAAGCGCCGAGGATCTCCGCCGCCTGCTCGATCTCGCGCGGCACCTCGTCGATGAAGCTCTTGGTCATCCACACCGCATAGGGCAGCGTGGTGAGGAAGTAGATCAGGATCAGCCCGGTGCGGCTGTCGAGCAGGCCGAGTGCGGAGTAATAGAGCGAGAGCGGCGCCACGACGACGATCGGCGGGATCATGCGCAGCATGAGGAGCTGGAACATGCGCGCTTCGGAGAGAATCCGGTAGCGCGAGACCCCGTAGGCGAGAACCGAGCCGAACAGCACCGCGAGGAACGTCGACGTGGTCGCGATCACGGTCGAGTTCCACATCGAGATCAGCGGCTTCTGCGACGAGATAGCGTATTGCGTCACGTCATACTGCTCGGTGCCGAGCCAGACGTTGCGGTAATTGGCGAGCGTCGGCGGGTCGGGGAAGTAGAACGGCGGCCAGGAGAACCACTCGTTGTCCGGCTTGAACGAGGTCGACACCATCCAATAGATCGGAAAGAACGCGACCAGCGCCCACAGCGTGAGCACGCCGTAGCGCACGATCGTGGCGACGCGGCGGCGTTGCGACTTGGTCATCGCTCAGCCCTCCACCGCCGCCTTGGCGTACATGGCGTCGAGCGAGCGTTTCTCCCGCCGCATCAGGTGGATCGCGACGAGCACGATCGCGATCATCAGCATCATCACGACGTAGGACATCGCGGCTCCCTTGGAGATCTCGAAATACTGCCACGTGGTCATGAAGATGTAGACCGGCAGCGTCTCGGTCGCGCTGCCGGGGCCGCCTTGAAAAAGCGCCCAGGTTTTCGGGAATTCCGCCATGGCCTCGAGGAAGCGCAGCACCAGCGCGAGCAGGATGACCGGCCGCAGCAGCGGCACCTGCACTTCCCAGAAGATCCGCCACTTCGAGGCGCCGAGGATCTCGGCTGCCTCGATCGGCTCCTTCGGGATCGCGGCGAGCCCGGCGAGCATGATGATGAAGGAGAACGGCGTCCAGTTCCAAATCTCCAGCAGGGCCACCGTGATCAGCGCGATGTGCGGATCGGTCAGCCACGCGACCTGGAAGTTGACGCCGGTCAGCGCCGAGATGATGCCGTTCACCGGGCCGTTGCGGTAGAGCATCATCTCGGCCGTGTAGGAGACGACGACCGGCACGGTCAGCATCGGCAGGATGAAGATGATGTAGTAGATCGCGTGGCCGCGGAACGGCCTGTGCATCAGGTAGGCGAGCGCGAAGCCGAACAGGAAGCAGCCCACAGTCGATCCGGTCGCGAAGGCGAGCGAGCGCAGCACCGCCCAGCCGAAGCGCGGATCGGTGAAGACGTCCGCGAACAGGTCGAGCCCGACATAGTCGGCGTCCCACCACGAGCCGAGATAGACGGTCCACTGGTGGAACGAGAAGTAGAGCTGAAGCAGCAGCACCGGCAGCAGCACGAACAGGAACAGTGCAATCAGCGGCAGCAGCAAGGTGAGCTTGAACTGGCGGATGGCACGCCGGCGCGACAGTGCGCGCGTGGATGGCACTGCGCCTGCGCTCCCTCCCCCGCTCGCGGGGGAGGGCGGGGAGGGGGAAGTCACAGACGCATGAGCGAGCGGCGCCCCCTCCCTGATCCTCCCCCGCAAGCGGGGGAGGGGAAACGCGAGGCCTCCCGCCGCGTCATGCCGGCACGGCGAGCTTCGGCATGGCTGCCTTGTAGCTCGCGAGATCCTTCTTGAGCTTGCCGCGGCCGATGCGGCCGATGATCTTGTTCCACTCGTCCTCTGTGTTCTTGAGCACGTCCTTGGCGGCGAGCTGGCCCACATAGGCTTCCGACAGGTTCTTCGCGAGCGCGTCCTGGAATTCGAGATAGCCGGTGAGATAGATCGGCGGCGCCACGACCTCGAAGTTCTTCTGGATCGCCGCGATGGCCGGCGGCGTATAGGCGTTGATCACCTCCGGCGCCTTGAAGTGCTCGGTCGCCCAGGCATCATTGAAGGCGTTCACGGGATCGGAGATGATCGGGATGCTGTTCTTGCCCGACCCGAGCCACAGCGCCAGATAGGCGGCCTGCGCCTTGCGCGGGCTGTACTTGTTGACGAGGATCGCGGCGAGCGGCGACGAGATCGAGCGGTGGACCAGCTTGCCGGTGAACTTCGAGCCCGGCACCACGCTGAAATAGAATTGCCCGACCGTCTTCGACTGCTTCGGGTTCTTGATCGTCTTGCAGGTGCCGTCCCAGTACTGGCAGCTCACCACGTGGCCCTGCACGATGCGTGGGATCATCTGCGGCGTGCCCCAGTTGGCGGCCTCCGGGTGGTTGACCTTCTTGTCCTGCAGGTAGATGTCGACCGCGTACTGGCCGGCCGGCGTGTTGAGCGTCGGCTTCATGTCGTCGTCGAACGGGAAGCCGCCGGCGCTGTAGAAGATCATGTACCACCAGGTCACGCCGTTCGCGCGGTTGCGCAGGTTGCCCGAGCCGTACAGATCCTTCGCGGGGTCCATGAGGAATTCCTGCAGACGCAGGTTCTCTTCCCACGTCTGCGGCACCTTGAGCTCGGTGCCGAACTTGTCGGCGAAGCGCTTCTTGTTGTCGGGATCGTCGAGGAGGTCCTTGCGCGTGTACTGGATGTGCACGTTGCCGTCGGTCGGCACGCCATAGGTGTGGCCGCCGTACTTCATGAAGTTGCCGTAGTCGGCGACGACGTTGAGGTGGAAACCCGCCTTCGCGATGTACTCGTCGAGCGGCTCGAGATAGCCGGCCGAGGCGAGCGACGGGATCATGTTGGAATCGATGTGGATGAAGTCGAACTGCGGCGAGCGCGACAGCGCCTCGGCCATGGCGCGCTGCGGTGCGTCGAAGATCGAGATGTCCTGCACGGCGCCGACGCCGATGCCGGTCTGCTTCTTGAACTCGGCGATGACCGGCTGCATCGGCACGAGATACGGGGACCAGATCATGCCGCTCACGTCGGCGGCGCCGACGGTCTTCGCCGCCGCCACGGTCTGCTCCTCCATGGTGGCCGCGAAGGCGAACGGGGTGGTGCCGGGCAGGAAATTGGCGACCGTCAATCCGACGCCGCCTTGGATCGCGGTTCGCCGCGAAATGCCTCGCTTGGTCATGGCTTCCTCCCTCGAAGAGTTTTTACGCCGCCGCCAACGATGGCGCGTCCGACGGGCTTGGCCCGACGAACATCCGCACATCCATTTCTCAGAGGCGTTCGCGTTGGCGCGGTCGAGTTGGATCGATCGTAGGACGGCAAAAATCGATCCGCAACACGGTGCGACAATGGCGCAAGACGCGTTGCGCCAGCGCGCCGTCAGCGCGGCATGAGCATCCCGATGGTTGCATCGGTCGCGGCGCGCAGGAATGTCGCGATCGCGCCGCCCTGGTCCGGCGCGGCGAGGATGCGCCTTGCGGTCGCGATAGCCGCGGTGAAATTGTTCGTGTGCCAATGGCCGATCGCCGGTAGCGTCGGCAAGCTCGCCACGTCGGGCGCGGGATAGAGGCTGACGTAGAAATAGGGCTCGTCATAATACGCGTCGCCCGGCTCGAAGCCGACGCCGGTGGTGCGCCCGGGCGCGACGGTCACCAGCGTGTCGAGATCGAAATGATGCGGCCAGCAGCGCACCGGCGGCGTCTTGATACCGCGCGCGATGAGGTGCTCGCGGATCGCGCCGAGCGCCGCGTTGGCGTTGGCAAACCACGTGGCCAGTGCGCCGAGTGCTGCCGCATCGACCGTGTACGCGTCGCCGGGCCGCGCCGGCAGCTCATAAGGCAGGGTGGCATCGAGCTTCGTCGGATCGAGGCCACGCATCTGCGCGAGCCGGCCGAGCCAGTCGCGCGCGTCCGTGTCGCGACGGCCCGCGAGCGAGAGCGCATCGATCGGCTTGGCGCCCGCCGCGCCGAGCAGCACCAGTGTGAGGTCCGCGACGCGCAGGCCGAGCATCGTGCCGTCCGGTTGCGCGTGCGTGACCAGCCCGCCGAACGCGTGGTCCCAGCCGAGGTTGGTATGCCCGTCGTCCGGCAGCGCCATGATGTGCGCCCGCGCGGCGCGCGCGAGCCACTGCGCCGCATGATGCGCCTGCAACCGCGCCGCGCCGAGGCGGGCACCGTCGAAGACACCGAGAGCCCGCCAAGTGGTCATGCGTATCGCCCCTTGTCGTTGCGCGGCACGCGTCGGTGGCCTCACGTGGACCGTCGGTATCATCGTGTCCGGTCACGTCATACTGACAGTTCGGTGATCGGCGCGTGCAATTGTTGCGCGGCCGGCGCATTACTCGGCGGCGCGTACCTTCGCGCGATAGGAGCCCGGCACGGTACGGAACGCGATGTTGATCCGGTTCGCGCTGTTGATCGCGACAACGGCGATCGACAGGTTCGCCAGCTCCTCCTCGCTGAACTGTGCCCGCGCCGTGTCATAGACATCGTCCGGCACGTGGCCCTCGGTGACCAGCGTCAGTGCCTCGGCCCAGGCGAGCGCCGCGCGCTCGCGCTCAGAGTAGAACGGCGACTCGCGCCATGCGTCGAGCAGATAGAGCCGCTGCTCGCTCTCGCCGTCGGCGCGCAGCTCCTTGGTGTGCATGTCGATGCAGTGGGCGCAGCCGTTGATCTGCGAGGCGCGCAGCTTGACGAGCTCGAGCAGGCTGTGGTCGAGCCCGCAGCGATGCACGAACGCGTGCAGATCCGCGATCGCCTTCGCGGCCGACGCCGAGGCTTTGCGGAAATCCATGCGGGCTTTCATGCGGGCACCTGTTCTGTTTTCAGTCTGCGAAAGCGGCGGCCGAGCATCCCTCGCTGCCGCGGTCGACGCAAGCGCGTATCGATGGGTTGAATGGCTCTTCGTCTGCGGGCAAATTCAACCTCTCGTCCCGCCGCCAACCTCCGGAGTGAGCACGCATGGGTGAATACGCGATCGGCAATTCCGTGCCGCGGTTCGAGGATCTGCGGCTGCTGCGCGGGGGCGGGCGCTACATCGACGATTTCGTGCTGCCCGGCATGGCGTTCGGCCATGTGCTGCGCTCGCCGCACGCGCATGCGAAGATACGGCGCATCGATGCCGCCAAGGCCAAGGCCGCGCCCGGCGTGCTCGCGGTGCTCATCGGCGCCGACTGGGCGAGTTCCGGCTTCGGCGACCTGCCGGTCGCCGGCGGCATGAAGCTGCGCGACGGCTCGCCGATGTACCGGCCGAAGTATCCGGCGCTGGTGAAGGACCGCGTGCGCTGGGTCGGCGATTACGTGGCCTTCGTGGTGGCGGAGACCAGGCACCAGGCGGCCGACGCGGGCGAGCTGATCGAGGTCGACTACGAGCCGCTGCCCGCCGTGGTCTCGACCGACGAGGCGGCCGCGCCCGGCGCGCCGCTGGTGTTCGACGACTGCAAGAACAACATCTCGTTCGTCTACACGGCCGGCGACAAGGCGAAGACCGAGGCGGCGTTCAAGCACGCCGCGCACGTGGTGAAGCACCATTTCGTCATCAACCGCATCACCGCCGCCACCATGGAGCCACGCGGCTGCATCGGCGACTTTAACCCATCGGACGGCCGCTACACCATCTACACGACGCTGCAGCGTGCTCATCCTTTCCGCGGCGAGCTTGCCGACAGCGTGCTCAAGGTGCCGGAGAGCAAGCTGCGCGTGGTCGCCGGCGACATCGGCGGCAGCTTTGGCATGAAGTCGCCGGTCTACAACGAGGTCGCGCTGGTGCTGCTCGCCGCACGCGTGACCGGCCGTCCCGTGAAATGGACCTCGACGCGCTCGGAGGCGTTTCTCTCCGACGCGCAGGGCCGCGACAATGTCACCGAGGCCGAGCTTGCGCTCGACCGGGACGGCCACTTCCTCGCCATGCGGGTGAAGACCACCATGGCGGCCGGCGCCTACATGCAGGCGAATATGCCGGCCTGCGTGCAGAACTTCGGCTCGCTCGCCGGCGTCTATTCGACCCCGGCGATGTATGTCGAGGGCACCGCGGTCTTCACCAACACCAATCCGATGCGGCCCTATCGCGGCAACGGCCGCCCCGAGGCCGGGTACGTGGTGGAGCGCATGGTCGATCTTGCGGCCGACGAGCTCAAGATCGACCCGGCCGAGCTGCGCCGGCGCAACAACGTCGCGCCCGACGCCATGCCGTACAAGACGGCGCTGACCTTCACCTACGACTGCGGCGAGTTCGAGAAGAATATGGACATGGCGCTCGCGCTCGCCGACGTGAAGGGGTTCGCAGCGCGCCGCGCCGAAGTTGAAGAAGCGCGGCAAGCTGCGCGGCCTCGGCTTCTCCAACACCATCGAGCGCGCCGGCGCCGCGAGCCTCGAGGGCGCCGAGGTGCGCTTCGATCGCTCCGGCGCCATCACGATGTTCTCGGGCAGCGTGACGCAAGGACAGGGGCACGAGACGGTGTTCAAGCAGCTCGTCTGTGACCGGCTTGGCCTCGATCCGATGGACGTGCAGTATCTGCAGGGCGACACTGACCTGATTTTCTTCGGCGAGGGCACGGGCGGCTCGCGCTCCGCCACCATGGCGGGCTCGGCGTTCCACATGGCGGCCGAGAAGATCGTGGTGAAGGCCAAGGCGATCGCGGCGCATGCGCTCAAGGTGCCGGCGGGCGACGTCAAGTTCGCCGATGGCATGTTCTCCTCGCCCGCCACCAACCAGACGATCACCATACAAGAGGTCGCCAAGCTGGCGGTGCAGCCCGGCAAGATTCCCAAGGACATGGAGGGCGGGCTCGTCGCCACCGCGGTCTACACCGCCGAGGTCTCGAATTATCCCAACGGCTGTCACGTCTGCGAGGTCGAAGTCGATCCCGAGACCGGGGTGACGCAGATCGTGCGCTATCACGTGGTGGACGACGTTGGCACCGTGCTCAATCCGCTGCTGCTGCACGGCCAGATCGTCGGCGGCATCGCGCAGGGCGCCGGACAGATCCTGATGGAGGATATCCACTTCGACGACAGCGGCCAGCTCGTCACCGGCTCGTTCATGGACTACGCCATGCCGCGCGCGATGGACATTCCCGACGTCGAGGTCGCGAGCAACCCGGTGCCGACCAAGACCAACCCGCTCGGCGTCAAGGGTGCCGGCGAAGCCGGCAGCGTCGGCGCGATGCCGGCGGTGGCGAATGCGATCGTCGATGCGTTGAGCGAGTTCGGCATCCGCCATATCGCCATGCCGGCGACGCCGGAGCGGGTGTGGCGGGCGATCAGAGGAGCGGCAAGCTGACGGCGTAGCGGCTCTTGCGCCCTCTCCCCCGCAAGCGGGGGAGGGAGTGCCCGCGCAGAGTACGCGGCTTCAGATTCCCAAATACCTGTGCTGCACCTTAGGCGCCGCAGCAAGCTCCGCCGACGTGCCGCTCCACACGACGCGCCCGCGCTCGATCAAATAGTGCCGGTCCGCGATCCTTGTCAGTGCATCGACATTCTTGTCGATCACCAGGATCGACTGCCCGGCGGCCTTGAGGCGCGTGAGGCAGGCCCAGATCTCGTCGCGGATCAGCGGCGCAAGGCCTTCGGTCGCCTCGTCCAGGATCACGAGGCGCGGGTTCGTCATCAGCGCGCGGCCGATCGCCAGCATCTGCTGCTCGCCGCCGGAGAGCTGGCTGCCCATGCGGTCGAGCCGCTCGGCGAGGCGGGGAAAAAGACCGCACACCTTGTCGAGCGTCCAGGCATCTGCGGACTCGCGCCGATTGGCGGCGGTCGCCACCAGGTTCTCGCGCGTCGTGAGGTTGCCGAAGATCTGCCGGCCCTCCGGCACGAGGCCGAGGCCCAGTTGCGCGACCCGATAGGCGGGCAGCGCGCGGATGTCGGCGCCGGCGAAGCGGATCGCGCCGGCGCGCGCCGGCGTGAGCCCCATGATCGAGCGCACCGTCGTGGTCTTGCCCATGCCGTTGCGGCCCATGAGCGTCACCATCTCGCCGGCCGCGATGGCGAGCGAGAGGCCGAACAGCACCTGGCTGCGGCCGTAGCAGGTCTCGATGCCGTCGATCTCGAGCAGGTCAGCCATCGTGGCCTCCCGCGGTCGCGGCCGAGCCCAGATAGGCCTTGCGCACCTCGGTGTCGGCGCGGATCGCGTCCGGCGCGCCCGATGCGATGACGCGGCCGTACAAGAGCACCGTGATGCGGTCGGCGAGTGCGAACACGGCGTCCATGTCGTGCTCGATCAGCAGGATCGCGAGGCTGCCCTTGAGGCCGCGCAGCATCGTCACCACGCGCGCGGACTCCTCGGGTCCGAGACCGGCCATCGGCTCGTCGAGCAGCAGCAGCCGCGGCTTGGCGGCGAGCGCCATGGCGAGCTCGAGTAGGCGGTGCTCGCCGTGGCTCATCTCCGACGCGACCACGTCGGCGCGCGCGGCGAGCCCGACATTCGCGAGCGCGGCGCGGGCAGGCTTGCGCAGCGCCGGGTCGCGCCGCGCATCGGCCCAGAAGCGAAACGAATGTCCCGCCTGCGCCTGCACGGCGAGCGCCACATTGTCGAGCGCCGTGACGTCGGGGAAGAGCGAGGTGATCTGGAATGAGCGGGCAAGCCCGCGCGCGGCGCGCCGGTCGGCGCGCAGATGCGTGATGTCCCGCCCGTCGAAGAAGACGCGGCCCGCATCGGGCGGAATCTCGCCGGCGAGCTGGCCGATCAGCGTCGTCTTGCCGGCGCCGTTCGGGCCGATGATGGCATGCAGCTCGCCCGGCTCGAGGGCGAGCATGATGTCGTCCGACGCCGTGATGCCGCCGAACTGCTTGCGCAGGCCCTCGATGCGCAAAATTGGTTCAGCCAGCGGCTCAGCCACGGCCGAGCCTCGTGAGCAGGCCATCGATGCCGCCGCGCGCAAACAGCACGACCAGCAGGAACAGCGGCCCGAGGATGATCGGCCAGTACTCGGTGACACGCGACAGGCCTTCTTCGAGCAGCAGCAGCGTCACGGCGCCGAGCACGGGACCCATCACGGAGCCCATGCCGCCGAGCACCGCCATGACGATCAGGTCGCCCGAGCGCGTCCAGTGCATGATCGCGGGGCTGATGAAATCGGTGTGGTTGGCGAGCAGCACGCCCGCGAGCCCGCACAGCACGCCGGAGATGACGAAGCAGACGAGCTTGTAGCGGAAGGTCGGAAAGCCGATCGCGCGCATGCGCCGCTCGTTCGAGCGCACGCCCTGGATCACGAGGCCGAAGCGCGAGTTGACCAGGCGGGACACGAGGAAGACGCTGGCGAGCAGCAGGACGAGGCAGAGATAGTAGAACGCGGTCTTGTTGGAGAGATCAATCGCGCCGGCGAACGTGCTGCGATGATAGATCGTGAGCCCGTCGTCGCCGCCGTAGCGGTCGAGCCCGCTCGCCACGTAGTAGGCCATCTGCGCGAAGGCGAGGGTGATCATGATGAAGTAGACGCCGCGCGTGCGCAGGCTGAGCGCCCCGACGGCAAGCGCGAACAGGCCGCAGACGAGGAGCGCCAGCGGCCACTGCGCGAGGCCCGAGCCGATGCCTTCCTTGGCGAGGATGCCGACCACGTAGCCGCCGATCCCGAGGAAGGCCGCATGGCCGAAGCTCACCATGCCGCCGAAGCCCATCACCAGGTTGAGGGCGACGGCCGCGAGGGCGAAGATCACGATGCGCGTGAACAGGATCAGCGCGAAGGTGCTGCCGCTGAGCGCACAATAGACCGGGACCAGCGCCAGGATCGCGATCACCGCCGCGACCGCCGCGTTGCGCGGGGTGGCGAGAGCCGTCATCGGCGCGACGCCGGAAACAGGCCTTCCGGCCGGAACACCAGCACGGCGGCCATCAGCATGTAGATCAGCATCGAGGAGAGCGCCGGGGCGAGCGTCGCGGCCGCATTCTCGCTCAGCGCCGTACGCAGCAGGTCGGGCAGGAAGGCGCGGCCGACGGTGTCGACGAGGCCGACGAAGACCGCGGCGACGAAGGCGCCGCGGATCGAGCCGATGCCGCCGATGATGATGACCACGAAGGCGAGGATGAGGATGTTCTCGCCCATGCCGATCTGCACCGTGAGGATCGGCGCCTGCATCAGGCCGGCGAACCCCGCGAGCGCGGCGCCGAGGCCGAACACGAGCGTGTAGAGCAGCTTGATGTTGATGCCGAGCGCGCCGACCATCTCGCGGTTCGCGGCGCCGGCGCGGATGAGCATGCCGATGCGGGTGCGCATGATGAAGAGATAGAGCGACACCGCGACCGCGAGCGTCACCAGGATGATCAACAGGCGATAGACCGGATAGAAGACGCCGGGCAGAACCTCGACGGCCGTGAGCATCTCGCTCGGCAGCGGCAGCGTCATGCCGGCCGGGCCCCAGATCCATCGCACCAGCTCGTTGAAGAACAGGATCAGCCCGAAGGTGCCGAGCACATGGTCGAGATGGTCGCGGCCGTAGAGATGCCGCATGACGATGACTTCCAGCGCCATGCCGACGACGAGGGTCGCGACCAGCGCCAGCACGGCGGCCAGCACGAAGCTGCCGGTCCACGCCGCGAACGTCGCCGCGAAGTAGGCCCCGATCATGTAGAGCGAGCCATGCGCCAGGTTGACGAGGTCCATGATGCCGAAGACCAGCGTCAACCCGGCGGCGAGCAGGAACAACAGCATCCCGAGCTGCACGCCATTGAGGCACTGCTCGATGAAGTAGAGCATCTTTCTTCACCTCTCCCCGCAGGGGAGAGGTTGACGCGCCCTCGGGTCTTGCCTTCGGCAAGCCCAAGGGTGAACTCCGCGCGTCGGGTGAGGGGAGCTCGCACTATCGATAGTCATAGCGCCCCTCACCCGGCTCGCTTCGCCCGCCACCCTCTCCCCTTCGGGGAGAGGGAATGCAAGCGCTGTGCCGGCCTCACTTCATCGGGCACTTGTCGTGGAAGCGGTCCTGATCCATCGACACGATGGTTGCGACCGTCTTGAGCCGGTAGGCGTCGCCTTCCTTCACGGCGTCCTGCAGGTAGAAGTTCTGGATCGGGATGTGGTTGTTGCCGAACCGGAACTCACCGCGCACCGAGGTGAACTTCGCCTTCTCGACCTCGCGGCGCATCTCCTCCTTCTTGGTGAGATCGCCCTTCACTGCCGTGACCGCGTCGTCGAGCAGCGCCACCGCATCATAGGTTTGCGCGCCGTAGAACGACGGCATGACCTTGTACTTCGCCTTGTAGTCGGCGACGAACTTCTTGTTCGCCGCGTTCGGCAGGTCGCCGACCCACTGCTGTGCGCCTGGGATGCCGATCGCGAGGTCTTTCAGCCGCGGCAGCGACAGGTCGTCGATGGTGAACGCGGTGTAGAGAGGGATCTGGCCTTTGAGGCCCGACTGCGCGTACTGCGTGATGAACTGCACGCCGGCGCCGCCCGGATAGAACGCGAAGATCGCGTCCGGCTTGGCGGCGCGTGCCTTCGAGAGCTCGGCGGAAAAGTCGAGCTGGTCGGGCCAGCGGGTGAGCTCCTGGCCGACGATCCTGCCCTTGAAGGTCGAGGCGACGCCCGCCAGCATGTCCTTGCCGGCGATGTAGTTCGGGCCGATGAGGAAGGCGGTCTTCACGCCCTTCTGGTTCATATAGAGGCCGACGGCGGCCGGCGTCTGGTCGTTCTGCCACGAGGTCGAGAAGACGTATGGCGAGCACAGCTCGCCCGCGAGCTGCGAGGCGCCCGCATTGGTGACGATCGTGAAGGTCTTCGAGTCGACAATCGGCTTGAGCGAGGCGACCAGCACGTTCGACCAGATGTAGCCGACCAGGAAGTCGACATGGTCGGACTCGATGAGCTTCTGCGTCTTCTGCACGCCAACGTCCGGCTTGAACGTGTCGTCCTCGTAGATCACCTCGACCGGGATGCCGCCGATCTTGCGGCCCACGTGATCGAGGCCGAGCTCGAAGGAGTTTCGCATGTCGTTGCCGATCGCGGCCGCCGGGCCGCTGAACGTGCTGATGAGGCCGATCTTGATCGTCTTCTGCTGCGCGGCGGCAGGATTCGTCGTGAGCATCGCGGCGAGCGCCAGCGATGCACAAGCGGCATGAAGTGTTCTTTTCATCGTGCTCCCTCCCAGGAACTTGACCGTGAACTTGGCGGTGGTGGTTGGATCATACCCGATGGCGGGCTCGCCTCAAGAAGCGTCGGCAGCCGCGCGACGGGACAATATGTCCCGGGCGCGGCCGCGCACACTCAATGCTCGATCTTCACGTATTCGAAGTCGCCCGGCTTGTTGTCGATTCCGATCCGCGGTGGCGCGATCCAGCCGGCGAACTGGCCCGGCTCGGACATGGGTTTCATCAGCGAGGCGACGAACGCGCCGTCGTCCGCCGACGGCAGCCACTCGCCCTTGCGCGTGTCCCACGCCGCACCCTCGACCAACTCGCCCACGGGCGTCGCCCGCACGTCCTTGAACTCGCCGATCTGGCGGTGGAACGCCACGTGCGGCAGCGCCAGCGTGAAATCGATGCCGGCGGTGGTGATCACCTTGTTCCAGCGCAGCAGGCCCTTGGCGCAATCGCTGGTGTAGTCGTCGCGCAGCCGCATGTTGAGCGCGGTCAGCGCCGGCTCGTCGACACGCTTGATCTCGCCGTCGACCAGCTTGAGCACCGGATAGGTCGAGCTCCCCAGGCGATGGTCGTCCTCGATCTTGGTCTCCTGGTAGCGCCCCTTGACCCCGGCGTTGAAGGCATTCGCCGCGTTGGTCGAGACCTCGGAGCCGAACAGGTCGAGCGAGAGCGAATAATGCAGGTTGAGCTTCTTCTGGATGGTCGGCAGGTCGATCACGCCAAGCGCGCGCACGCGCTCGCGGTCGTGCGGGTCGCTGATGCCGGCCTCGTTCATCGCCTCGCAGGTGCGCTTGATGATGCGGCCGACGCCGGTCTCGCCGACGAACATGTGGTGCGCTTCCTCGGTCAGCATGAAGCGGCAGGTGCGCGAGAGCGGATCGAAGCTGGACTGGGCGAGGCTGTGCAGCTGCATCTTGCCGTCGCGGTCGGTGAAATAGGTGAACATGAAGAACGAGAGCCAGTCGGGCGTCGCCTCGTTGAAGGCGCCGAGCATGCGCGGCGCGTCGGCGCTGCCTGAGCGGCGGCGCAGCAGCTCGTCCGCCTCCTCGCGCCCGTCGCGGCCGAAATACTTGTGCAGCAGGTAGACCATGGCCCAGAGATGCCGGCCTTCCTCGACGTTGACCTGGAACAGGTTGCGCATGTCGTAGAGCGAGGGCGCGGTCTTGCCGAGATGGCGTTGCTGCTCGACGGATGCGGGCTCCGTGTCGCCCTGGATAACGACGAGCCGGCGCAGCATGGCGCGATGCTCGCCCGGCACCTCCTGCCAGGCGGGCTCGCCGAAGTGCTGGCCGAACGGTACCGTGCGGTTCTCCTCCGGCGGCGCCAGCAGGATGCCCCAGCGATAGTCCGGCATGCGCACGTAGTCGAACTTGGCCCAGCCGCGCGGGTCGACCGAGTAGGCGGTGCGCAGATAGACGAGCGCTTCCTGGAAGCCGTTCGGCCCCATGTCCTTCCACCACGAGAGATAGCCCGGATGCCAGCCCTCGAGCGCGCGGAGCACGCGGCGGTCGTCGGTGAGATTCACGTTGTTCGGAATCGTCTCCCGGTAGTCGACGTTGATGATGTCCATCACCGCTTACTCCTATCTCTGCGTCATTGCGAGCCTCGGGTCTCGCCTTCGGCGAGCCCAAGGATAATCTCCACGAAGCAATCTCGACCCAGCCGCACGAGATTGCTTCGGCGGGCTGCGCACGCCTCGCAATGACGAATCACACCCTCTTCGTATCGAACATCGGCTTCTGGCCGGTGCCGTATCGCCGCAGCGCGCCTTCCTCACCGATCGCGTTGGGCCGCTGGAAGATCCAGTTCTGCCACGCGGTCAGGCGCGCAAAAATCTTCGACTCCATCGTCTCCGGTCCGCCGAAGCGCAGGTTCGCCTCGAGGCCGGTGAGCGCATCGGGCGAGAAGCTCGCGCGCTCCTCGAGGAAGATGCGGATCTCATCCTCCCAGTCGATGTCGTCGAGCGCGAAGGTGAGGAGGCCGAGCGCCTCGGCCTCCTCGGCTTCGAGCGAGCGGCCGAGCGTCGCAGGCGGGCGATCGATCGCCGCCTCCTCGCCGAGGAAGCGGCTGTCGAGCCGCGTCAACCCGTTCGACATCGGGTAGGCGTCGAAGTTCATGTCGCTGAGCGCGATCGTCGCGGGCGGTCGGTTGTCGCCTTCCTTCTCGCCGATCAGCGCATAGGAGCGATCGGCCGCGAACACCAGCTCGGCGAGCGTGCCCGCGAAGCATGAGCCGGGCTCGACCAGCGTCACCAGCGTGCGCGAGGTGAGATCGATGCGCTTGAGCACGCGCTTCCACTTGAGGCGGATCTCGCGCGCGAGCCAGTGGTCGCGGTTGACCTCGAGGAAGGCGTCATGGGCAAGCACCGCCTCGGCGTTGCCTTCCGACTTGAATACGAGCGCCACGATATCCGGCTCGTTGAGGCGGATGTCGAGGATCGCGTCGTCGAGCTCGCGCGCGAGCGCGAGCGGCCAGAACGCGGCGCCCTGCGCGGTCATCTCGTCGACGCTGACGGGCGGCGGCGCATCGGGGCCGCGCAGCGTCAGCGTGGCAAGCGCTCGCCGCGCGCGAAGGCGACCGTGAGATGCTTGTAGGTGCGGCTGTCCGCTGCGACCTGCCGCTCGACCGGCGTGAGCGCGATGCCGGCCGCGTCGGACGGTCGGCTCGACTTCTTCGGCGAGCTCATCCGCGCGCGCCGTCACCGCCGCTTCGAGCTTGGTGTTCGGCGCGAGTTCGTCGACCAGGCGCCAGTCGACCGCGCGCTTGCCCTTCACGCCTTCCTCGGTGGTGCAGAAGGCGTCGGCGAGATCGCGCCGCACCCGCCGCTTGTCGGTCACGCGCGTGAGCCCGCCGGTGCCCGGCAGGACGGCGAGCAGCGGCACCTCGGGCAGCGACACTGCGGCCGAGCCGTCGTCGACCAGGATAATGTGATCGGCCGCGAGCGCGAGCTCGTAGCCGCCGCCCGCCGCCGTGCCGTTGACGACGCAGATGGTGCGCATGCCGGAGAACTCGCTTGCGTCCTCGATGGCATTGCGCGTCTCGTTGGTGAACTTGCAGAAGTTGACCTTGTGGCCGTGGGTGGCGCCCGCGAGCATGCGGATGTTGGCGCCGGCGCAGAAGACGCGCGGCTTGCCCGAGCGCAGCAGCACCACGCGCACCGCCGGATGCTCGAAGCGCAACCGCTCGAACGCATCGGCGAGCTCGATGTCGACGCCGAGATCGTAGGAATTGAGCTTGAGCTCGTAGCCCTCGAACAGGCCGCCCTTCTCGTCAACGTCGAGCGTCAGGGTCGCGACCGCGCCGTCGACCGCGAGCTTCCAGTGCCGATAGCGCGCCGGATCGGTCGCAAAATCGATGCGGCCGCCGCCGTTCGCGAGCCTGCGTTCCTCACCCGCCATGACGGTCCTCGGGGGTTGGCGATGATGCATTATAATTCATCTAAGCGAAGCCTCCAAGCTCGAAAAGGGCTGGTTCTGCACTTTTCTTCATGGCGACGTGGTCCTGGCATCACCCTCGTGATGCATGTTCAGGATTCGATTGGCGAAATCCGCGATGGCCGCGAGCGTCACATCGGCCTTCTCGCGCTGGGGGCTGTGCCCGGCGCCGGCGATCATCGCGACCTCGACCGGGCAGTAGCATTCCGCCCGCGCGATCTCGACCTGGCGGATGGTGCCGTACTGGTCGTTCTCGCCCTGCACGATCTCGATCGGCACGCGGATGTAGGCGAGCGCATCGGTGATGTCCCAGGTGCGAAAGCCCGGATCGAGCCAGGCGCCGTTCCAGCCGTAGAACGCCGCATCGACGTGCTTGTGCCAGTGCGCGAGCCGGGCTTTCAGATCGCCGTCCTCGTAGGCGGCCTTCGCGGCGCGGATTGCCGCGAGACCCACGTTCTCGACGATGAAATGCGGCGCGATCAGCACCAGCCCGCGCACGCGATGATCCTGCACGCTGCCCGCATAGATCGCCGCGATCGAGGCGCCGTCGGAGTGACCGAGCAAGAGGCCGCGTTGGAAGCCGATCGCGTCGAGCAGGGGAGGGAGCACGTCGCTTGCCTCGCCATGCATGTAGGTCAGCGGCCGCGGCAGCGCGACGCTGCTCGACGCGCCGTAGCCCGCGCGCGAATACGCGAACACGGTGACGCCGGTCGCGGCGGCGAGCCTGTCGGGGAAGTCGCCCCACAAGGATGCCGAGCCGAGGCCTTCGTGCAGCATGACGATCGACGGGGGTACGGCCGGGTCGCCGGCGACGCCATACTCAAGCTTGGCGTCGTTGATGGTGAGAAAGCCAGAAGGGGAAAGCATGCGACGAGCACCGTAGAGCCACGCGCACTGCGCCTGCGCTCCCTCCCCTTGTGGGACCACAAGGGGAGGGAGCGAGAGGCCGTGCCTTCCTTACTTACCCTGCGCGTCCATCTCGCGCAGCTTGAAACGCTGGATCTTGCCCGTGGCTGTCTTTGGCAGGCTGTCGAGCACCTCGATCCAGCGCGGATATTTCCACGGCCCGACCGTTGTCTTCACGTGCTCGCGCAGCGCCAAATCGAGCGCCTCGTGCGACTGCCCGGGCGCGGCACTGCTCTTGAGCACGATGTAGGCCTTCGGCTTGAGCAATCCATCCGCGTCTGCGTGCGGGATGACGGCCGCCTCGAGGATCGCCGGATGGCTGATCAGGGCGCTTTCGACCTCGAATGGCGATACCCACACGCCCGAGACCTTGAACATGTCGTCGGCCCGGCCGCAGTAGGTGTAGCGGCCGTCGCGGTCGCGCACGAACTTGTCGCCGGTGCGTGTCCAGGCGCCGCCGAACGTGCTGCGGCTCTTGTCGTGCTGGTTCCAGTAGCCTTCGGCGGCCGACGGCCCTTGGACGAACAGCTCGCCGACCTCGTCGTCCGCGACCTCGCGGCCCTGCTCGTCGAGCAGGCGCAACTCGTAGCCCGGCACGGCGCGGCCGGCGGTGCCGTAGCGGATGTCGCCCGGCTTGTTTGACAGGAAGATGTGCAGCATCTCGGTCGAGCCGACGCCGTCGATGATGTCGTGGCCGAAGCGCTCCTTCCAGGCGAGGCCGAGATGCTCGGGCAATGCCTCGCCGGCGGACGTGCACAGCCGCAACCGCCGCGAGCCGGCCTCGCGCGTGCATTTTGCGTCGGCGAGGATCGCCGCGAAGCTGGTCGGGCCGCTGCAGAAGATGGTCGGCTGCTCGCGCCGCAGGATGTCGAAGATCGCGTCGGGCGTCGGCCGCCCGTCGAACAGCACGGCGGTCGCGCCGACCGACATGGGAAACGAGAGCGCGTTGCCGAGGCCGTAGGCGAAAAACAGCTTCGCGGCCGAATAGATCACGTCGTCCTCGCGCATGCCGAGGGTCTGCTGTGCAAAAAGCTCGGCGGTCGCCATCATGCTGGTGTGGATGTGCTTGGTGCCCTTCGGCATGCCGGTCGAGCCCGACGAGTAGAGCCAGAAGGCGGGCTCATCCGGATGCGTGGCGGCGGTCGCGAATGTTTCGCTTTCCTCGGCGAGCGAAAGCTTGCGGTACGGCGTCTCCTTGGTGGCGCCGACGACGATGAACTCGACGCCGGCGAGCTTGCCGCGCGCCTGCTCGAGCACGGGCAGCAGAGGCTCGGAGACGAAGACGACGCGCGCGCGCGTGTCGGCCAGGATGTAGGCGTAGTGCTCGGCGGTCAGCAGCGTGTTGAGCGGCACCGGCACAATGCCGGCGCGGATCGCGCCGAGGAAGAGCACCGGAAAGTCGACCGTGTCGAGCAGCACCAGCGCGACGCGATCCTCGCGCCGCAGGCCGAGGCGTTGGAGAAAATTCGCGGCGCGCGCGGTCTCGCACTGCAGCTCGGCATAGGTGATGCGGCGCTGGCGATCGATGAAGGCCGGCTTTTCGCCACGCCCGGCCGCGAGGTTGCGGTCGATGAGATCGCTCGCCGCGTTGTAGACGGCCATGTCGGCCATTGCGGGCTCTCCTCCCGTCATGGCCGGGCATACCGACCATTTCTTTTCAGGCAGGCACCAACTGTGGCGCTCTTTGGAATTATAGTGCATTAATTGAGCCGCAAACACGTGGACTGTCAACGAGAACAAGCACTATTCCGCATCCCGCCATGGAATTACGCCCGACCGACGAACAGGAATTCCTCGCTGCCCTCGGCCGGCGTGTGCGCCACGTGCGCGCGCTGCGCGGCATGTCGCGCAAGGTGCTGGCGCGCGTGTCGGGAATTTCCGAGCGCTACATCGCGCAACTCGAGAGCGGCAAGGGCAATGTCTCGATCAAGCTGCTGCGCCGCACCGCGGCGGCCATGGGCACGCGCGTCGAGGACCTGATCGTCGACGAGACCGCGCCGGCCGACTGGCCGATCATCCGCGATCTTCTGCGCGGCGCATCGAGTGCGCAGCTCGCGCAGGCGCGAGCGATCCTGTCGGGCGGCGCACCGGCGGCGGCGCGCGACGCCGCGCAAGCCGATCGGGTCGCGTTGATCGGCCTGCGCGGCGCCGGCAAATCGACGCTCGGGCGCATGGCGGCGGATCGCCGCGGCTGGGAGCTCGTCGAGCTCGACAAGGAGATCGAGCGCGCGCACGGGCTCTCGATCGGCGAAATCCTCGCACTTTATGGCCAGGAGGGTTTCCGCCGCCGCGAGCACGCAATGCTGCGCGAGCTGGTCGCGCGGCCGGGCGCCATGATCCTCGCGACCGGCGGCGGCATCGTGGCCGAGGCGCTCACCTTCGATCTGCTGCTCACCTCATTCCTCACGATCTGGCTCAAGGCCGCGCCGGCCGAGCACATGGCGCGGGTGCGCCAACAGGGTGACCTGCGTCCGATGGCGGACGATCCGACCGCCATGCAGGAGCTGCACGCGATCCTCACCAGCCGCGAGCCGCTCTATGCGCGCGCGCACATCACGATCGATACGTCCGGGCTTGCGGTCGAGACGGCGGTGGAGAAGCTGGTCGCCGCGATCGCGCCGGGCACGGCCGAATAGACGCTTGTCCTGACCGGTGCACGCCGCGTAGTTTGGCCACCCCGAGGAAACAGCATAAGACGCTCGCCGGCACGCGGCGGGAGGGTGGAAAGGAATGCCATGCGAACCATGATGTCACGCGCGCTCGGCCGCCTGTTGGTGGCGATTACGGTCGGGGCGTTTTCGGTGGCCGCCGCGCCCGCGCACGCTGCCGGGTATCCGGACCGGGCGGTGCACTGGATCGTGACCTATCCGCCCGGAGGCACGACCGATCTGCTGGCGCGTCTGATCGGGCAATATCTGTCCGAGCATCTCGGCCAGACTTTCGTCATCGAGAACCGGGCGGGCGGCGGCAACAATATCGGCACCGAATTTGCTGCCCGTGCACCGGCCGACGGCTACACCCTGCTGCTCGTCAATCCTGCGAACGGCATCAACCAGACGCTCTACAAGGGTCTCAAGTTCGACATCCTGAAGGACTTCGCGCCGGTCGCCGGCATCACCCGCGTGCCGAACGTGATGGAGGTGACGGCCTCGTTTCCGGCCAAGACGATCGCCGAGTTCATTGCCTACGCGAAAGCGAATCCCGGCAAGGTCAACATGGCGTCCTCCGGCACCGGCACGTCGGTGCACATGTCGGGCGAGCTGTTCATGGTGATGACCGGCATCAAGATGGCGCACGTACCTTATCGCGGCGCCGGTCCGGCGCTCACCGACCTGATGGCCGGCACGGTCGACGTGATGTTCGACAACATGCCATCCTCGATCGGCCATATCCGCGGCGGCAAGCTGCGTGCGCTCGGCGTCACGACAGAGAAAAGCTCCGACGCGCTGCCTGGCGTGCCGGCCATCGCCGAGGTCGTGCCGGGTTACGAGGCGAGCGCGTGGTTCGGGATTGCGGTGCCGAAGGGTACGCCCGCCGACGTGATTGACAAGCTCAACCGGACCGTCAACGAGGCGCTCAAGGATCCGAAGATGATCGCGCGCCTCGCCGAGCTCGGCGGCGCGCCGATGCCGGGCACGCCGGCCGATTTCGGCAAGGTAATGAGCGACGAGGTCGCCAAGTGGAAGAAGGTGGTCGAAGTCTCTGGCGCGCACGTGGAGTGAGCATGAGCGGCCGCAAGAAGCCCGAAGACCTGCGCAGCCATCGCTGGCTCGGCGTCAACGACCTGCGCTCGTTCGGCCACCGTTCGCGCCTGCGCCAGATGGGCTTCGATTCGCCCGACTGGGCCGGCAAGCCGGTGATCGGCATCATCAACACGTGGAGCGACATCAACGCCTGCCACGGCCATCTGCGTGCGCGCGCCGAAGATGTAAAGCGCGGCGTGCTGCAGGCGGGCGGCTTCCCGCTCGAGCTCCCCGCGATGTCGCTCGCCGAGCCGTTCGTGAAGCCGTCGACCATGCTCTACCGCAACTTCCTCGCCATGGAGGCCGAGGAGTTGCTGCGCAGCCATCCGATCGACGGCGCCGTGCTGATGGGCGGCTGCGACAAGACCACGCCCGGCCTCGTCATGGGCGCGATCAGCATGGGCATCCCGGCGATCTACGTGCCGGCCGGCCCGATGCTGCGTGGCAACTGGCGCGGCGAGACGCTCGGCTCCGGCTCGGACGCGTGGAAGTACTGGGACGAGAAGCGCGCCGGCAATATCACGGAGAGCGACTGGAGCGAGATCGAGAGCGGCATCTCGCGCAGCTTCGGCACCTGCATGGTCATGGGCACGGCCGCGACCATGATGGCGATCACCGAAGGCCTCGGCCTCGCGCTGCCCGGCGCCTCGTCGATCCCGGCGCCGGACGCCAACCACGCGCGCATGTGCGCGGCCGCGGGCCGCCGCATCGTCGACATGGTTTGGGAGGACCTCACCCCGTCGCGCATCCTCACGCCGGCCGCCTTCGACAACGCGATCCGCGTGCACATGGCGATGGGCGGCTCGACCAACGCGATCATCCACGTGGTCGCGATGGCGCGCCGCGCCGGCATCGCGCTCGACATGGCGCGCTTCGACCAGATCTCGCGCGAAATTCCGGTGCTCGCCAACATCCGTCCGTCGGGCAAATACCTGATGGAGGATTTCTATTATGCGGGCGGCCTGCGCGCGCTGATGTTCGAACTCGCCGAACGGCTCGATCTCTCCTGCCTCACGGTCTCCGGCAGCACGGTCGGCGAGAACCTGCGCGGCGCGCAGGTCTATCTGCGCCCGGTGATCCGCCCGCTCGACGATCCGGTGTCGACCTCGGGCGCGACCGCGGTGCTCACCGGCAACCTCGCGCCGCGCGGCTGCGTGATGAAGCCGCCCGCGGCCGACAAGCGGCTGCTCAAGCATCGCGGCCCCGTGATCGCGTTCGAGGACTACAATCACATGGCGCGCGAGGTCGAGCGCGACGATCTCAACGTCACGCCGGATCACGTGCTGGTGCTCAAGAACGCCGGCCCCAAGGGCGGCCCCGGCATGCCCGAATGGGGCCAGTTGCCGATCCCGAAGAAGCTCATAAAGGCGGGCGTGCGCGACATGCTGCGCATCTCCGATGGCCGCATGAGCGGCACGAGCTACGGCGCCTGCATTTTACACGTGGCGCCCGAGAGCTACGTCGGCGGTCCGCTCGCCTTCGTGCAGACCGGCGACGAGATCGAGGTCGATGTCGCGGCGCGCCGCATCCATCTGCACGTTTCCGACGAGGAGCTGGCGGCGCGGCGCGCGCAATGGCAGCAACCGCCGCCGCGTTACCCGCGCGGCTACGGCGCGATGTTTTCGGCCCATATCGGCCAGGCCGACGAGGGCTGCGATTTCGACTATCTGCTGGCGGGCGAAAGGATCGCGGAGCCAGAGATTCATTGACCGCACGAGGGCAGCGGCGCTTCCCCGTTGCCCACGCGTCATTCCCCGTGATGCGGCCGACGAGGGAGCGCGCCTCCGCGACGCCGCATCAGGCCGCGCCCTCGACGATGATGAAATCGCTGTCGGCGTATTTCTGTCGCAGCGCTCGGGCGGCCTGGTATTCGGGACTCTGATAGCAGGCGAGCGCCGTGGCACGGTCCTTGAACTCGACGATGACGTTGCGCTCGCGTGCGTGGCCCTCCATCGCCTGGAACGCACCACCGCGGACGAGAAACGTGGCGCCGAAGGCCTCGAACGCGGGCCGTGCGGCCGCGAGATAGTCGGGGTATCGCGCCTCGTCGCGGACTGAGACGCGGACGATCCAGTATCCCTTGGGCATGACTTTGATCTCCTGTGTGACTGCAAGTGCTCCAGGCCTTTACGATGCGCACGTCATCTAATAAAATGAATAATTGAGAAAAATATCATCTTATGGAGAGATGGATGGATCTTGCCGCCCTGCGCATCTTCAGCACTGTGGTGCGCGCCGGCGGGATCACCCGGGCGGCCGAGCGGCTCAATCGCGTGCAGTCGAACGTCACGACGCGCATCCGGCAGCTCGAGGAGGAGCTGGGCGTGGCGCTGTTCGTGCGCGAGGGCAAGCGACTGCATCTCGCGCCCGCCGGCCGCGTGCTCCTCGACTACGCGGACCGCATGCTCGCGCTCGCCGAGGAGGCGCGCGCGGCCGTGCAGGATCAGCGGCCGCGCGGAATCTTCCGCCTGGGCGCCATGGAGAGCACCGCCGCAGTGCGGTTGCCCGGACCGTTGAACGAATATCACCGCCACCATCCCGAGGTCACGATCGAGCTGCGCACAGGAAATCCCCAGGCGCTGGCGCGCGCGATCCTCGCCGGCGAGCTCGATGCGGCGCTGGTGGCGGAGCCGATCGCGGACGCTCCGTTCGAAAAAATCGACGCGTTCGAGGAGGCTCTCGTGATCGTCGCGCCGGCCGGGCATGCGCCGATCGGGCGCAAGGGCATTGTCCCGCGCACCATGATTGCCTTCGAGCACGGTTGCCCCCACCGCAAGCGTCTCGAGGACTGGTACGCGGCGCGCGGCGCGCAGCCGGAGCGCATCATCGAGCTCGGCTCCTATCACGCGATGCTCGGGTGCATCGTCGCCGGCATGGGCGTCGCGTTGCTGCCGAAGAGCGTGCTCTCGACCTTTCCGGAAAGCCGGCGACTTTCGGTACATGCGTTGCCGCGCGGCGAGAACCGCGCCCGCACGGTGCTTATCTGGCGCAAGGGCGCGGGCTCGCCGAAGGTTCAGGCGTTGGCATCGATCCTCGGCGGCGCGATCGCAGCCTCGGGCGTCGCCCGCCCCGGCGGGGTCCGCCATTGAGACGCGGTATCAACGCTCGGCCGCTCGGCGCAGGTGCAGCTCGAGTGTGTTGAATACGACCTATGTCGGAACCCCGCATTCGAGCCATCACGCTCGGGGTGTGGCCCGAAGGCCACCGTTCCGTGCCGATTCGTGGCTTGACCGGAACCTTACATGTGCGGTTGGGTTGACGGTTCGTCAGCCGCGAACAGTGGGACCTGCCTGTGTACCAGCCCGTTTCCGAGTTGCTCACCCGTCCCATGTCGATCCTCGCGAGCCGGCGGATCCTTGTCGCCGAGGACGAGGCGCTCATCGCCATCGGCATCGAGGCGATGCTCCTGGACTTCGGCTGCGAGGTGGTCGGTCCGGTCTCGGAGGTCCGCGAGATCCTGCAGGCGGTCGAGACCGAGCGGCTCGATGGCGCGCTGCTCGACGTGAATCTGCGCGGCCGTCAGGTGTTCGAGGTCTTGCCCGAGATCCTTCGCCGCAACATCCCGGTGATGCTTACCTCGGGCTACGACGATGCGACGCTGTTCCCGCCCGCCTTCCGGCAGCTTCCGCGCATCTCCAAGCCGTTCGACGAAGTGACCCTGCGCCGCATGTGCGCGATCATGCTCGGCTAGACCGACTTCCGATCAAGTGTAATCGGAAGCCGGCCTAGATTCGATATTTGGTCGCATTTTCTGCGGAAAACCGGTGGCCACTTTTCCTGAAAATGCTCTAGCGCGTCGCGAGCGTCTCGGCTTTTCCGCGTTCCGCCGGCGGTGCGTTCGCGATGCGGAATGTGAGGCGGCAGTGGAGCCCCTCGGGCGTGAACCGCTGGGTCGAGTCGCCTTGCAGGTCATAGGCGATTACGCGGGTGATCAGCTTGTTGCCGAAGCCTTGCACGGGCTCGCCGGCGATCGGCGGACCGCCCCGTTCGGCCCAGGTCAATTCCGCCATGCTGCCATCGAGCGCGCGCCAGGCGATCTCGACACGTCCGACATCGTTGGAGAAGGCGCCGTACTTCGCCGCATTGGTCGCGAGCTCGTGCAGCACCATCGCGAGCGACACCACGGCGCTCGCCGCCATCAGCAAGGTCGGTCCCGACCACGCGACCTGCTCGCCGCCCCAGTAGGGCGCGAGGCTGCGCGCCACGAGATGCCCGAGGTCGACCTCGCCCCAGCGCAGCTGGGTGAGAATGTCGTGGGCAAGCGCTATGGCGCGCAGGCGACCCTCGAAGGCGGTGCGGAACTGCGGGAGCGAGCGGCTTGCCGTCAGCGTCTGCGATGCGACTGACTGCACGACCGCCAGGATGTTCTTCACCCGGTGATTGAGCTCGGCCACCAGCATGGTCTGGTGATCCTCGGCGCGCTTGCGCTCGGCGATGTCGGTGACGATCAGCAGCACCGCGGGCTGCTCCTCGATGGGCAACGGACTTG
The DNA here is from genome assembly GCA_963703755.1 of uncultured Pseudomonadota bacterium. Lineage (GTDB taxonomy): Bacteria > Pseudomonadota > Alphaproteobacteria > Rhizobiales > Xanthobacteraceae > JAVDCA01. The sequence continues at coordinate 138,748 of CAVPGG010000121.1, forward strand.
CGGCCGTCAGCGTCGGAACCTGTTCGTCGCGGCGCCGGAACGTGAGCTCGCGCCGGGCCGAGCAGCGCGCGCCATCCTGGAGCAGTTCCCGCAATGCCTCGGCGGCGGACGCGGGCACGAAATCCACGACCGGGCGGCCGACAATCTGCTCGAGCGGCCGCTCGACCAGCGTCGCGAAGTGCCGGTTGCCGTAGAGGATCAATCCTTCGCCCGAGACCGTGAGCGCCGCTTCGTGCATGCGCTCGACCAGCACGCGGTAGGGCTCCTGCGCGCCGCGCAGTGTGAACACCCGCGGACCGTCCGGTCCGCGCACCACCAGCGCGTCGACCTCGCCCTGGCAGATGGCGCGCAACGCCGCCTCGGCTTCCGCCAGGCGCTGTCGAAGCACCACAGTTTCGCCATCGGGTTCGTCGTTCGCCACGCCAACCTCGCCGAGCGCCCGCTATCGAGGAATTGCGAGACCCGCAAGCACGCGCCCCGTGTCGGACAAGTTGCCGATCGTCTTGCGGGGCGGGAGCGGCTGCAGCTTGAACAGGGTCGGCGCGGCGACGCGCTGAGGCTCGACCGCAAGCTCCGGCTGCTGATAGACGTTGATGATCTCCGGATCGTCGGCGCCGGATAGATGCTGCTCGCAGAGCTGAGTGATGTTGTCGGTTCTTGCTTTGTGGATTCCGGCTGCCGTCTTCGCCAGGGTCGCGTTCGGCATATGCACGGGTGAGGTCCCCCGCTCTCGGGCCGCCGCAGGCCGAACGCCGTGCGACGCATGCGTTCGCGTTCCCCCCTTCGACTCACGGGCCAACGCAGCGCGGGGACAAAAGTTCCGAAGATCGTCGCGGCCTTTGGCCTTGCCGGTCAACCGGCTATGGCTGCGGGCGCCGACGCGCGACATCGCGGCGAGGACCCGGAAAGGTCGGCGAGCGCGACCGTGGAAAGATCCGGTCGGCCAATCACGTGCACCGGGACATGCGCGGCGCGCGCCCGCGCTGCCATCGCCACGTCGAGGCCGTCGCGGCGCTCCGCAACCACTACGGCGCCTTCGAGCGGGGCCGCGCGCGGATCGTCGAGCCGCAGCTCGATGCGGCCGCGGCCGAGCCCATGCGCCACGCCGACCTCGGCGCCGACATCGGGGTGGTCCGCGTACCATCTGATGTCCGCGTTCGCGGCCGCCAAGTTCCATAACGCCGTCACGGCGGCCGCATTCGAGCCGACCAGGATGATGCGGTTTTCGCGGGAACGGGCAGATATGCGCATGGCCGAGCCTCGAAGAGTTGTTCAGAATAATATTCCAAATATAAGGCAATTCAACGCCTATAATAGAATTTATTTCTTATACAGCGAGATTGATACGGAGAAAATCTACCTCCCCAACCGCAAGTCTGTGGAATGCACGTGGACTGGCTCGAGGCGCAGAGCATCTTCGTTTTCCGCGAGGCGTTCGCGCGGCTCAACAAGCTCGCCTTGCTGTGGTCGCTCGGCAAGGATTCGAACGCGATGATCTGGCTCGCCCGAAAGGCGTTCTTCGGCCGGCTCCCGTTTCCGGTGATGCATGTCGACACCGGCAAGAAGTTTGCCGGGATGTATGCGTTGCGCGAGCGTTCCGCGCGCGCATGGGAGCTCGACCTCGTCATCGGCCATGCGGGCCGCATTGCCGGCGGCGGTTCTCGTGCTCGCATGCGCGGCGAACGAGTTCAGGGCTGCACATCGCCGGCGGAACGACGTAGTCTTCGCCCAAGCTGCGGCGTCAACGACCAGCGGCAGGGGAGGAGACATGACCACACGTCGCGAATTGCTCACAGGCGCCGCCGCCATGGCGGGCGCGGGTTTCGTTGGATGCGATCTCCTTTCGCCGCACGCCCATGCGCAAACAGCGACGCGCCGCCGCGAGGTCGTGGTCAACGGCAAGCGCGTCAAGACCGTCGACATCCACGCCCACTGCGCCTTCCCGGAAGCGATGGCGATGCTCGGCCTCAGCGTGAAGCCCGACAAGCTCATCATGGCGCCTGACCGCATCCGCGCCATGGACGCGCAGGGCATCGACATGGAGGCGCTGAGCATCAATCCCTACTGGTACAAGGCCGACCGCGACGTGGCGGCCGCGCTCATCCGGCTGCAGAACGAGAAGCTCGCCGCGCTCGTCGCTGCGCAGCCCGACCGCTTCGTCGCCTTCGCGACCATGGCGCTGCAGCATCCCGACCTCGCGGTCGAGCAGATCGAATACGGCATCAAGAAGCTCGGCCTGCGCGGCGTTTCGGTCGGCGGCAGCGTCGAGGGGCTCGAGCTCGCCAACCCCAAATTCCATCCGGTTTGGGCCAAGGTCGAGGAGCTCGGCTGCCTGATCTTCATCCATCCGGTCGGCACCAAGGAACTCGCGTCCCGCCTGCACGGCAATGGCGGGTTGGATAACACCATCGGCAATCCGCTCGAGACCACGCTCGCGCTCTCGCACCTGATCTACGAGGGCACGCTCGATCGTTTCCCCGGATTGAAGATCTGCGCCGCCCACGGCGGCGGCTATCTGCCGTCCTATGCGGACCGCTCCGACGCGGTGTGCGTGACCTTTCCGGACCGCTGCAAGGCGGTGCCGCTCAAGAAGAAGCCGACCGAATACCTGCGCCAGCTCTACTATGACTCGATCGTCTTCACGCCCGAGGCGTTGCGCCATCTTGCGACCCAGGTCGGCGCCGATCGCATCATGATGGGCACCGACTATCCGTTCCCGTGGACGCACACGTCGGTCGACCACATCCTCAACACGCCGGGCTTCAGCGACGCCGAGCGCGCCAGCATGCTGGGCGAGACGGCGGCGCATCTGTTGGGGATCGGCGCGTAGCGCGGGATCACCGTGCTCAAGCCGGCGCGTTGTTCGCCGGCGTCCCCGCCATCAGCAGGGTGCGGCCGAGCGGGCCGAACGAGGCAAGCGGCAGCGCGAAGACGAGCTCGGCGCGGCCGACCGAGATGCCGATATAGCCTTCCTGTCCGCTCGGCTGGCCGATCGCGATCGAGGTCGCCGGGATCGGCATGATCTCGGCGTTCGCGTCCGCGCCGTTGTCGCCCGCCGCCGCGCCCGCGCTGATCGTCCCGACCCAGGCGAGCAGGAAGGCGATGAAGTGCTTGACGTTGTCGATCGGGATCGCGAACGGCACGACGCTGCCATCCTGCGCCGTCGCCTTGATCAGCAAGGTCTCGCCGTCCTCCCCCGGACTGCCATTGAACGCCTCGATGACCGGGAAATCCTGGAGCCCCTGCATGCTCATTCGGCCGCGACCCGTGTGCGCGCGGCAGAAAAACGCGCGAGCGCCGCCGCGAGGCACGCGAGGCTTGCGGTGCGCAGCGGCTCGTAGGGCTTGCCGGTCTGGCGGGCGAGCCGCTTGATGGTCCCGACCGCATCGTGGCTGATGCAGTCGATCGGGAAGGCGACGCGGTCGGCACGGCCGACGAGCGCCGACAGCAGCGCGGCGCCGTGCTCGATGCCGCCGTCGTGATGCAGGAAGGTCGCGCCCGCGCGCTCGACCAGGCCCTTGAGCAGCGGGATCTGGTGGGCGCGCCCGCCCACGTAGAGAAGCGTCAGTCCGGCAAGATCGAGCGTGTCGTCCGGCGCCTCGCGCCGCGCGACCGCCGCGAGGTGGCGCTCGGCCGCGTCGAGCTCCTGCAGCGTCGCATCGTTCTGCGCGCGCTCGGCCGCGAGCGTCTGCTCGGCTGCCGCGAGCGTCGCGGCAAGCTCGCGCGTCCGCAGGTCGCCGCGCTCGCGCCGCGCAGTTTCGCGCGCGAGCCGCCGGTCGAGATCGCGCACGAGCCGCTCCAATGTCGCGGCCTCGTCCGGGTCGCTCTCATCGGTACGCTCTTGAGCATGCTCGCCGGCGCGGCGCGCGAGCATGTCCTCGAGCCGGCGGATGATGCCGTCGCGCGCCGCAAAACCCTCATGCAGCTGGCGCTGCTGGCGCTCGAGCCTGGCGACCAGCGCGGCATTGTCCGCTTCGAGCTGGCGCAGGCGCCCGATGTCGGCGCGGTTGGCGGCGCCGACCAGATGCGAGAGCATATGCACGTCGCCGAAGACGCGCTTCACCACCTCCTCGGTCGACGCCGGGTGCGTGAGTGCCGCCCAGTAGGCGCCCGGGACGTCGCCCTGGCGGAGCGACTCGTCCCACAGCGCGAGCACCGCGTTGGCGTCCTTCGCCTTGGCAAAGCGTGCGAGCGCGGCACGGTGGCGCCGGTCGAGCGCCTTTTGCAGGAACTTGCCGCCCTCGGCCCGTCGGCCGGCCAGCATGACGCCGCGCATATGCAGATCGTGGTCGGAAGCGTTGGCAAAGCCGGGCTCGATCTTCTCGACCACGTGCCTGAGCTCGGTGGTGGTGAGGCACGTGCCGACGATCGAGCAATGCAGGTTGACGCCGAACTCCCAGATGCGGGTGCGCCGCTGCGCGCGGTCGCTCGCCTCGTCGAATTCGTCCGGCCCGATTGCGGCGGCGGCGTCGCGGAAGATCAGCGCTGGTGTTGCGCCCGCGGGTGACGGCCGCAGGCCGCTGGTCGACAGCATTTGGGCAAGCTTGAGCGCCATGGGGTCGTTCAGCTCCATCGCTATATTCATATGAACATAGCGATGATGTCAAATGCCCGCCGGCGCGACGCGGGAGCCGTGGAGAGGGGCGGGCTGGGCGGTCGCGGACGCCGGGCGTCAGTCGACCGCGACCATTACGCTGGTCGCCTTGATGACGGCGTAAGCGTGCTGGCCCTTCTTGAGCTTGAGCTCGTCGACCAACTCGTTGGTGATCGAAGCCGTGACCACGTTGCCGCCGCCGATGCCGAGGCGGACATGCGCGGTCGTCTGGCCCTTCGTCACCTCGACGACGGTGCCTTTGAGGATATTGCGCGCGCTGAGCTTCATGGTGTCACTCCATGGTTGGTCCGGCGAATGCGACCCGCCTACTTGGCCCCGGCGATGAGCCGGTCGAGCAGCGGATCGGTCAGCTCGACCCCGTAGAACAGTCGATAGAAGTCCTTCGCCTCGGCGCGGATGTTGACCTTGTAGCGGTCGGGGAAGAACAGGCCGGCGAGCCACTGGAGGCCGAGCAGGCGGTTGAGCGAGGGCGGCGCGTCGACCCAGCCATAGGGCAGGCTCGGGCTGAGATGGATGCGGCCGCGCCGCACCGCCTCGACGGCGGCCCAGGCTACATCGCCTTTGACGGCGGTGGAAAAGCCAGGGTCGGTCGTGACGATCGTGTCGGGATTCCACTTGAGCACTTGCTCGAGCGAGACATCGACCAGGCCACCGCGCGCCCCGCCCGCGTCCACCACGTTGCGCCCGCCGGCGCGCTCGATGATCTCGGTGTTGATCGAGCCGCGATTGCCGGTCTCGAGCCCGTTGTCGCGGCGCGCAAGGTAGACGCGCGGGCGCTGCGCGTCCGGCACGATGCCGGCTACGCGATCGACGCCGTCGAGGATCGCCTGCACGCGCGGCGCGAGTTTCTCGGCGCGCTTGTCGACGCCGAGGATCCCGCCGAGCAAACGCAGCGTCTTGGCGGTGTCGTCGAAGCGGCCGTCGATCAGCAGGTAGGGAATGCCGGTCTGGCTCTGCACGCGGTCGGCGAGCGACACGTAGGTCGCGTTGACCGAGCCGAAGTCGACGATCACGTCGGGCTTGGCGGCGAGCACCGCCTCAAGGCTCGCGGTGCCGCCGCGGCCGGTGAGCCGGCCGACCTCGGGCAGGCCGCGCACGCCCGGCGCCAGATAAGGGAGCTCTGCCGGGCGCGGCTTGCGATTCCAGCCGATCAGCTTCTGCGGGGCGAGCACGTA
>CAVPGG010000122.1:0-12067 GCA_963703755.1 uncultured Pseudomonadota bacterium
CCACGCTCGCGGGTTTACTCCCATTCGATGGTCGCTGGCGGCTTGTCGGTGACGTCCAAAAACACAGCGCTGACGTTAGGAATTTTCATTATCTCGCGTCCAATTTGCCTGAGGACTTTAATCGGAAGGCGCGCAAAGTTCGCCGTCATGCCGTCCTCAGAATTTATTGGGCGCAAAACGATCGTCGTTCCTTTCGAGAAGAACAGCGGGATCAACACAGTAGGAAATTGCCACACTGCATCAACTAACGCCGACGACTTCATGATCTGGCGAGCCACGTGGTCGGCATCGCGCAGCAGATTGATGCGCTCTTTTTCCAAAGAAGTCGGCTTGATGACGCCGCGGCTAAGGTCTCGCGGTCCGGCCACCTGCGCGATCACCCTATTGTAGAGTCGGCTCGTGTTGCATAGGGAACTACTCAACTCCGCAAGCCTGTCGTAGTCCAGGGGGCCCTTGACGGCGAGCACGTCGCGATATGTGCGGCCGTCGCCCTGTACTCCGACACTCGGGATCGGCACATGCACGGCGGTATATTGGCGAAACTTATCAGGTAGTGTGACCAGTCTTACTACGTCCTCCTTTTCCGCACAAAGGCAGCGAATTGCGAGGCCCGGGCCTGGGAACGGCCACCGAGCAGTCAGATGCTTGTCGAGGCCGAGTTCGCGTCCAATCTTACGCACCTCATCCTTGTAGAACTCGGTTAGCGGCTCTATGACTTTCCCCGCCGCGATTAGTTCCTGAATCTCATCGCATCTGTTGTGATGGGTCTTGATTAAGGCCGTAGAAGCCCCGGCCCCGCCCGACTCCACCGTGTCGGGGTAAATGGTCCCCTGGCCCAGGAGCCAGTCGCCATGGTCGATGCCGTACTCATGCATTGCGGCAGTTTGTACCTCAACAAACGTTCGGCCGATGATCTTTCGCTTCTGTTCGGGTTCTGTTACGCCGCTTAGCGCACCCAGAAAGCGCTCCGAATTCATCGCGGATGATCAAACGGTCGCTCAATCCAGCGGCGGTCAGCAACGCTCGTAGCTCCTTCGTTTCATCCTTGCGCATGAGACCCGTATCGACGTAAACGCCGAGGACCCGATCGCGGGGCACAGCCCGCGCGCAAAGGCTGAACGCGACGGTTGAGTCAACGCCGCCGCTGACAAAAAAGAAAACAGATCGATTGCCTATTCGCGCAGAGGTCTCGCTCAACAACCGGGAGACACGATCGCTGATATTTTCCTCGTTCTGGACGTGGCAAATTCGCCGGCTGAAGTTTTCGAGAAGCCGCTTTCCGTAGATGGTATGGGCTACCTCGGGGTGGAACTGTAGACCGAAAATCCTTCGCTCGGGATCAGCGAACGCCGCGATCCCGCACGAGTTTGTTCTGGCAAGTGCCTTTAATCCGGGCGTGAGCTCTCGAATAAAGTCGCCGTGGCTCATCCACACAGTTTGAATCGGCGGAGTTTCTGCGAAAAGCGGTGCGCCATCGTTGAGTTGCTGCAACGTAGCCCGTCCATATTCCGGCGGACCAGGTCTGACATCACACTTCAGCATATGCGCAAGAAGCTGGTGTCCATAGCAGATCCCGAGTATGGGCTTCTGTAGGTCCAAAATCTCCGGCGCGACCGTTGGAGAGTCTTCCTCATAAACGCTCTGCGGCCCACCTGACAAAATGATGCCAGCGTACTTCCTTAACTCGGTCGGCTTAGCGTCGTGAGGGAAGATATCTGCGCGAACGCCGATATCTCGTAGCCGCCGACCGATCATGTGGCAGTACTGGCCACCAAGGTCGATCACCGCGATCGCCTGCTCTGGGGTGGCAACATTGTGAGATTGAATATTCAGTGCGATCTGATTCATGGTCTCGGTTCTTCGTGATCGAGGAAGTTCAGTGGAGGCGGTGATCGGGCTCAAGTAGGTCTGCTATGGTAAAGCCCAGGCTGCGGTCTTCATCGTAGATTTTAGCTTTATGAAATTGATCGAGGCGAAGGTCCCTGGAAGATCGCAAGAAAGCACTGCGAAGGATCTCTCGTAGCTCGATCTCGTCCATATATTGATGAAAGTGGCAGGTCATCCGTATCGGGTTCAGGTGTCCCTCTGCCCACTTTATCACATTTTCCGCGGCAAAATGTCGTTCGATATCTGGTACAAACTTGTCAAGCATGGCCACGGGTGCGATGTTTATACCGAATCCATCCTGCGAGCGTCCCATGACAAAGTAGTTCCACGGCGAGAACTGTCCTCGGTTACGCCAGCATCTATTGACGAATACGCGTAACACTGGGGCTTGGACCATTGCAGCCTCCTATCGATTCCAATAGGTGCTCAGCCGTTCTCTTGTCGGTAATTAACGTATTACACAGCTTCGCACCCAACGTAGCGCCAATCATTTCCAGCTTGTCAGTACCACTCGCTACAAGGATCGTGCGTGCATCCATACGCGTCGACAAATGGCGCAGCAGGTCTGCACTTAGCTTGTTTTGAGGAGGTGTTGGCGGGGAGGCAATCTCTCTGCCGTCCTTACCGAGAAACACGTAAGCGTAGTCGCCTAGCACGCCAGCTTCGAGCAAAGCGCGCCTAGCATCTGTTCCTAGCAATTGACCAAATGGCGAATTCTCTTCAAATCGCGAGCAAGAGGAGATCACGAAATAGGAAGGGTGCGGTTTTTGCGGAAGATCGGCCGTCCAAGGGTGAGCCGGTGCGGGAGCGCCAATTACATACGCTTCCGACCGTGGACTGTAAAGAAGCCACAAGAAAGTAACGAGTGTGTTTGGATGCGCATGCAGCAGCAGTGGGTCTGCGTGATGCATGCCAAGCGCGGTGATTTTTGTACGAACGCGTCGCGGCGCAAGGTTGCGGACGGTACACCACATTTGCCGCCCGCCCGCTATCGCAATCCCCGATCCGTCGCAAATATTTCGGTCGAGATAAGCAGCAGCTGCTCGCCCGAGTATGTCTCGATCCTTCGTTGGATCGGCCCCGCCTTCGACGGCCACCACATCGGCGAGCCCGTAGCGGTCGGCAAGCAACTGCTCGAGGCTGGTTGGGGGACGAAGGGCCTGAAACAGCGACTCCGCGGCACGATGTCCCTCGATGGCCTCAAATTCGTCTTTGATAGCGCGCGCACAAATATCAGAGAGGTTCGAGGTGCCTCGCCAACGACTTGCCAGTTCATGCACTTGGTCAGGGAGGTAGATGTTGAGCCGCGGCATGATTTGCTGTACAGCGGGTATGCGCATATGTCAAGAGATATGCGCATACCCGCTGGGGGGGGTCTAAGTCATTGATCTCGAAAGGGAGCTTGACGCTGTTCGGGACAATCCACATACAAACAGGGCGCGGCCAGAGGCTGTGCTTCGATCGGCGAACGAAAAGGGCGCCGGACTGTGCGCCTCCGGCGCCCCCTTGCCTGAAAAGAGCCTGCGACTATGCGGCTCACGACCTTCTCGGCTTCGGCAAGCCGGAGCAATCCGTGGTCGACGAACACGCAGGTGAGCTGGTCGCCGATCGCCTCGTGGATCAGCACCGCCGCGACCGCCAAGTCGACGCCGCCCGAGAGGCCGCAGATCACCTTGCCGTTGCCGACCTGCCGGCGGATCTTCTCGATTGCCTCCTCCTTGAAGGCGCGCATGGTCCAATCGCCGCGGCAGCCCGCGATGCGGCGCACGAAGTTGCGCAGCAGCGCGGCGCCGTGCGGCGTGTGCATCACCTCGAGGTGGAACTGGGTGGCGTAGAAGCGGCGGCCTTCGTCCGCGATCATGGCGATCGGCGCGTTGTGCGATGTGCCGGTGACCTCGAAGCCCGCGGGCAGCCGGGTGACCCGGTCGCCGTGGCTCATCCACACCGGGTAGCGCTCGCCGACGTGCCAGATGCCCTCGTACAGCGCCGAGGGTTTCGTGATCTCGACCTCGGCGCGGCCGAACTCGCGGTGGTGGCCGCCCTCGACCTCGCCGCCGAGCTGCGCCGCCATCGCCTGCTCGCCGTAGCAGATGCCGAGGATCGGCAGGCCGGCATCATAGATCGCGGCGGGGGCGAGCGGGGCGTCCTTGTCGAGCACCGAGGCCGGGCCGCCCGACAGGATCACCGCCTTGGGGCGCATCTCCTTGAACGCGCGCTCGGCGTGCTGGAACGGCACGATCTCGCAGTAGACCCGCTCTTCTCGCACCCGGCGCGCAATGAGCTGGGTGACCTGCGAGCCGAAATCGACGATGAGGATCTTGTCGTGATTCGCGGGCTGGTCCGTCATGGACAGCAAGTAGCGATTCGAGGCGGCGGCCGCAACTGAAAGGGCAGGGGCTGTGCATTCTTCACCCTCCCCTGAAGGGGGAGGGTCGACGCTGCGAACGAAGTGAGCTGCGTCGGGGTGGGGTGGCTGAGGCGCCGTCACCCCACCCCGCTCGCTTCGCTCGCGACCCTCCCCCTGCAGGGGAGGGTGAAGGAGCCAGCCCCTTGATCCCGCGCGCATTGCCTGCCACATGCAGCGCACCATGAACGAGCATATCCGTCCTGATTCCGCGACGGCCGAGGATGCGGCCGGGGCAGCGACTGCCGTTGCGCCGGCGTCGCCGCTGGCGCGCGAAGTCGCGCGGCGGCGCACGTTTGCGATCATCTCGCATCCGGATGCCGGCAAGACTACGCTGACCGAGAAGCTGCTCTTGTTCGGCGGCGCGATCCAGCTTGCCGGGCAGGTCAAGGCCAAGCGCGACCGGCGCTCGACCCGCTCGGACTGGATGGCGATCGAGCGCGAGCGCGGCATCTCGGTCGTCACCTCGGTGATGACCTTCGAGCACGGCGGCCGCGTGTTCAACCTGCTCGACACGCCCGGCCATGAGGACTTCTCCGAGGATACCTACCGCACGCTCACGGCGGTCGACTCGGCCGTGATGGTGATCGATGCGGCGAAAGGCATCGAGGCGCGCACCCGCAAGCTGTTCGAGGTGTGCCGGCTGCGCGACATCCCGATCCTCACCTTCATCAACAAGATGGACCGCGAGAGCCGCGACCCGTTCGAGCTGCTCGACGAGATCGAGAAGACGCTCGCGCTCGACACCGCGCCGATGACCTGGCCGCTCGGCCGCGGCCGCGATTTCGCCGGCACCTACGACATCGCCAGCGGGCAGATGCGCCTCATCGGCGAGGAGGCCGAGGCGACGCTGGTGCCGATCGACGTCGCGGCGCTTGGCGCGCCGCAATCCCAACCTCGATGCCGGCGCGATCGCTGAGGAGCTCGACCTCGTGCGCGACGCCTGCCGCCGGCTCGATCTCGCCTCGTTCCGCGAAGGGCATCTCACGCCGGTCTATTTCGGCTCGGCGCTTGAAGAATTTCGGCGTCGGCGACCTGCTCGACGGCCTGGGCGCGCTCGCGCCGCCGCCGCGCGCGCAGGCGGCGGACCGTCGCAGAGTCGAGGCGGACGAGCCCGCCATGAGCGCCTTCGTGTTCAAGATCCAGGCGAACATGGACCCCAACCACCGCGACCGCATCGCGTTCGCGCGCATCTGCTCGGGCCGGCTCACGCGCGGCATGAAGGTCAAGCAGGTGCGCACCGGCAAGCCGATGAGCCTGCGCACGCCGCATTTCTTCTTCGCCCAGGACCGCGCGCTCGCCGACGAGGCGTTCGCGGGCGACGTGGTCGGCATTCCCAACCACGGCGTGCTGCGCATCGGCGACACGCTCACGGAAGGCGAGGAGCTTTCCTTCGTCGGCGTGCCGTCGTTCGCGCCGGAGATTTTGCGCCGCGTGCGGCTCACCGACAAGATGAAGGCGAAGAAGCTCAAGCAGGCGCTGCAACGAGCTCGCCGAGGAGGGCGTCGTGCAGGTGTTCAGTCCGCACGACGGCGCGCCCGCGATCGTCGGCGTGGTCGGCCCGCTGCAGCTCGACGTGCTGAAGGTGCGGCTCGACGCCGAATACACGCTGCCGGTCGAGTTCGACACCTGCGAGTTCGAGCTGGCGCGCTGGATCTCGGCGGACGATCGCGAAGGTGCTCGACGCGTTCGTCGCCGCCCACGGCTCCGGCATCGCGGACGACCTCGACGGCGACCTCGTCTACCTCGCGCGCAACGAGTTCTACCTCGGCTACACGGCCGAGCGCGCGCCGGGCATCAAGTTTGCCGACGTGAAGGACGTGAAGAAGGCGGGGTAGCTGGTTGAGTTCGTCACCCTGAGGCGCTCGGCCGAAGGCCGAGCCTCGAAGGGCCGCTGCAGTGCCACTTGCACACTTGTGGCGGCGTCTCGGCCGATCCTTCGAGGCTCGCTTCGCTCGCACCTCAGGATGACGGGTAAATTCTCTCATCGCGGTCAGGCACACAAAATCACCGCGGCGGCGTCCTCAGCCCCAGCGCCTCCAAGTAGCTCGGCTTGATGGTGCCGTTGCGGAACGCGATGGCGGCGAGGTAGTCCGCAAACGCGCGCGTCGCCACTTCGCGCGGCGGCGGCGGGACGTCGGCGCCGTTGCGGGCGCGGTTGACGTAAGCCGCGACGGCCGGCCAGTCGGCGGGCTTGGCGACCGCCACGATCGTCGCGGGGCTCGCCATGTTCTTGTAGGTCCACAGCACCCAGCCGACGCCGTTCGCCTCGTTGAGGCGGCGGAACGCCAGCACCCAGTCGGCGGTCGCCTCGCCGGTCTCGGTGAGCACCAGCGGCACGTCGTAACGGTCGCGGAAATTGAGCAGCGGCGCGATCGAGGCGCGCTGCGGGGTCGCCCAGAACATGTGATACGCGTAGGCCGCGTTGCGGTCGAACGGGGGGCCGAGCCCGTTGGTGTTGGTGCTCCAGCGGCCGCCGGTGAGAAACACGAGGTGGTTGGGATCGACGGCGCGGATCGCCGCGGTGATCCGCGCCAGCAGCGGCTCGAGGCGCGGCTCGAGGTAGCGCGTGTCGTGGTAGGGCGCGACGGGCTCGTTGAGGAGATCGTAGCCGAGCACGGCGGGCTCGTCGCGGTAGCGCTGCGCCAGCACCTGCCACAGCCGCACCGTGAGATCGCGATAGGCCGGCACGTAGAACAAGAGCGGATAGCCGGAACCGCCGTCGAAGCTCGCACCGGTCTGCCCGCCCGGCGCCGCATGCAGGTCGAGCAGCACGCGCACGCCCACGGCGCGCGCCCAGCCGAGCAGGCGGTCGATCAGCGCATAGCCGACGCCCTCGAATTTGGGCTCGCCGCCCGCGCCGTCGAGGCGCACGAACATGGTCCAGTCCAGCGGCACGCGCACGGTGTTGAAGCCGGCCGCCGCGATGAAGCGGATGTCGTCCTGCGTGACGAAGGTGTCGCGGAAGCGCTGCCAGAACGCCTCGGCTTCCTGCTCTCCGAGCAGGCGCGCGAACAGGTCGCGCATCTGCGCCCGCGTGGTGTCGCCGTCGAAGTCGAACATGTAGGCCTCGGGCACGAGCCAGTGGCCGAGGTTGACGCCGCGGACGTTGAATTCCTGGTTGTCGGGGCCGACCAGATGGCGGCCCTGCGCGTGAATGAAGCCGCGCGCCGGCTCGGCGCGTGCGGCCGGGCCGGGGAGGGCCAGGGCGATAATGAGCGCGACGACGAGGGCCGCGGCGGAGCGCAGCCAAGCAGATGACGACGCGTGGGACGGCATGACACCTCGATCGTCGCGCCACATCGCAGCCGGCGCGCTTGACGGACCTCACCGCCATGGCGGAACATCGGTCGAGGTTATCCCGCCGCAACGCCGATTTCGAGCATGGACATCTATCAGGCCGCGGTCGCGGCGGTTTCCTTCGCGCTCGCGCTGATCCTGGTCGCCCGCGCGAAGCTGCCGGCGTTTCTGGCGCTGCTGATCGCCGCCTTCGCGTTCGCGCTCGCGTCGCGCACCTCGCTCGGCGCCAACGGCGACGCCATCAGCCGCGGCTTTGCGCAGACCGTCGAGACGGTGGGTTTTGCGATCGTGGCGGGCGCGATCGTCAGCGCGATGCTGGCGCAGACCGGCGCGGCGGATCGGTTGGTTGCACGTGTGCCGGCGCCGTGGCGGCGCGCTGTCGCGGTCGCGCTCGGGCTCGCCGCAAGCGTGGTGCCGTCGACGGCGGTCGCGCTCGCGCTGCTGCGGCCGTGGTGCGACGTGCTGCGCGGCCCGACGGCGGCGACGCGCGCCGGCAGCACGGTGACGCTCGCGCTGGCGATCGGGGCCGGGCAGGCGTTCGTCTATCCGTCGATCATCGCGGTCGCGACCGGCACGATCCTGAAGATCGCGCCGCTGCATTTGTTGCTCATGGGTGTGCCGCTGGCGCTCGCGGCGAGTTCTTGCGGGCCTCGCCTTCGTGGCGTGGGCGGCGCCGCGGATGCTGCGCGCTCCCTCTCCCCCTTCAAGCCGGGTGATCGTATCTGCATCTTCCCCTCTCCCCGAAGGGGAGAGGGTGGCGAGCGAAGCGAGCCGGGTGAGGGGCGCTCGGAGTTTCAATTCTGGCTCCGAGAGCCCCTCACCCCGACCCTCTCCCCTTCGGGGAGAGGGAGAGCCGGCGCTGAGCGAAACATCACGTGCGATGGATCTTCTTCGTCTCGCTCTCCCAACCCTGCTGCCCATCGCCCTTCTCAGCATCGCGGGCTATGCGCAGACCGCGACCGAGCCGCTCGGGCGCGACGGGCGCGACATTCTCGGCTTCTACGCCAAGCCGAGCGTGATCCTGATCTTCTGCGTCGCGATCGTCGCCGCCATGGCGTGGCGCGCGCGCGGGGCCGGGGAGGGCGGATGGCTCGAGCGGGCGCTCGCGCGTTCGGTCTGGCCGCTGCTGGCGACCGGGATCGCGGGGGGCTTTGCGGCGATCCTGCAGAATGCCGGCATGGCCGAGATGCTGGGCGAGCGCGTGTTTGCGCTCAAGCTCGGGCTGCTCGTGCCGTTCGTGGCCGCGGCGCTGATGAAGACGCTGCACGGATCGAGCCTGGTCGCGACGCTCACGGCCGTCGGCATGCTCGAGCCGCTGCTGGGCCCGCTCGGCCTCGATGCGGGATCGGGGCGCGTGCTCGCCGCCGGCGCGATCGCGGCCGGCACGCTGGTCGCGCACGTCAACGATCCGCTGTTCTGGCTCGTCGCCGACATCGCCGAGCTCGACGCGGTGCGCACGCTGCGGCTTTATTCGGCCGGGACGGTCGTACAGGCGGTCGTGAGCATCGCGCTGCTGTGGATCGCGGGCCTGGCCTTGCTCTGAGCTGCGCAATTAAGGTTGACGCACGCGAAAATTGCCGTCGCGATTGTTCCGTCGTCACCCCTGGATAAGATCGTCCCGCGATATCGCAGCGAGCGCGCTTGCGCGCCGTCGCCGGGGGAGACGATGCCCTTTCGTTCAGGTGGAATGCGCGTTGCGGCTATTCTGGCGGGTCTCGCGCTGCTCGCGCCCGACCAGGCGCATGGGTTGACCGGCGCGAGGGACGTGAACGCGGACGACATCGGCGCCAAGGCCTCGGTCGCGATCTATTACAAAGGAAAGCCGCTGTGCGGCGGCGTCGTGTTCGCGGAGCGCTACGTGCTCACCGCCGCGCATTGCCTCACCGACGGCAAGGGCAAGGTCAATATCGCGGCCGACCAGCTCGAGGTCTTCTACTGGGGCAGCAACGGCGGCACCAGGCGCGAGAGCCGCCGGATCGCGCGCTTCATCGTGCATGAGAACGCGGCGGAGGACATCGCGGTGCTGAGACTTAACGGCACGCATCCGCAGAGCGCGATCGGCGCCTACGTGTTCGGCATCGACAACGACTACTCGGGAGAAGCCGAGAGCAACAAGCCGGACAGCTGGTTCTACGTCTACGGCGCCTCGGCGAACGGCGTGTTCAGCCACCTGCAACGGGCGCTGACCGGACAATATGGGCCGCTGGCGCCGATCGTCCCGGGCAAGCTGTCCGAGATCACGCAGGCGATGCGGCAGATCGCGGTCGTTCCGGCCGGGTTCGACAAAAACATCTCGGAATGCCATGGCGATTCCGGGTCGGGCGTCTTCCTCGTGAAGTCGGACGGCATCAGCTACGGCGCGCGGCCCGATCCGCTGCCGGCCGGCGACATCGCGCAGCAGGACGGGCGGCCGATCCTGGTCGGCATCGCGACGCGCAGCGCGATCCCCGACCCGAGCCAGCGCAACGCGCGCTGTGGCCGCGACGCGAAGGTGGCGGGCTTCAACGCGATGCGGGCCGACTACTATCACGACTGGATCGCGGCGCGGGTGAAGGAGATGAAGTGAGCGTAGGGTGGGCAAAGGCGGCCCGAACCTTCTTGGGATTCACTGCACCCGACCCGCCGTGCCCACGCGAGCTTGCGTCGTCGCCCGCGTGGGCACGGCGGATCATTTGCCCTGCCAGACACGACGTTCATGGCCGCCTTTGCCCACCCTACGGCCCGCTCCTCAGGATGAGGGTGGGGTGGGTGCAAATCGTGAAGCTCACGTCACCGGCGCCGGGTTGAACAGGGTCAGATCGTTGAACAGGCCCCAGCGGTCGGACCAGGGTTTTACGCGGCCGCTGGCGACGTCGAGGATGAGGCGGAAGAGTTCCCAGCCGGCTTCCTCGATGGTCATCTCGCCGGTGGCGATGCGGCCGGCGTCGAAATCGATCAGGTCCTTCCAGCGCCGCGCGAGCTCGCTGCGGGTCGCGACCTTGATGACCGGCGCGGCGGCAAGCCCGTAGGGCGTGCCGCGGCCGGTGGTGAAGACCTGCAGCGTCATGCCGGCGGCGAGCTGCAGCGTGCCGCAGATGAAGTCGCTCGCGGGCGTCGCTGCGAACAGCAGGCCCTTCTGGCGCGCCTTCTCGCCGGGCGCGAGCACGCCGGCGATCGGGCTCGAGCCGGACTTGACGATCGAGCCGAGCGATTTCTCGACGATGTTGGCGAGCCCGCCCTTCTTATTGCCGGGCGTCGTGTTGGCGCTGCGGTCGGCGCCGCCGCGCGCCAGATACGCGTCGTACCAGGCCATCTCGCGCACCAGCGCGCGGCCGACCTCGGGCGTTGCGGCGCGGCGCGTGAGCAGCTCGATCGCGTCGCGCACCTCGGTCACTTCCGAGAACATCACGGTCGCGCCGGCGCGCACCAGCAGATCGGCCGCAAAGCCCACGGCCGGATTGGCGGTGACGCCCGAGAACGCGTCGCTGCCGCCGCATTGCAGGCCGATGACGAGGTCGGCGGCCGGGCAGGTTTCGCGCCGGCGCTTGTCGAGCTGGGCAAGGCGCGCCTGCGCCATGCGCATGATGGTGTCGATGATGGCGCCAAAACCGTCCTCGTCCTGCAAGCCGCATGATGGCGCCGTCGATGCCTTCCGGCACGAGGCGCTCGGGCGCGAGCTTCTCGCAGCCGAGCCCGACCACCATGGGCTCGCCGCCGAAGTTCGGATTGAGCGCGAGGTTCTGCAGCGTGCGGATCGGCACGACCGCCTCGGGCGCCGTCGATGGCGACGCCGCAGCCATAGGCGTGGGTGAGCGGCACCACGTCGTCGACGTTGGGATATTTCGGCAGCAGCTCGGCGCGGATGCGCTTGACCGCGTAGTCGAGCGTGCCCTTCACGCACTGCACCGATGGTGCTGATGCCGAGGATGTTGCGGGTGCCGACCGAGCCGTCGCGGTTGCGATAGCCCTCGAAGGTGTAGCCCTCGAGCGGCGGCAGCGGCGCCGGGACCGCGGTCGCGATGTCGAGCCGGTCGAGCGACGGCGCCTCCGGCATGCGGATGCGCGCCTCGTCGACCCAGTCGCCGGCACGGATCGGCGCGGCCGCGTAGCCGATGGTCTCGCCGTAGCGGCGGATCGGCGCGCCCTCGGCGATGTCGATGAGCGCGGCCTTGTGGCCTTGCGGCACGAAGGCGCGCAGCTCGAGTCCGCAGGCGAAACGCGCGCCGGCCGGCAGGCCGAAGTCGTTGACCACGATCGCGACATTGTCGCGCTCGTTGAGCTTGAGATAGCGGGGCTGCTCCGGCGCGATCGGTGGCATGGGGGACAATGGAAATCCTGTTCCCCCGTTATAGGCCCGGCGCGTGCGCATCATCAACGCGGCGCGGCGGCCCGAAAGCCACATTTCGCGGGATTTTCTCCTGAAATCAGCGACATACGCCTTTAGCCCTGTTTTGCGGCCGGCGCAGCTCACGCTTGCGCGTTTCGCCGCGAGCCGGC
>CAVPGG010000123.1:0-34228 GCA_963703755.1 uncultured Pseudomonadota bacterium
CCGCGCCACCTGATGGCAACCTCGGCGCCCACCTCGAGACGCTGGAGAAGGCCGGCTACATCGCGGTCGAGAAGCGCTTCGCCGACCGCAAGCCGCAGACCCGCGTGCGCATGACCCCGGCGGGCCGCCGCGCCTTCGCGGAGCATGTCGCCTACCTGCGCGAGGTCATCGACGGCGCGCCGAGCTGACGGGCGTGCGGTCGGCGACGGCGCGCGTCAGTCTCTTCGGATCGCCCGCCTTGAGCCCGAGCCGCATCGCGGCGTAGTTGAGCGCCTGCAGATCCCAGACCAGGGCGATGTGCTGGGCGACCGCGTGCACGTCGCGCCAGGCGCGCTGGAAGGCGTGGTTGAGCTCGAGCCCGCGCCCGCCGACCACCGGCATCAGCCGCTCGACCGCCTGCACGCAGAGCTTCGCCGCATAGCCGACATTGAGCCGGTACTGCAGCCGCGTCGCATCGTCGGGCAGCTCGCCGGCGCGGCCCATGTCGTTGATGCGGCCACGGTCGACCTGCAGCAGCGCGCGGGCGGCTTCGAGCTCGGCGGCCGCTTCCGCGATACGCGACTGGATGGTCTGTTGCTCGGCGAGCCGCACGTTGGTCACGGTGGTGCGCCCGCCGAGTTCAGCGACGATCTGGTCGACCGCCCCGAGCGCGGCCCCGAACGCCGGCCCGATCAAGCTGTGCGGCAGGCAGGCGAACAGCGGCACGCGGTAGAGATGATGGCGGTTCGCCTCGGCGCCCGGCGCGCTCCCGTCGCGGGTCGCGATCACGTCGAGCATGCGATGGCCCGGCACCAGCGCGTCCTTGATGACGATGTCGTTGCTGCCGGTCGCCACAAGCCCGACCGTATGCCATGTATCCTCGATCTCATATTGGTCGCGATGCACCAGCAGGAAAGTCGGTGCGCCGCCGGCGCCGGGCAGCATGGCGAGCAGGATCGCGCCGTCGCAGTGGTCGACGTTGCTGGAAAAACGCCAGCGGCCGCTCAGCCTGATGCCGCCTGACTCCGGGGCAAGCTTCGGCCCGACCGGCAGGAATGAGCTGGCGACCGCCCGCGTCGGGTCCTCGCCCCAGAACTCGTCCTGCGCGCGGCGCGGGAACATGCCGAGAATCCAGCCATGGCACGCCGTGACCGACAGAGCCCAGGCGCTCGACGCGCAGCCGCGGGCAGTCTCGGCGGCGAGCATGGTGTGCAGCCCGTAGCGCGCCTCGAGCCCGCCATAACGCGCCGGCTGCAGCACGCGATAGAAGCCGGCGTCGCGGAATTCCGCATGCGTCACCTCCGGGATGCGGCGCATCGCCTCGGCGGCGGCGGCGCGCTCGCGCAGGGCCGGCGCCATGGCGCGGGCACGCTCGATCAACGCCGACTCGGCGGCGTTCCATTCGCCGCGCGCCTCGTTCGACGCATGGGTTGGATCGGCAGTCGATACGGTCACGCGCCCTCAATTCACCGTCGCGCCGGAAGACATGATCACGTCGGCCCATTTGCGAATTTCCTCGGCGAGCCCGCGAGCGGGGGGCGAGGAAGAAAGCATGAGGCGGCCGTGCCTCACTTGATGCGCTCCAGGATGCTGACGTAGTTCGCCACCGCGGCGCCGCCCATGTTGAACAGGCCGGCGAGCTTGGCATCCTTGATCTGCATGTCGCCGGCGGCGCCGCAGAGCTGCATGGCGCAGAGCGCATGCATGGAGACGCCGGTCGCCCCGATCGGATGGCCCTTGGCCTTGAGGCCGCCCGACGGGTTGATCGGCAGCCGGCCGTCCTTCTGCGTCCAGCCTTCGGCGATCGCGCGCGCCCCCTCGCCTTCCGGTACGAGGCCCATCGCCTCATACTCGATCAGCTCCGCAATGGTGAAGCAGTCATGCACCTCGGCCAACGAGAGATCGCCGAGCCTGACGCCCGCATGCACCAATGCCCGCTTCCATGCCTCCGTGCAGCCTTCGAAGCGGAGGATGTCGCGGCGCGACATCGGCAGGAAGTCCTGCACATGCGCGGCGGCGCGGAACGCCACCGCCTTGCGCATCGCCAGCGCGGTCTCAACGTCAGCGAGCACCAGCGCGGCCGCACCGTCGGAGACGAGCGAGCAGTCGGTGCGCTTGAGCGGGCCCGCGACGTAGGGGTTCTTCTCGCTCTCGGTGCGGCAGAAGTCGAACCCGAGATCCTTGCGGATCTGCGCATACGGGTTCCCGACGCCATTCTTATGGTTCTTCGCGGCGATCTGCGCCAGCGCGTCGGACTGGTCGCCGTACTTCTGGAAATAGAGCCCGGCGATTTTTCCGAAAATGCCCGCGAACCCGCCCGCGATGTCGGCCTCCTCGCGCACATAGGAGGCCTTGAGCAGGTTCCGGCCGATCTCAGGGCCCGGCGTCGTCGTCATCTGCTCGACACCGACCACGAGCACGATGCGCGCCGCCTTGGCCTCGATCGACTTGAGCCCCTGATGGACGGCCGCGGAACCGGTCGCGCAGGCGTTCTCGACCCGCGTGGCGCGCTTGAAGCGCAGGTCGGGCGAGGCCTGCAGCACCAGGGAGGCGGTAAAGTCCTGCGCCGAGAACCCCGCGTTGAAGTGTCCCAACAGGATTTCGTCCACGTCGGCCGCCGCGATGCCGGCGTCCTTGAGCGCCCCGTCGGCGACCCGCACAATCAGGCTTTCGACGGTTTCGCTATCGAGCCGGCCGAAGGGCGAGTGGGCCCATCCGACGATACAGGCGGTCATTGGCGGTCTCCTGCCGAACTTTGGTCGTTTTCCTCAGCGACCAGCATAATGTGCGGGACAAGCAGCGCCAGTGCTTTGCGTTTGGCCCCGCAGTTGGCTTAAACTGGGGGTATCGGGCCGCCTAGCGGCCGATATCGTTTTGCGCCACAGCACAATCGAAGCGGAACCGCACATCGTGTCAGCAGTTGTAAATTTTTTCGCCCGGGCGGTCGTGGTCGGTCTTGCGGTAGGCGCACTGGTGGGCCCCGCGTCGGCCAGCAATGAGGCGCTGCTGCTGATCGACGCGGGAACCGGCAAGGTCCTGCAGGCCGAGAACGCCACCTACCCGTGGTATCCGGCCTCGCTCAGCAAGCTGATGACGACATACGTGGTGCTGCAGGCCGTCAAGGACGGCCGCATCACGATGGATACGCTGCTCACGGTCTCGCCCAATGCGGTCGCCCAGTCGCCCTCCAAGATGGGGTTCCGCGCCGGCGTCCGGGTCACGGTCGACAACGGGCTCAAGATGCTGCTGGTGCATTCGGCGAATGACATCGCGGTGGTGCTCGCCGAGGGCGTCAGCGGCTCGATCGAAAAATTCGCCGACGAGATGAACGCGACCTCCCAGCGCCTCGGCATGACGCAGTCGAGCTGGGTCAATCCGAACGGTCTGCCGGCCGAGGGCCAGATCACCTCGGCGCGCGACCTCGGCATCCTGGCGCGCGCGCTGATGCACGACTTCCCGCAATACGATTTCTACTGGCACATCCCGTCGATCAAGTTCGGCCGGCGCATCATGACGAACTACAACAAGCTGCTGCTCGAGTATCCGGGCGCCGACGGCATGAAGACCGGCTTCATCTGCGCCTCCGGCTTCAATCTCATCGCGTCGGCGACGCGCGGCGACCGGCGGCTGATCGCGATCGTGCTCGGCGCGCCCTCCTCGGCGGCGCGCGCCGCCAAGGCGGCCTCCATGCTGGAGCAGGGCTTCAACGACGGTCCCGGCCTGAGCTGGCTCCTGCCCTCGCTCGGCACCGTCGACGCGCTGCAGCCGATCAACGCGGCGCCGCCCGATCTGCATGACCAGATCTGCGGCTCCCATCGCAAGCGGCGCGCCGAAAACGAAGAGGACGATGCGGCGGCGCCGAACGGCGACAACGATTTGCAACGCGCCTTCATGCTGACCGACGTCAGGACGCGCGCCGCCCTGCTCACCGGCAACCCGCTGGCGGCCGTCCCGCCGATCGTGGTGTTCACCGGCGCGAAGCAGCCGAACGGCAGCGGCGAGGCCGAGGCGGACGCCGCCACGCTGAAGGGTCACAAGAAGCACGGACCCAAGGCTGCGAAGGCGAAGCACGACAAGCCGGCCAAGAAGAAGACCGCCCAGGCCAAATCATGACCGCGCCTAGTGCCGCCGATTTGACGTTCCTGCATCGCCAGCAGCAACCGCCTTCAGGAACGTCAAATCGATAAGCGGCACTAGGATTATATACTTGCTAGTGCCCCTTTTGCTCCCGAAGTTCGTGTAAGAGTTCGCCGAGATGTATGACGAACTTCGGGAGCGGAGCACTAGCGGCGGCCGGCGCGGGCCGGTCGCGCCGCTGCCGCTCACGGTGCTCACCGGCTTCCTCGGCGCCGGCAAGACGACCCTCCTCAACCACCTGCTGAAGGACCCGGCGCTCGCCAACACCGCGGTGCTCATCAACGAGTTCGGCGAGATCGGCCTCGACCACCTGCTGGTCGAGCGCGTGGACGGCAACGTGGTGCAGCTCTCGACCGGCTGCCTGTGCTGCACGGTGCGCGGCGACCTCGTCGACTCGCTGGAGAAGCTGCTGCGCGACCGCGACAACGGCCGCGTGCGCTTCAGCCGCGTCGTGATCGAGACCACCGGCCTCGCCGATCCGGCGCCGGTGCTGCACACCATCATGCTGCATCCCTATCTGGTGCTGCGCTTCCGCCTCGACGGCATCGTCACGGTGATCGACGGCGTCAACGGGCTCGCGACGCTCGACGCGCAGCCCGAGGCCTTAAAGCAGGTGGCGGTCGCCGACCGCCTGGTGCTCACGAAGTCCGACCTCGTCGGCACGCCGGCACGGCAAGCTGCGAAGGAGCAGCTCGTCGCGCGACTGCGCGCGCTCAACCCGGCGGCGCCGATCCTCGATGCCGCCGCCGGCGAGGCGACCGCGGCGCGGCTGCTCAACTGCGGGCTCTACGATCCCGACAAGAAGATCCCCGACGTGAAGCGCTGGCTCGCCGCCGAAGCGCATGCCGACGCGCACGGCCATCACCACCACCATGATCACGACGTGAACCGGCACGACGCGCGCATCCGCGCCTTCGCGTACGCGACCGACCGCGCGATCTCAGCCGCCGCATTCGACATGTTCCTCGAGATGCTGCGAGCGACGCACGGCCCCAACCTGCTGCGCGTCAAGGGCATCGTGCGGATCGCCGAGAATCCCGAGCAGCCGGTGGTCATCCACGGCGTGCAGCACGTGTTTCACCCGCCGGCGCAGCTCGACGCGTGGCCGGACGACGACCGCCGCACCCGCATGGTGTTCATCGTGCGCGACATCACGCCGGCGATGATCTCCGGCCTATTCGATGCGTTCGTCGGCGCCGCACAGGTCGACCAGCCCGACCGCGCCGCCGTCCTCGACAATCCGTTGGTGCCGTTCGGCGGCGTCGATCGGTAGGGTTTTCAATTCTACGTCATGCCCAGGACAAGCCTGGACAAGCCCGGGCATGACGAGTGACCATTTTCGCCATGAACCTCTTCGACCGCCTCAGGAACGACGCTCTTTTCGCCGCCGGCGCCTGGCGCGCGCTGCGACACACGACGCCGATCGCCAGGAATCCGACGCGTGTTTTCCCGCTGTTGATGGCGGAGCTTGCGGCGCGCCATGGCGACAAACCGGCTCTCATCTCGGATAGCGAAACCTTCACCTATCGCGACCTCGTGGCGCGCGCCAACCGCTACGCGCGCTGGGCCGTGGCGCAGGGCCTGCGCCAGGGCGAGGTCGTGTGCCTGCTGATGCCGAACCGGCCGGAATACCTGGCGATCTGGCTCGGCATCACGAGCGCGGGCGGCGCAGTCGCGCTGCTCAACACCAATCTCGCCGGCGCCTCGCTCGCCCATTGTGTCGACCTGGTCGAGCCCAAGCATGTCATCGTCGCCGACGCGCTCGCACCCGCGCTGGCCAGCGCCGAGCCGCATCTCAAGAGCAAGGTGCAGGTCTGGGTGCATGGTGCGGACGCCGGCGTGGCTCCACGCATCGATCGCGCGATCGAGACGCTGAACGACGCGCCGCTCCTCACCGCCGAGCGGCCGGCGCTCACGATCGAGGATCGCGCGCTGTTCATCTACACGTCGGGCACGACCGGCCTGCCCAAGGCCGCGAACATCAACCATTACCGCGTGCTGCTCGCCGCGCTCGGCTTCGCGGGCGTGATGGGGGTGCGCGCCGCCGACCGCATGTACGACTGCCTGCCGATGTACCACACCACCGGCGGCCTCGCGGCGACCGGCGCGATGCTGGTCAAGGGCGGCAGCGTGGTGATCCGCGACAAGTTCTCGGCGAGCGCGTTCTGGGACGACGTCGTCCGGCACGACTGCACCGTCTTCCAATACGTCGGCGAGCTGTGCCGCTACCTCGTCAACGCGCCGCCGCGCGCGGCGGAGACGCGCCATCGGCTGCGGCTCGCCTGCGGCAACGGTCTGCGGCCAGACATCTGGACCGCGTTCCAGGCGCGCTTCCGCATTCCGCGTATCATCGAGTTCTACGCCGCGACCGAAGGCAACGTGACGCTGTTCAATTTCGAGGGCCGGCCGGGCGCGATCGGCCGCCTGCCGCGGCTGCTCGAGCGGCGCTTTCCGGTGCGCCTCGTCCGCTACGACGTGGCCGCAGAGGCCCCGGTGCGCGATGCGCGCGGATTCTGCATCCGCTGCGCGCCCGGCGAGACCGGCGAGGCGATCGGGCGGATCGTCAGTGATCCGGCGGTGCCCTCGGGCCGCTTCGAAGGCTATGCGGATCGCGCCGAGAGCGAACGCAAGATCCTGCACGACGTGTTCGAACGCGGCGACGCGTGGTTTCGCACCGGCGACCTGATGCGCCAGGACGAGCGCGGCTATTTCTATTTCGTCGACCGCATCGGCGATACGTTCCGCTGGAGAGGCGAGAACGTCTCGACCGCGGAGGTCGGCGAGGCGTTGGCGCGCTTTCCCGGCATTCGCGACGCCAACGTCTATGGTGTCGGCGTCCCGGGTTACGAGGGCCGCGCCGGCATGGCGACTGTTGCCGCCGACCGCGAGATCGATCTCGCGGCGCTGCGCGCCCATGTACACGCCATGCTGCCGGCCTACGCGCGCCCGCTCTTCCTGCGCATCGGGGGCGAGATCGAGACGACGATGACCTTCAAGCCGAAGAAGGTCGAGCTGGTGACGCAGGGCTTCGATCCGGCCAAGACCTCCGATCCGCTCTATGTCGACGATCCGCGCGCCGGCGCCTATGTGCGGCTCGACTCCGCGCTGTACGGCGACATCACCAACGGGAAGGTGCGGCTATGAACGTTGCTGGTCAAGACGGCGATGTCACGCCGCAACTGGTCCTTGCCTTCTGGCGCGCGGCCGGCCCGGACAAGTGGTTCACCAAGGACGCGGCCTTCGACGCCGAGATCCGCGACAGATTTCTTGCGGCCTACGAGGCGGCGGCCGCCGGCGCGCTTGCCTGGGACGACCATCCGGAAGGCGCGCTCGCCCTCGTGATCGTGCTCGACCAGTTTCCCCGCAACATGTTCCGCAACAGCGCGCGCGCCTTCGCGACCGACCCGCTCGCCCTCGCGGTGACGAACCGCGCGATCGCGCGCGGATTCGACCGGAGCGTCTCGCTCGCCGAGCGAAGCTTCTTCTACCTGCCGTTCGAACATTCCGAAGATCTTGCCGACCAGGAGCGCGGCGTCGCGCTCAACCGCGCCTCGGGCGACGCGGATGCGCTCAAGTGGGCAGAGATCCATGCCGACATCATCCGCCGGTTCGGCCGGTTTCCGCACCGGAACAAGGTGCTCGGCCGGACCACCGCGCCCGAGGAGCAGGCCTTCCTCGACGCCGGTGGGTTCACCGGATAGCCGGCGTTGAAATCAAACGATTTTCTAGCTTCGTTTTGCTCGGGCCGATCGATCGCCCAGAGTAAATGACTGACCGGTCAGTCATAATTGTAATAGCGCGATCCACCCCGAACCGAAATTTAACGCCGCCCTGTTAGCCCTTGGCGCTAACCGCAAGGCGCTTACTGCATGCTCGCCCCCCGCGAAATCGCGGTCTCCACAGAATGGCGGCCGCTCGCCGATCTCGCCGGCGTCGCGGCCGAGTGGCGGGCGCTGGCGGATCATGCCGCCGAGCCCAACGTCTTCTACGAGCCGGCCTTCGCGCTCGCGGCCGCACCTGCGCTCGCGCCGGACGCCGGCGCCGTGCTGGTGCGCGGCGGCGAGCCGCGCCGGCTGATCGGGCTGTTCCCCTGCCGCATCGAGACGCGGCGCTACGGCCTGCGCCTGCCGCTGCTCACGGGGTGGACGCACCCGTATGGGCCGCTCGGCACGCCGCTGGTCGAGCGCGACGCGTTGCGGCCGGCCGTCGCCGGTTTTCTCGATCACGTCACCGACGATCCGCGGCTGCCGAAGCTGTTGCTGCTGCCCTATCAGGTCGAGGACGGTCCGGTCGCCGCCGCGTTTGCCGAGACGATCGCACAGCGCGGCGGACGCATCGCAACGTTCGGCCGCCATCGCCGCGCCCTGCTGGCGCCCGGTACCGAGCGCATCGGCTATCTCGACGCCGCGCTCGGCGGCAAGAAACGCAAGGAGCTGCGGCGCCAGCGCCGACAACTCGATGAGACGGGCGCCGTTGCGTTCGCGCTGGCGCACGAACGCGCCGAGATCGCGGGCGCGCTCGATGATTTCTTCGCGCTGGAAGCACACGGTTGGAAAGGCCGCGCCGGTACGGCGGCAGCGCAGGATGTGGTGGTCCGCCAATTCATGGAAGCCGCCGTCACGGGCCTTGCGGCGCAAGGCCAGGCAAGCGTCGCGCGCCTCATGCGCGGCGATCATGCGATCGCGGCGGGCGTGCTGCTCACCAGCGGCCGCGGCGCCTGGTTCTGGAAAGTCGCGCACGATGAAAACGTGGCGCGCGCTTCGCCCGGCGTGCAGCTCACGCTCGATCTGACCGAGGTGGTCGTGAACGACGGCGCAATCGACTGGTGCGATTCCTGTGCGGCGGCCGGACACCCGATGATCGATTCGATCTGGCGCGAACGGCGAACGCTGGCGGATCATTTGATTGGGATGGAGCCCGGTCGCAATTTTGCCCTAGCGCTCCGCTTGGAGAGCTTGCGGCGAGGCGCGATCAACGTGGGACGAAAAGCGCGCGAGGCATTCCGCTCGCTCGTGCCCCGGGCGCGCTACAGCACGAAGTGATGCCGCGCGGAACCGGGGCCCAGGTGATCGAGCCGATGGGTCCCGGGTCTGCGATGCACCGCTCCGCTGCGCTGCGCGCTACATCGCGCCCGGGACACGAGGTTGTCGCTACGCCCGCTGCCGCAGCAATCTCCGGATCACCTTCCCGGTCGTCGTCATCGGCATCTCGTCGATGAAGGCGACCTCGCGCGGGTATTCGTGCGCCGAGAGACGGGTGCGCACGAAGCCCTGGATCTCGGTCGCGAGCGCGTCGGTCGGCACGACCTCGGGCTTGAGCACGATGAAGGCCTTCACGATCTCGGTGCGCACCGGGTCGGGCTTGCCGATCACGGCAGCGAGCGCGACCGCGGGATGGCGGATCAGGCAGTCCTCGATCTCGCCCGGGCCGATGCGATAGCCCGACGAGGTGATCACGTCATCGTCGCGGCCGATGAAGGTGAGGTAGCCTTCGTCGTCGACCATGCCCTGGTCGCCGGTGGTCATCCAGTCGCCGATGAACTTGTCGCGCGTCGCGTCGGGCCGGCCCCAGTATTCGAGGAACATCACGGGATCGGGCCGGCGCACCGCGACCTGACCGAGCTCGCCCGGCGCGCAGCGCGTGCCGTCCGGGCGGATCACCGCGACCGTGTGGCCGGGCACCGGCTTGCCCATGGCGCCCGGCCGGGAGACGCCGATCATCGCGCAGCTCGAAGACCACCAGGTTGCATTCGGTCTGGCCGTAGAACTCGTTGACGACGAGGCCGAGCGCGGACTTGCCCCACTCGAAGGTCTCGGCGCCGAGCGCCTCGCCGCCCGAGCCCACCGTGCGCAGCGCGAGCGCGTGGCGGCCGCGCGGCGAGGCGGCCGTGCGCAGCATGCGCAACGCGGTCGGCGGGATGAAGGCGTTGCGCACCGCCGTCTTCGCCATCAGGTCGAAGGCTTCCTCGGGGTCGAACTTGTCGAAGCGGCGCGCCACCACGGGCACGCCGTAATAGAGGCTCGGCAGCAGGCAATCGAGCAGGCCGCCCGCCCAGGCCCAGTCGGCCGGCGTCCAGAAGCGATCGCCCGGTTGCGGAAAGAAATCATGCGGCAGCTCGATGCCGGGCAGATGGCCGATCAGCACCCGATGGGCATGCAGCGCGCCCTTCGGCTGGCCGGTGGTGCCAGACGTGTAGATCATCATGGCGGGATCGTCGGGCGTGGTGGCGACCGGCGAAAAGTCCGACGACCCGCGCGCGACGAGATCGGCGAAGCCAAGCGCGCCATCGCCGGCGCCGTCGATCGAGACCACGAGGACGAGCTTGGGCAGGTTGGCGCGGATCGCGGCGACCTTGGCGATTCCCTGCGCGTTGGTGACCACCGCCTTCACGCCCGCGTTGTCGAAGCGGTAGCTCAGTGCATCGACGCCAAACAGGCTCGCGAGCGGCAGCGCGACGGCGCCGAGCTTGTAGACCGCGATGTGGGTCGCTGCGACCTCCGGCGACTGCGGCAGCAGGATCGCGACGCGGTCGCCGCGCGCGATGCCGCGCGCGGCCAGCGCATTGGCGAGCCGGTTCGAGGTGTCACGCAGCCAGCCGTAGCTGATGTGATCGCGGCGGCCGTCCGGGCGAGCATGAACGAGGGCGAGGCGGTCAGGCTCGGCCACGGCCCAGCGATCGCACACGGCGACGCCGATGTTGAAGGTCGCCGGCAGGTTCCAGCGGAATTGTCGATAGAGCGTGTCGTAGTCGCGGGCGTCGGGGAGCAGGCGCAGTGCCGGGATCATGTCACCGCCTCGCGTCCCGGGCGCACCGCAGCGCCCTCGGGTCCGCGCTTTGCGCGGCCCAAGGGTAAACTCCGCGATGCGGTGCAGAACCGGGACCCATCATGGTCGCGGCCCTGGGCCCCGGGTCTTCGCCCGGGACACGAGGACTTAGGATCACGCAATCTCTCCACTCAAGTCGCGCCAAGTGGGATTATCCTTCCCGATCAGGGCGATCTTCCACGCGCGCCGCCAGCGCTTCATCGAATGCTCGCGTGCGCGAGCTTCGAGGATTGAGCCATATTCCTCCACATAAACAAGCCTATCGACGCCGTATTGACGCGTGAAGCCGGGCACGAGCTTCGATTTGTGCTCGGTCATGCGGCGGGCGAGGTCATTGGTGACGCCAACATAGAGCGTTCCGTTGCGCCTGCTTGCGACGATGTAAAGGAAGAAGCGGTCCGACATCATCGGGCCTCGTGCCCCGGATGCGCTGCAGCGCCGAGCGCATAGCGCGAGGTGGTGCAGCGCATCCTGGGCCCACGCGGAGTATGCGGCGTGGGTCCCGGTTCTGCACCGCACCGCTTCGCGGTGCGATGCGCCCGGGAAACGGCGCTCAATCACTTCGGCAGGGCCGTCACCGACGCCTGCACGGTGCCTTGCGCTTCCGCGATGACGCGTAGGGTCTTCGCATCGTAAGCGATGTCGACGAGCCGGAGCTCGGTCACGGCGGCGTCGACCTGCATGCCGGGCTGGACCGCGCGGAAGTCGGCCAGCGCGGCGTCGATGCTTCGTTGCGCGTTCGCGGCGAAGGGTTTGAGATCGATCACGGCGTTCTCGGCGAGCGCCGCCTGCAGGTACGGGATCGCGGCCTTGGCGGCGGCGCCGAGCAGGCCAAAGGCGTCCTCGGATTGCACGTCGAGGGTGATGTCGGTCAGCCGCAGGATCTGCCGCTCGCGATCAAGCACCGGACGTCCCCAGACATAGACGGTCGCATCGGCGCCAAGGCCCAGGAAGGTCTTCTGCTCGCGCGCCTGGACGCGCAGCGCGATCAGCAGGCGGTCGCCCGAGGGCGCGATCGAGGCGCCGAGCACCGTGATGGCCCAGGCGCCGCCGCCGTTCTCGGGGAAATTGCGCCCCTTGAGCTGCGCCTCGATGATGCGGTTGACCTCGGTGAACGGCACGTCGATCGGCACGCCGATGGCGATGCGGCCCTGGTCGGCCTGCTGCACGATCTGCAGCTGCTCCGGGAACGGGCAGTCGGGCTTGGTCTGGGCGGCCGAGATGCGCGTCTCGGCCTGGATGCCGAGCGTGAGCGTGACAGCGCTCTGGTCGATGCGCGGCTGTGCCGCGAAGGCGCGGGTCGGGCGCACCTCGAGCCACAGGTCGGGCGCGTTGGCGCCGACGCCTTTGAGCGAGATCGAGCGACACATTTTTGCCCATTCGCGCCGCGCCGCGAGCTCGATCGCCTGATCGTTGCGGATGCGCGCCGCCAGCGCCGCGACCTGCTCGTTGACGGTGCGTTCGAGCAGCGGCCGCACCTGGCCGCCGACATCGATCTTGGCGCCAGCGATCGAGAGCGCGCTGTTGCCCATGGCGACCTGCGCGGTGAGATTAGGCTCGATGCGCCAATTGGTATCGATGATCGGGCGCGCCGACACCGCGACGGTGCCGCGCAGGTCGGCGCGCTGGTCGAGGGTGCGGCCGGTGATGCCCTGCAGGTTACGCCCGAGGTCGCGGCTGATCAGGCCGCCGAGCCCATTGCCGACCGTGCTCACCTGAGTGGCGATCTGGCCGGTCAGGCGCAGCGTGCCGTTGAGCGCGGTCGTGATCGTGAGCCCCTCATTGCGCCCGACGACCGCGAAGGGCCCGCGCGTCAGCGTCCAGCCGATGTCGGCCTTGCCGAGGAGTTGAGTAAGCGGGTTGTCGCCCTTTCCCGCGAGGTTGCGCGGCGCGCGCTCCTCCATGGCGTCGCGGATGGCGGCGAGCGAGACCATGATCGGCGCCGTGATCGTCGAGGTGCCGGTCGCGGGCTGGAGCGGCGGCATCTCGACGAGGGCGGGCCGCGGGCTGGTGGCGGTCGGGAAGAAGGTGTCGAGCCCCCACAGCGCGCCCGCGAACGAGCCGACGAGCACGGCCAGCCCGGCGATGATCCGGACGACACCCAGCCCGTCGAAGAGCCTGCGAATGCCCGCACCCATGCGGACCCCTGCGCCATTTCCCCTGGGCCCATGTTAATAAGCCTGTGGACAACATGCCAGCGATCGGATGCGGCCATTTCGCCCGCCGGGAGGCCTCGAGGCATTCGGTAAGCCGTTGTGCGCCATGAAATTTAAGAATGAGGCCGCCGCCGCGGTGGGTGTTACAAAGCGTCCCTGAAAGCCCGGGAATCCTTTGACGTGACCCCTCCTCCGCCCGCCGGAACCGGCGCCGACTCCACCTATGCCTGGATGCGCCTTGTGGTAGCCGCCGCGCTCGGCACCATCGGCAGCGTTGGCATGTGGTCGGTGCCGGTGGCGCTGCCGGCCGTCCAGGCGGAGTTCGGCGTGCCGCGCGCGGACGCGTCGCTGCCGTTCACCCTCGCCATGATGGGCTTTGCGTTCGGCGGCGTCGCCATGGGCAAGCTGTCGGACCGGCTCGGCATCCGGGCGCCGCTGGCCCTGGGCGCCGCGACGATCGGCTGCGGCTACCTGGCGGCCGGATTCGCGAGCAGCCTCACGCTGTTCGCGCTCGCCTATGTGCTGATCGGCTGCGGGACCTCGGCGACATTCGGCCCGCTGATGGCGGATCTTTCGCAGTGGTTCACCCGCCGGCGCGGGATCGCGGTCGCGATCGCGTCGTCGGGCAACTACGTCGCCGGCGCCATCTGGCCGCCCGTGATGCAGCATTTCATCGTCCGCGACGGCTGGCGCGCGACCCACATGGGCATCGGCATCTTCTGCATCATCTCAATGCTGCCGCTGCTGCTCGCGCTGCGCCGCCCCACGCCGGCCCATTCGCCGACGGCCAATGCGGGCACAAGCGCCGCGCAAGGCTCGATCGGCTTGTCGCCCAACGCACTGCAGGTGCTGCTGTGCATCGCCGGCCTCGCCTGCTGCGTCGCCATGTCGATGCCGCAGGTGCACATCGTCGCGTATTGCGGCGACCTCGGCTACGGCCCAGCGCGCGGCGCCGAGATGCTCTCGCTGATGCTCGGCTTCGGCATCGTCAGCCGCGTCGGCACCGGCTTCATCGCCGACCGCCTCGGCGGCGTCGCGACCCTGCTGATGGGGTCGACCCTGCAAGGCGTCGCGCTGGTGCTCTACTTCTTTTTCGACGGCCTCTTCTCGCTCTACGTGATCTCGGCCCTGTTCGGCCTGTTCCAGGGCGGCATCGTGCCGAGCTACGCCATCATCGTGCGCGAGTATTTCCCGCCGCGCGAGGCCGGCACGCGCATCGGCCTCGTCCTCATGGCAACGCTGTTCGGCATGGCGCTCGGCGGCTGGATGTCGGGCGCGATCTTCGACTATGCGGGCTCCTACCGCGCGGCGTTCGGCAATGGGATCGCGTGGAACTTGCTCAACGTGTCGATCGCGACGTGGCTGCTGTGGCGCAGCGTGCGGCGCGGGCGCGAGGCGTTTGCGTGAAGGCGAGCCCCTCCCTCACTGCGCCTTCAGATTCGCCGCCTTGATGATCGGCCACCACTTGTCGGTCTCAGCCTTGTAGTAGGCGGCGAGCCCCGCGGGCGTCTGCTGGTCGGGCGGCACGACCTCGTGGCCGAGATCCGTGAAGCGCTTGCGCACGTCCGGATCGGCGAGCGCGGCCTGCACGGCGGCGTCGAGCCGGGCAAGCACGTCGGCCGGGAGGCCCTTCGGCGCCCATAGGCCGTGCCAGAACGGGAAGTGCAGCGTCGGCACGCCGGCCTCGCCGGTGGTCGGCACGTCGGGCGCCGCGAACCAGCGCTTGTCGGTGAGCACCGCGAAGGCCTTCACGCTGCCGGCGCGGTATTGCGGCAGGGTCTGGCCGGCCTCGGGACAGAAGATGTCGATCTGGCCGGCGAGCAGGTCCTGCATCGCGGGCGCCGCGCCGCGATAGGGCACGATCACCAGGCTGGTGCCGGTCTCCTTCGCGAAGTCGAGCAGGCACAGATGCGCGCCGCTGCCAACCCCGATGGTCGCGCCGGTCGCCTTGGGATTGGCCTTGAGCCAGGCGACCAGCTCCTTGAGGTTGCTCGCCGGCAGCGTCTTGCGGCCGATGATCCACAGCGGCCCGGCCGAGACGAGCGCGAGCGGCTGCAGGTCCTTGTGCATGTCGAACGGCAGGTTGTACATGACGCCGCCGCCCACATGCGATGTCCACTGGCCGATGCCGATCGTGTAGCCGTCGGGCGTCGCGCGCGCGAGCTTGGTCACGCCGATGGTGCCGCCGGCGCCGGCCAGGTTCTCGATGATCACCGCCCGGCCGAGCGACTTGCGCATGCCTTCGGCGACGATGCGGGCGATGATGTCGGTGATGCCGCCTGCCGGAAACGGCACGATCATGGTGATGGGACGCGAGGGGAAGGTTTCCGCCACGGCGCCGCTCGCGCCGAAGACCCAGGCAAGAACGAGAGCCAGCAGGAACCTGCGCATCCGCGCCTCCCTTTGTGCGGACGGCCCGAACGCGCCCGCCGCCTATCGCGTCTTCTTGGCGGGAAGATTAGATGATTTTGCCGCCAACGAAACCGCCGCGGCGCTCCCTGCGGCAACGCATCAGTTCAGCACGCCGCCGGCCTTGATGCAGCGCTTGATCTCGAAGTCGCGCATGGTGGTCGCCATCCGACCGGCCGGATAGCGCGCGAACGAGGCCGCCTTGCATTTGGCCGCGACGGCCACCTCGGTCGCCGAGGGCGCCTGCGGCACGGGAATTGGCGGGTTGGCCCGGGCGGCCGCGACCGTGCCGGCGATTAGCGTGCAAACGAGGAGGCAGCGTGAAGGCGTCATAAGCGGACCCGAATCGGTCATGCCGTACATTGGCTAACACCGAACGGGCCTGGCGCAAAGCGCGCGGCAGCGCCTCACGCGCGCCCGCCACTCGACGCTCGCGCTATGCGCGGGCCATGGCGAAGCACGCGGCCGGCGTCAGCCGCGCGGCGGCCGTCCGAACTCTGACGTGATGGCGCGCGCCGCTACGACGCCCGCGAAGCGCTCGTCCTTGCGTGCGCCGCCCTCGACCGGCACGCATTCGAGCGTGAGCCGCGCCGCATAATCGTGCTCGGCCTGGCTGCGATGGCGCCCGCAGATGCAGCTCAGCTGCTCGCGCGAGCGGTCGGATTCGAACGGATCGAACATCGCCATGTGCACGCTCCTCTGCCGTCCTTGTGAGGTCGGACGGGCCCCCGAGGGGACGTTTGCAATCGACGTGCCAAGGCGCGAGGCGGCGGAAAACGCCCTCGATTCCATCGACTTGTGGAAGGATCTCCGCGCCGGGATGGGACCTGGGCAGAGTTCGTTCCGCCAATCGCCTAAATTTTAGCCAGAGTTTTCGCAGAGCCTCGACAGGGCGCTGAGGCGCGCGCACTGCGCTTGCGCCCCGTCTCCCCACAGGGAAGCCCCGTTGGCAAGAGGGACGAAAGTCAGCGCGGCACGAGGCCGCCGCGGCCGACGTTGATGCGCGGCGCATCGATCGAGCCGTCCGGCTTCTTCACCGCGTTGAGGGCGACGATATGGGCGCCAGGCTTGAGCTCGGCGCGCGTGCCGATCTCGTAGCGCACGATCGGCACGTCGGGGCCGACCACGATCTTCTTCTCGCCGCCCTTGTAGCGGACCGTCATGGTATTGCCGCCCGTCGCCGTCACCATGTCGCCGACTGTGCCGTTGGTCATGGTGCTGTTCGGGATCGTGTACGGCCGATGGCCCTCGCCGGTGCCGCGCTGCGACTCGGCGAAGATGTGCACCTCGAGCGCCTTCTGGCTGCCGTCCGCCTGCGGCATGGCGGCGCTGCCGACGAAGTCGCCCGACTTGATGTCGGCAAGCGTCGCCTTGACGACGCCCACGACCTTTGTGCTGGGGAGAAGCGTCAGCGTCACCTCGGTGCCGTCGTCCGACTTCACCGTGAGCTTGTCGCCGTCGACCTTCTCGATGGTGCCGCGCACGCGCAGCGTCTGCTGCGCCGACACGGACGCGAGCCCGACCGCCGCGAGCAACGCGGCGGCGCCCAGGATATGCAATATCCTGCTCATTGTTCCACTCCCTAGGATGGCCGGCGCGCCCCCGCGCCGGCCGGCGTTGTCACTCGATCGAAAATCACATCGGCGGCACGGCGCCGTCGCGGCCGACATTGATCGAGGCCGACGTATACGAACCGTCCGCCTGCTTCGTCGCCGCAACCATGAAGAACTGCGCGCCCAGCTTGAGGTCATCCTTGGTGCCCGGCACGAAACGCACGATCGGCGTATCGGGCGGCACGATCACCTTCTTCTCGCCGTCCTTGTACTTGGCCATGATGGTCTGACCGTCGACGCTGGCGACAATCGAGTCGACGCTGCCATTCGTCATGGTGCTGCCCGCCTGATGGTCCCAGGGGATGAACACCGAGGGCACGACATTGCGCTGTGCTTCCATGAAAATGGCCAGTCCGGTTGCCTTCTGGCTGCCGTCGGCCTGCGGCATGGCGGTGATGCTGAGGTAATCGCCCTTCTTGATGTCGGCGAGCTTGATCTTGACCAGGCCGGCGATGCGCGCGTTATCGGCGAGCTTCACCGTGGTGGTGACGCCGTCGCGCGTCTTGACGGTCAACACATTGCCGTCGACTTTCTCGATGGTGCCGCGCAGGTGGACCGGCTTCGTCGGCGCCATCTGCGCCCATGCGCCCGAAAGCGCGATCAGGGTGGTGGCCAGTGCGGTTCGTCGGGTTATTCCATGCATGCTCGTTCTCCCAGGAGTGAGCCGGCGGCAGCATGCCGCCGGCGGGTTGATCCCATTGGCGTCACATC
Organism: uncultured Pseudomonadota bacterium; assembly: GCA_963703755.1. Lineage (GTDB taxonomy): Bacteria > Pseudomonadota > Alphaproteobacteria > Rhizobiales > Xanthobacteraceae > JAVDCA01. The sequence goes on from CAVPGG010000123.1 coordinate 17,831, forward strand.
GCCGGCGTGATGCCCCGGCCCACGTACAGGACCTTGGCGACCACCGAGCCATCCGCCTGCTTTTCCGACGCCATGATGATGATCTGCGCGCCGACCTTGAGCTCGTCCTTGTTGCCGGGCGCGACCGCGGCGATCGCGGTGTCGGGGCCGGTGACGATTTTCTTCTCGCCATCCTTGTATTTCACCGTCAGCGTCTCGCCGTCCTTGCTGGTGACGATGTTGCTGACGATCGCATTGGTCATCGTGCTGCCGGACCTCGCATCCCAACCCCCGTGGCGTTCCGGCACAACGCCGCGTTGCGCCGGAAGGAAGATGTGGATCGAGAACGCTTGGATGCTGCCGTCCGCCTGCGGCATGCCGGCGATGCCGATGAAAGTGTCCTGCTTGATGTCGGCGAGCGAGGCCTTGACCAGCACGGCCACGCGCGCCTTGTCGTCGACCTTCACGTTGAGGATGGCACCGTCGCGGGTCTTGACCGTCAGCATGGAGCCGTCGGCCTTCTCGATCTGCCCACGGATGCGGCCCGGCTGTTGCGCCCATCCGGTCGAAGCCGCGATCAAGCTCAGTCCGGCGGCAACCAAGGCCGCCCGTGCGAACCCATGCATGAAATCCTCCCAGCAATATTAGCCGGCGGCGGGCGCCGCCTCGGGCCTCATGACCAACCCCGGCCGGGGCCCGGTATTCCGGGTTTCCGCCAGCCTGCGGCCGTCCCTTAGCAGGTCCGGGCCGGCGGTTCGTGACACGATCGCGTGTCCTCGACAAGGCCTGCGCGGCGGTGGTGGACAGCGCCCGCTCTGGACGAAACCGGGCCCGGCTCCCACATAACGCACCTGTCAAATTTGTCACAGTCTTTGAGGCAACCCCCATGTCCATCCGTCCCGTAAAACGCATCATCGAGTCGAAGCCCACCATGGAGGGCGCCGGCGTCAAGCTGCGACGCGCCTTCGGCTTCGGCGAGACCGACGAGTTCGATCCGTTCCTGCTGCTCGACGATTTTCGCAACGACCGGCCGGACGACTATCGCGCCGGCTTTCCGTGGCATCCGCACCGCGGCATCGAGACCATCACGTATGTGCTGGCCGGCACGGTCGAGCACGGCGACAGCCTCGGCAACAAGGGCGCGCTCGGCGCCGGCGACGTGCAGTGGATGACGGCGGGCAGCGGCATCATGCACCAGGAGATGCCGCAGGGCGACGCCAAGGGCCGCATGCACGGCTTCCAGCTATGGGCGAACCTGCCGTCGCAGCTGAAGATGACCGCGCCGCGCTACCAGGACATCAAGGCGATCGACATTCCCGAGGTCACCGACGACGACGGCACGCGCGCCCGCATCATCTGCGGCGAGTTCTGGGGCAAGCGCGGCCCGGTCGAGGGCGTCGCGGCCGATCCGCGCTACCTCAACGTCTGGGTCGAACCCGGCAAGCGCAAGACATTGCCGGTCGAGACCGATCGGCACGCGTTTGCGTATGTGTTCCAGGGTTCCGGCAGCTTCGCGGCGGCCTCGCAGCCATTCGGCGTGCTCACCGAGAAGGAGACCGCGGCGGGCGAGACGCTGGTGCGCGAGCGCATCGGCAACCGCTCGCTCGTCGTCTTCGACCGCGGCGACGAGGTGATGGTGCAGGCGGGCGATGAAGGCATCCGCTTCCTGCTCGTCTCGGGCAAGCCGATCGAGGAGCCGGTCGCCTGGTACGGGCCGATCGTGATGAACACGCAAGCCGAGCTGCGGCAGGCGGTGAGCGAGCTGCGCAGTGGGACGTTCATCAAGCAGCAGTAGGCGTCATTGCGAGCGAAGCGAAGCAATCTCGCTCCGCGGAGTATGCCTCGCGAGATTGCTTCGTCGGGCTTCGCCCTCCTCGCAATGACGTGTACACTCCGGCAAGACGGAGGAACGCCATGGACCTCGCCGCCACGCCGCTGCATCCGCTGTTCGCCGCGCGCATCACCGGCGCTGACCTGAGCCAACCTGTCAGCGAGGGTCTCGCGCGCGCGATCGAGCGCGCGATGGACGAATATGCGGTGTGCGTGCTGCCCGACCAGGCGCTCGATGACGAGCGTCAGATCGCGTTCGCGCGGCTCTACGGGCCGCTCGAGGTGTCGCCGCCGCAGCAGAACAAGTCGGGCGGGATCGGCTTCAACCAGCGGGTGAAGCACCGCGAGATCTTCAACGTCTCCAACCTCGACGAGCGCGGTGCGATCCTCGACGAGCGCGACACGCGCGCAAGCTACCGCCTCGGCAACCAGCTCTGGCACACCGACAGCTCGTTCCGGCAGAAGTCGGCCGCGTGGTCGATGCTGCACGCGCGCGTGATCCCGCCCGCCGGCGGCGACACCGAGTTCGCCGACACGCGCGCCGCCTATGACGCGCTGCCCGACGCGATGAAGCGCCGGCTCGACGGCCTCGTCGCCGAGCACTCGATCTGGCATTCGCGCGGAAAGCTCGGCGGCTACGTGCCGACCGAGGAGGAGCGACAGCTGCGGCCGCCGGCTCGGCATGCGCTGGTGCGCCGGCATCGGGGCTCGGGCCGCAACGCGCTTTACATCGCGTCGCATGCCTCGCACGTCATCGACCTACCCGTCGACGAAGGGCAGGCCCTGCTCGCCGAGCTGATCGCGCACGCGACGCAGCCGCGCTTCGTCTATCGCCACCAATGGCGGATCGGCGAGCTGGTGATCTGGGACAACCGCTGCACCATGCACCGCGCGACGCCGTTCGCGGCGAGCGGCCACGTGCGCGACATGCGCCGCACGACGGTGATCGATACGGCCGCGGAAGCGCAGCAGGTGGCGTGAGCACCTTGCGTCATTGCGAGCGAAGAGAAGCAATCTCGATCCGCAGAGTATGCCTCTCGAGATTGCTTCGTCGGCCTTCGGCCGCCTCGCAATGACGATATTCACTCGATCTTCGCCCCCGACCGCCGTACCACGTCGGCCCACTTCGCCGAGTCCGCGGCGATCAGCTTGACGAAATCCTCGGGGCTGCCGCCCGCCGGCTCGTCGCCGATCTTGGCGAAGCGCGCCTTGAAGTTCGGCGAATTGATCGCGCGGTTGATCGCGGCATTGAGCTTGTCGATGATCGGGCGCGGCACGCCGGCGGGCGCGATCACGCCGGTCCAGGTGCCGGCCTCGTAGCCGGGCACACCGGCCTCGGCGATGGTCGGCAGGTCCGGGAAGGCCGCCGAACGATGGTCGCTGCCGACCGCGAGCGCGCGCACGGTGCCGGCGTGCGCAAAGGGCGCGATCGAGTTGAGGCTCTCGAACATCACCTGCACGCGTCCGGCGATGAGGTCCTGGATCGCGGCAGCGCCGCCTTTGTAGGGCACGTGCACGATCTCGGTATTGGTCATGTACTTGAACAGCTCGCCGCCGACATGGCCGGGCGAGCCGTTGCTCGACGAGGCATTGAGCAGCTTGCCGGGATGGGCCTTGGCGTAGGCGATCAGCTCCCGCACGGAATGGACCGGCAGGGAGGGCGACACCGCGAGCAGCAGGTGGCCGCGCGTGACCAGGGCGACCGGCTGGAAGTCGCGTTCGATGACATAGGGCAGCTTCGCCATCATGTGGCGCGTGATGGCGAGCGCGCCGATCGGCCCCATGCCGATGGTGTAGCCGTCGGGGCTCGCCTTCGCGAGCAGGTCGAGGCCGAGGGTGAGCGCCGCGCCCGGGCGATCGTCGACGATGACCTGCGTGCCGAGGATCGGACCGAGCTCCGCCGCAAGCAGGCGCGACACCGTATCGGTCGCGCTGCCGGCCGCCTGCGGAACAATGAATCGGATCGAACGGTCGGGATATTCGGCGCGGGCGCCCAGCGGCACTCCGGCCACAAGCAACAGCAAAGCGAGGCGAACCGCGCGCATTCGTTCCTCCCGACCACGTTCAATGTCCCGATATTTCACTTCCGTCATCGTCCGCGCAAGCGGACGATCCAGTACTCGCAGCAGGTCGGTCGGGCACCGCGTGTTTTCCATTTACCCACTGCGAGTACTGGATTGCCCGCTTTCGCGGGCAATGACGCAAACAAACGATCAATTGGCGAGATCGGCCTCGACCAGCGCGCGCAGCTCCGGCGTGACCGTCGGCTTGACGCCGAACCAGAGCGAGAAGCCGCGCACCGCCTGGTGCAGCAGCATGCCGAGGCCATCCGCGACTTTCAGCCCGCGCGCCCGCGCGGCGGCGAGCAGCGGCGTGACGAGGGGCACGTAGACGAGGTCGGCGACGACGGCGCCGGCGGGCAGCCGGCCGACGTCGATTGCGAGCGGCGGCTGGCCCTTCATGCCGAGCAACGTCGTGTTGACCAGGAGGCCCGCCCCCGGCAGCAACGCGGGCCCCTCCTCCCAGCGCGCCGGCGCGACTGCGGCGCCGAAACGTTCGCGCAGGGCTTGCGCGCGCTCGCTGGTGCGGTTCGCGAGATGGATGCGCCTAGCGCCGCGCTCCAGCAGCCCGAAGATCACCGCGCGCGCCGAGCCGCCGGCGCCGAGCACGATAACCTCCTGCAAATCGCGGTCCCAGCCGGGCGCGGCGGCATCGAGATTGCCGAGAAAGCCTTCCACGTCGGTGTTGGTCGAGCGCAGCGTCGTGCCGTCGCGCCACAGCGTGTTGGCGGCGCCGACCGCACGCGCGCGCTCATCAGGCGCGGATAGCCGCAGCGCCGCCTCCTTGTGCGGGATGGTGATGTTGGCGCCCACATAGCCGCGCGCCGGCATGGCGGCGAGAAACGCCGCGAACTCCTCCGGCGGCACCGGCTCCTTGCGATACTCGCCCGCGATGCCGTGCTGCTTGATCCAATAGTTGTGGATGATCGGCGAGCGCGAATGCCCGGCCGGCCAGCCGATGATGCATGCGGCGCGAAAGCTTTCAGGCACCGCGGACCTCGTGTGACTCCGTCATTGCGAGGAGCGCGTAGCGCGACGAAGCAATCTCTGCGCAAGCGCAGTGAGACTGCTTCGCCTCGCTCGCAATGACGACGGTCATTGCTCGTCCGCCACTGCATTGCGCAGCGTGCCGATCTCCGGAACCGTGAGCTCGACCACGTCGCCCGGCTTGAGCCAGCGCGGCGGATCGGTGCGCGGGCCTTTCTTCACCGGCGTGCCGGTGACCAGAATGTCGCCTGGCTTGAGCGTCATGAAGGTCGTCACGTAGGCGATGAGGTGCGCGAAGCCGAAGATCATGCTCGCGGTCGTGTCATCCTGCGTGACCTCGTCGTTGACCTTTACGGTGAGATGCAGCGGCTGGGTGAGATCAACGTCGGTCGCGATCCATGGGCCGATGCTGCCCGAGGCGTCGAAGTTCTTGCCCTGCGTGACGTTGAACTTGCCGTGGCGCAGCCAGTCGCGCACGGTGCCTTCGTTGCACAGCGTGATACCGGCGACGTGATCGAGCGCGCGCTCGCGCGGAATGCGGCGGCCCTCGCGGCCGATGACGAGCGCGATCTCGCCCTCGTAGTCGAATTGCTCGGATACCTTGGGGCGGATCAGCGGCTTGCCGTGTGCCACCAGCGAGCCGGGAGCACGGAAGAACATGCTGGGATATTTCGGGATGTCGGGGTCGCCGAAATCGGCATTGCGGTTGGCGTAGTTGATGCCGATGCACAGGATCTTCTCGGGCGCCACGACCGGCGGCAGCAGCTCGACCTCGGCGAGCGCGAAGTCGGGCCGCACGCCGAGCAGCGCCGCGCGCGCCTCGTGCAGCGCGTGGTCGCGCAGCAGGTCGATCAGGGTCGGATGCCGCGGGCCGAACCGCAGGCGCAGGTCGACGACGCCGTCGCCGACCACCGCACCGTAGCTCGACCGGCCGCGCACATTGTAGCTCGCGAGCCGCATGTCTCCTCCCTGGCATTTTGGCGCATGTCCTTGTCGGCGAACCGGTGGCCACTTCGCCGGGACATGCGCGCGACGCGCCCCGTTCGACATCGCGCCGCGAACTGGTAGGATCGCGGCCCGCGCGGGTCAATATGTCCGCCGCCGCGGACTGCCGGAAAGAACACCCCGAGGGTCGCCCGAAGGAACGCCCATGCCGCACGTCATCTGCGAATACTCCGCCAATATCGAGGACAAGATCCGCCTCGACGCGCTGCTCGAGACGCTGCATGCCGCCATGATGCGCACGCGCATCGCCGACCTCGCAGGGCTGCGCACGCGCGGCGAGCGGCGCACCAGCTACCGCATCGCCGACAACGATCCGGCCAACGGCTTCGTCAACATCACGGTGCGGGTCGCCAAGGGTCGGCCGGCGGAGACGCGGCGCCTCGTCGCCGAGTCGGTGTTCGCGGCGGCCTCGAAGCATCTCGAAGGCGTGTTCGCGACGACGCCGCTCGCGCTCTCGGTCGAGGTGCAGGAGATCGACCCCGAATTCCGCATCCACACGAGCAACATCCGCGACCGGATGAAGGCCAAGGAGCCGGCGGCGTAAGAAGGCCTCGTGTCCCGGGCGCAGCGCAGCACGTCGCGAAGCGCAGTGGTGCGCTGCAGCCCCGGGACCCATGTGTTGTTGGGCCCAGTGGGTCCCGGATCAGCGGTGCACCAGCGCGCAAGAGCGCGCCGCTGCACCGCATCCGAGACACGGAGTCATGCGAGACGAGAACCCTCCATAAAGCTCAATAGAGTCCCGGTGTCGCGCCGCCGTCGACCGCGGTGGCGGTGCCCTGGATGTGGCGGGCGCGCTCGGAGCTCAGGAACAGCGTGAGCGCCGCGACGTCATCGGGCTCGGCCATGCGGGCGATGCCGCTCTTGGCGAGCTGCTCGGTGCGCAGCTCCTCGATGGGGCGGCCGGAGGCCTCCGAGCGCTGGCGCAGCAGCGTCTCGGTGCGCTCGGTCGCGGTGATGCCCGGGTGGATGGCGTTGACGTTGACGCCGTCGCGCATGCCACGGCGGGAGAGGCCTTTGGTGAGGTTGGCGAGCGCCGAGTTGACCGAGCCGCCGACCAGGAACTCGGCCTCGACGGTGCGCGCGGCGCCGCCGATGATGTTGACGACGTGGCCATGCGCTGCCGTGAGCATCGGCCAAAACAGGCGCGACAGCCGCACGGCGCCGAAGAATTTGAGCGCGAAGCCGTCGAGCCAGGCGTCGTCCGGAATGGTGAGGAAATCGCCCGCGCGGGTCGCGCCCGCGCAGTTGACGAGTATATCGCAACGCTTGTGGCGCTCATTCACGCGGGCGAAGACCTGCTCGCAGCCCGCGAGCGTGCGCAGGTCGGCCGCGACGGTCAGCGGCTCGGCGCCGGCGGCCGCAACAGCCTTCGCCGCAGCCGCAAGATTCTGCGCCGACGAGGACGCAAGCACGCATTGCGCGCCCTCGCGCGCGAAGGCCGTCGCGATCGCGCGGCCGATGCCGCGGCTGCCGCCGGTGACGACCACGACCTTGTTCTCAAACTCGCTCTTGGACTCCCCTGGCATTTCTTTTCCCCTCGATCCGTGTGCGGCCCGATCAGCGGCGGGCGCATATGTCGCCATTGACGCCCCGGGCATCTCGGCCAAAATGGCCGCAACGACCATAGCGGGGGGAGGACGCGCATTGAAGCCGGCGCCATTCGGTTTTGCCAAGGCCCGATCGGTCGATGACGCGATCGCGCTGATGGCGCAGCACGCGGACGCGCGGCTGCTCGCCGGTGGGCAGAGCCTGATCGCGACGCTCAACATGCGGCTGTCGGCGCCAACGGTGCTGGTCGACATCAATGCGATCGACGAGCTCAGGTGCATCGCCGTGAAGGATGGCGTGGTGGAGATCGGCGCGCTGGTGCGCCATGCCGAGGCCGAGCGCTCGGCCGAGATCGCCCGGCATGCGCCGTTGATCGCGCTCGCGCTGCCCCATATCGCCCACCCGGCGATCCGCAACCGCGGCACCATCGGCGGCTCGATTGCGTTTGCGGATCCGGCCGCAGAATTGCCGGCCTGCCTGCTCGCGCTCGGCGGCGAGGTCGTGATCGCCAACGCCACCGGGACCCGCACGGTCGCGGCGGATGATGTCTTCACCGGACTGTTCGAGACCGCCCTGGCTTTCGGCGACATCTTGACCGCGGTCCGCCTCCCGGCCGCCAAGCCCGCAAGCCGCTACGGTTTTGCGGAGCTTGCGCGCCGGCACGGCGACTATGCGATCGTCGGCCTCGCCGCATCGGCGCGAGCCGACGGCAAGGCGCTCAAGGACGTGCGCGTCGCCTTCTTCGGCGTCGATGCGACGCCGCTGCGCGCACGCGCAGCCGAGGCCGCGATCGAGCGCGGCGAGGATGCGATCGTGGCCCTCGCGGATGATCTCGATCCGCACGGCGACGTGCAGGCATCAGGGCCGGCGAAGAAGCACCTCGCCGGCGTGCTGCTCAAACGCGTGATGGCGCAGCTCGCGCAGGCACGGCCATGAGCGAGCGCTTTCATGATATCGCACTGACGGTGAATGGCGAGGCGGTGAACGAGCGCGTCGATGCGCGCCAGACGCTGGTCGACTTCCTGCGCGAAGACCTCGCGCTTACGGGCAGCCACGTGGGCTGCGAGCACGGCGTGTGCGGCGCCTGCACGGTGCTGCTCGACGGCGCGATCGTGCGTGGGTGCCTCACGCTCGCGGTGCAGTGCGACGGAGCCATCGTCGAAACCATCGAGGGCGTCTCCGACGCCGGCACGATCGCCGACCTGCAGGAGGCTTTCCGCACGCGCAATGCGCTGCAATGCGGCTTCTGCACGCCCGGCATGCTGCTCACCGCGGCAGCATTGCTCGCGCAAGGCGGCGTGCCGAGCCGCGACAAGATCCGCGAGCATCTATCCGGCAACTACTGCCGCTGCACCGGCTATCACGCGATCGTCGACGCGGTCGAGGCGGTCGCACGGGCACGCGCCGGAGGCGAGCGATGAAGATCAGCGACGACGTGCCCTCGGGCCTGAGCGCGCTCGACCGGCCGAACTCCTATATCGGCCGCTCGGTGCCGCGGCCCAACCTCATGCGGCTCACGCAAGGGCGCGCGCAATACGTGAGCGACGTGACGCTGCCGCGCATGGCGCATGTGGCATTCGTGCGCTCGCCATACGCCCATGCGCGCATCAAGGGGATCGATGCGTCGGCCGCGAAAAAGGCACCGAGCGTGATCGCGGTGGTGACCGGCGCGGAGCTCGCCAAGGTGATCACGCCCTGGGTCGGCGTGCTCACGCATCTCAAGGGGCTCAAGTCGGCGCCGCAGCACGCGATTGCGATCGAGGTCGCGTGCTGGCAGGGCGAAGCCGTGTGCGCCGTGGTGGCGCGCACGCGCGCCGAGGCCGAGGATGCGTGCGAGCTGGTGACGGTGGACTATGAGGAGCTCACGCCGGTCACGGATGCGGAGACCGCGCTCGATGCGGGGACGCCGGTCATCCATGCCTCGCTCGGCGACAACCTCACGTTCGAGCGCAAGTACGAGGCGGGCGAGATCGACAAGGCGTTCGCGGAGGCGGACGAGGTGATCGAGACCACGTTCCGGTTCGGCCGCCACACGGGCGTGACCAACGAGCCGCGCGCGATCGTCGCCGACTGGAACGCAGGCGAGGCGCGCCTCACGGTCTACCAGGGTACGCAGGCGCCGCACATGATGCAGAACCTGTTCGCCAAGCACCTCGGCCTCGAGGAGCACCAGGTGCGCCTGCTCACCAAGGACGTGGGCGGCTCGTTCGGCATCAAGGTGCACACCTATGCCGACGAGATGGCGACGGTGGCGCTGGCGAAGCTGCTCAAGCGGCCGGTGAAGTTCGTCGCCGACCGCATCGAGAGCTTCGTCACCGACATTCATGCACGCGACCATCGCGTTCACGCCAAGATCGGCGTCAATCGCGACGGCACCATCACGGCATTCGAGATCGACGATCTCACCGGCATCGGCCCTTACTCGGTCTATCCGCGCACCTCGGGCATCGAGGCGAACCAGGTCGTGAACCTGGTGGGCGGCCCATACAAATGCCCGAACTATCGGGCGCGGGCGCGCGTGGTCTTCCAGAACAAGAACGTGATGTGCCAGTACCGCGCGGTCGGCCATCCGATCGCGACCTCGGTGACCGAGAACCTGGTCGACATGGCGGCGGCGCGGATCGGCATGGATCCGGTGGAAATCCGGCGGCGCAATCTCTTTCCCGACGACGGCTATCCGTGCACGACGGCAACCGGCCTCAAACTCGAGAAGCTGTCGCACCATGCCTCGCTCGACAAGATCGTGAAGATGATGGACTACGACGCGTTGCGCGCCGAGCAGGCGCGGCTGCGCCGGCAGGGCACCCATCGCGGCATCGGCTTCGCGAGCTTCATCGAGGTGACCAACCCGTCGGCCGCTTTTTACGGCGTCGGTGGCGCGCGCATCACGTCGCAGGACGGCGCGACGGTGCGGCTCGACGCGACCGGCGCGATCTTCGTCGCGAGCGGCGTCACCGAGCAGGGCCAGGGCGCCGAGGCCGTGATCGCGCAGTGCGCCGCCAGCGCCTTCGGCGTGCCGCTCGACAAGGTGCGCGTCATCACGGGCGACACGGATAATGTGCCCTATGGCGGCGGCACCTGGGCGTCGCGCGCGGCGGGCATCGGCGGCGAAGCCGCCTGGCAGGCGGGCAAGGCGCTGCGGGCGAACGTGCTCGCGGTCGCGGGCTCGATCCTGCAGGCGGATGCCAAGGCGCTCGACATCCGCAACGGCGTTGTGGTCGACGCCGATACGGGGCGCGAGCGGCTCGGCCTCGACGAGGTCGCGCGCGTCGCCTACTTCCGCCCCGACACGCTGCCGCCCGGCTTCCAGTCCGAGCTGATGGCGACGCGGCACTATGTCCCGCGCGGCTGGCCCTTCGCGTTCACCAACGGCGTGCAGGCAAGTTACCTGGAGGTCGACACCGACACGGGCTTCATCACGCTGCTCAAGCACTGGTGCGTCGAGGACTGCGGCACCGTGATCAACCCGCAGCTCGTCGACGAGCAGGTGCGCGGCGGCATCGTGCAGGGCATCGGCGCGGCGCTGTTCGAGCACTGCCTCTATGACGAGCGCGGCCAATTGCTCAACGGCAATATGGCGGACTATCTCGTGCCCATGGCGGGCGAGATGCCGGATATCGAGGTCGGGCATGTGGTGTCGCCCACCGCCGATTTCGAGCTCGGCGCCAAGGGCGCGGGCGAGGCCGGCACGGCGGGCGCGCCGGGCTGCGTCGTCAATGCGGTCAATGATGCGTTGCGGCCGCTGGGGGCGAAGGTGATCACGGAAATTCCGCTGACGCCGGATGTCGTGCTTGGGGCGCTCGGAAAGATTCTGAGCTACGGGCCCCAGGGATTGACGACCGGTACGCTCAGGTCATCGAAGTGCTTGACGTTGCGCGTCGCAAGCGTCGCCCGCTGCGCCAACGCGACTTCGGCGATCATCGTATCGCGGAGATCACGCGGCGTCCCGGCAAGATGACGACGCGTCATCAGCAATGCGGCCTCGTGGGCAGCCGGCTCGTCGAACGACAACACTCGTCCCTCAAGCTTTTCGGCGATCAGGCGTGCGAACGCTGCCTCTTGCTCCAACCGCCGCTTTCCCTTCGCCAAAATCTCCAAGCCGTAGCGGATTTCGAAAACGGTGATCGAGGTCGTCCACACGGAGGTGCGTGGCTGGCGATCCAACCATGCCGTCACGCCACCCTTGTTCTGCATCACGTCCGAGATGACGTTGGTATCTAGGATGATCATCTATCGAACTTTGGAGGCTTCACCGTATATCCGCGAAATTCTCGGATCGGCTCCTCCAGCTCGATGCCCTTGAACAACTCGGCGATCTCGGTTCCGAGCCCATACTCGCTTCTTTTTCCCTCGTCCTTCACCGCGTCGCGCAGGATCTCGCGGACCTCCTCCTCCATGGAGCGGCCGTGCTTCGCGGCGCGGCGCTGCAGCTTGCGCTTGACCGAGTCATCGAGATTGCGAACTATCACCTGGGCCATGCGCCGCTCCTTTGATATCATGATATCATCGTGGGCGCGGGAAATTCAAGGTTGTGATGCGGAGGAATTCCATGGACATCAAGGTCGGCAAGGCCGCCATCGAGGAGGCATCGAAGAAGCTCTCCAACTGGGGCCGCTGGGGCAAGGACGACCAGGTCGGCACGCTCAACCACGTGAGCCCGGAAGACATCGTCAAGGCCGCGAGCCTGATCCGCACCGGCAAGGTGTTTGCGCTCGGCATCCCGCTCGACCGCACCGGGCCGCAGACCGGCCTGTTCGGCGGCCGCTTCAACCCGATCCACCAGATGCTGGCCACCGGCACCGACGCGATCGCGGGCCAGCAGGACTGGAACAAGATCCGCTACGCCGACGACACGCTCACGCTGTGCGTGCAGGGCGCGACGCACTGGGATGCGCTCGGCCACATCTTCTACGAGGACAAGGCGTACAACGGCCATGACGCGAAGCTGATCAACTCGCGCGGGCTCTCGGTGCTCGGCATCGAGCACTCGAAGAGCAAGATGGTCGGGCGCGGCGTGCTGCTCGACATCGCGCGCTTCCGCGGCGTGAAGTGGATGAAGGACGGCGAGAGCATCTCCAACGAGGAACTCGACAAGTGCGCGAAGGACGCCAATGTGGATATCCACAAGGGCGATTTCGTGCTGGTGCGCACCGGCCAGATGGAACGCTGCCACGAAGAGAAGGACTGGGGCGGCTATGCGGGCGGCGACGCGCCGGGCGTCAAGTTCGAGAACTGCTACTGGTGCCAGGACAAGCAGATCGCCGCAATCTGCACCGACACCTGGGGCGTCGAGGTGCGGCCGAACGAGACCAGGGAAGCCAATCAACCCTGGCACTGGGTCGTGATCCCGGCCATGGGCCTGTGCATGGGCGAGATCTTCTACCTCAAGGAACTCGCCGAGGACTGCGCCGAGGACGGCATCTACGAGTTCTTCTTCTGCGGCCCGCCGCTGATCATCACGGGCGGCACGGGCTCGCCGATCAATCCGCAGGCGATTAAATAGGCTTCGTACGGTGGGCAAAGGCGCGCAAGCGCCGTGCCCACGCGGTGGTGGGCACGCTTCGCTTTGCCCACCCTACGGCACAGCATTCGAAGGAGAAACGCCATGGCCCGCCACCTCAAGCGCGGAATGGATGCCAGCGCCATCAAGGCAGCTGATGCAAAAGTGCGCGAGACGGTTGAGGCCATCCTCGCCGACGTCGAGGCGCGCGGCGATGCGGCGGTGCGCGACCTGTCGAAGAAGTTCGACAACTGGGAGCCGCAGAGCTTCCGCCTGACCGAAGCCGAAATCGACAAGGCGATCGCGCAGGTGGGCAAGCGCGATCTCGAGGACATCAAGTTCGCACAATCGCAAGTGCGCCACTTCGCGCAGAAGCAGAAGGAGACGATGCGCGACCTCGAGGTCGAGACGCTGCCGGGCGTCATCCTCGGCCATCGCCACATCCCGGTCGCCAGCATCGGCTGCTACGTGCCGGGCGGGCGCTACCCGATGGTCGCCTCGGCACACATGTCGATCGTCACCGCCAAGGTCGCGGGCGTCAAACGCATCATCGCGTGCGCGCCGCCGTTCCGCGGCGGGCCGCATCCCGCGATCGTCGCCGCGATGCATTTCGGTGGCGCCGACCAGATCTTCGTACTCGGCGGCGTGCAGGCGGTCGCCGCCATGGCGCTCGGCACCGAGTCGATCCCGGGCGTCGACATGATCGTCGGACCCGGCAACGCCTACGTCGCGGAGGCCAAGCGCCAGCTGTTCGGGCGCGTCGGCATCGACCTGCTCGCCGGGCCGACCGAGACGCTGATCATCGCCGACGACAGCGTCGACGGCGAGATCTGCGCGACCGACCTGCTCGGCCAGGCCGAGCACGGGCCGACCTCGCCGGCGATCCTCATCACCAATTCGGAGAAGCTCGCGCGTGCCACGATGAGCGAGGTGGAGCGGCTGCTGTCGATCCTGCCGACCGCCGACGCGGCGAAGAAGGCGTGGGAGGATTTCGGCGAGGTGATCGTGTGCGAGAGCTACGACGAGATGGTGAATGAAGCCGACCGCATCGCCTCCGAGCACGTGCAGGTGATGACGCGCGACCCGGACTTCTTCCTCAGCAACATGGTCAACTACGGCTCGCTATTCCTGGGGCCGCGCACCAATGTGGCCTATGGCGACAAGGTGATCGGCACCAACCATACGCTGCCGACCAAGAAGGCGGCGCGCTACACCGGCGGGCTGTGGGTCGGCAAGTTCCTCAAGACCTGCACGTTCCAGAAGGTCATGACCGACGAGGCGAGCGCCATGGTCGGTGAATACTGCTCGCGTCTGTGCGTGCTCGAGGGCTTCCTCGGCCATGCCGAGCAGGCCAACGTACGCGTGCGCCGCTACGGCCGGCGCAACGTCGGCTACGCGCAAGCCGCGGAGTGAGGATTGTCATCCCGGGGCAGCGAGACAATGACGTGCGAGCAGCCGCGGACGCCGACGCGCGCCGAGGATATGATCGCGATCGAGCGCCTGCACGTGCGGGCGTGGCCAGCGCTGGAGGCCGCCGACGTGCAGGGCTGGCTGTGGCGCTGCTCGGGCGGCGGCTCGCAGCGCGCCAATTCGGTCTCGACGGTGCACTTTCGCGGCGATGATCCCGCGGCGGCGCTCGACGAGGTCGAGGCCCGTTATCGCGCGCGCCGCGCCATGCCGCGCTTCCACACGTTCGACCTCACGGCGCCGCCCGGGCTCACCAGCCTGCTGCAGGCGCGCGGCTATGTCGAAAGCGAGACCACGGTCACGATGGCGAAGCTGACGACCGCGCGCGAGCTGCCGCCCGACGTCGGCGTTGCCGAGCGCCCCGATGCCGAATGGCGCGAAATCTATCTCGCCGCCATCACGGAGAGCCGGCGCGCCATCAACGCGAAGATCCTCGAACTCCGTCCCGGCGCCCTGCGCCTGGTTCTCCTGCCGGCGCGGCGGGAAGGTGATCTCCACCGGCCTCTGCGTCGCCGACGGCGCCTTCGCGGTGGTGGAATGCATGGCGACGCGCACGCAAGCGCGGCGGCAGGGCGGCGCCGATGCGGTGCTCGCCGCCATCGAAGCGTGGGCGGCCGCGCGCGGCGTGCGCACGCTGGCGCTGCAGGTCGTCGCCGCCAATGCGCCGGCGCTCGCGCTCTACCGCGGATGCGCGTTCGCGCCGGTCGCGACCAACCGCTTCTGGATCGGGCCCACCGCATGAGCATCACCCTGACCGCCACCCCGTCGTTCCGCCTCGACGGCCGGCGTGCGCTGGTCACCGGCGCCGGCCGCGGCATCGGGCTCACCGCCGCCTCCGCGCTCGCCGATGCGGGCGCGCATGTCACGCTCGCGGCGCGCACCAAAAGCGAGATCGAGGATGCGGCCGCCGCAATCCGCGCGCGCGGGCAATCGGCCGACGCGCTGGTGCTCGACGTGACCGATATCGCGACGACGCGGGCGGCGCTTGCCGCGCGGGCGCCCTACCAGGTGCTGGTCAACAATGCCGGCACGAATCGGCCAAGCTGCTGCCCGACGTCACGGTCGAGGATTTCGATGCCATCATGGGTCTCAACGTGCGCGCCGCCTTCTTCGTGGCGCAGGCGGTGGCGCTGCGCCTGCGCGCCGAGAAGCTGCCCGGATCGATCATCAACATCTCGTCGCAGATGGGACACGTCGGGGCCGCCCGCCGCTCGGTCTACTGCGCCAGCAAGCACGCGATGGAAGGCTTCACCAAGGCGATGGCGGTCGAGCTCGCGCCCGACAACATCCGCGTCAACAGCATCGGGCCGACGTTCCTGGAGACGCCGTTGACGCGGCCGTTCTTCGAGAACAAGGCATTTCGCGACGAGGTGCTGGGCAAGATCAAGCTCGGCCGGCTCGGCCAACTCGAGGAGATGACCGGCGCCATCGTGTTTCTCGCCTCGGACGCCTCGTCGCTCATGACCGGCTCGGCGCTGGTGCTCGACGGCGGCTGGACGGCGGACTGAAGCAATGGACGCCACCACGCATCGCCCGCCGCCAGCGGCCCTCAGTCACACCGAGACCCGGCTGATCGTCTGGGGCATGCTGCTGCCGGTGTTCATGGCCTCGCTCGATCAGACGATTCTGGCGAGCGCGCTGCCGACCATCGGCCGCGACCTCGGCGACCTCCACAGCCTGCCGTGGCTCGTCACCGCCTACCTGATCGCCTCGGCGGCGGTGACGCCGCTCTACGGCAAGATCAGCGACATCTACGGCCGGCGCCTGACGGTGCTGATCGCGCTCGCGACCTACATGGCGGGCTCGATCGCGTGCCTCGCGGCGACCAACATGCTCACGCTGATCTGCGGGCGCGTCCTGCACGGGCTCGGCGGCGGCGGCATGGCGTCGATGGGCATGGTCGTGCTCGGCGACCTCGCCGGGCCGCGCGAGCGCGGCAAGTACTATGCGTGGTTCTCGGTGACCTACATCATCGACTGCGACAACTCGAAGATTGAAGCGGCGTATCCGAGCGTGAAGCTC
>CAVPGG010000124.1:0-37809 GCA_963703755.1 uncultured Pseudomonadota bacterium
TACCTGGATCCCGGCGCCCAAGCTGCAGTTTCCGGGCGCGATGGAGCTCTTGAAGAAGTACCAGGCCAAGGCGAGCGCGGCGGGCACCGATCCGCTCGGCTACTACATGCCGGTGTGGGCCTACGCCTACCTGCAGGTGCTCGAGCAGGCGATCGCGGCGACCAAGAGCCTCAAGGACGACGTGCTCGCCGACTACATCCGCAAGACCACGTTCCACACGGTGGTCGGCGACGTGAAGTTCGGCGACAAAGGCGAGTGGGCGGCCGAGCGCATGCTGCTGGTCCAGTTCCAGGGCATCAAGAGCAACAGCATCGACGAATTCCGCGACTTCAAGACCGAGGTGATCATCGATCCGCCCGAGTACAAGAGCGGGAATTTGATCTATCCTTACGCCAACGCGAAGTAACAGCCCGTCATTGCGAGGCCCGCGCAGCGGGCCGAAGCAATCTCGACCAACGAGTCGTTGCCCGTCATTGCGAGGAGGCCGAAGGCCGACGAAGCAATCTCGACCAACGAGTCGCGGCGCGCGATGGCTTCGGGCCGCTGCGCCGCCCTCGCAATGACGGAGAAGAAAGGAACGCCCCCATGACCACCGCAACGCTCGACGCAAAAGCTGCCGACTTCACGGTCGACGACATCGAATACCTGCGCCACGGCGACAAGCCGCTGCTCGCGCGCGTCTACCGCCCGCGCGGGGCGGGGCCGTTTTCGGCGCTGGTCGAGTGCCATGGCGGCGCCTGGTGCATGAGCGACCGCTTTTCGGAAAAGCTGCGGCACGAATACATGGCCGCGCACGGCGTCGTGTCGATCGCGCTCGATTTCCGCTCCGGCAACACGGACCCGTATCCGGCCTCGGTGCAGGACATCAACTACGCGGTGCGCTGGGCGAAGCTCAACGCCCGCGATCTCAAGACTGAGGCACACCTCGTCGGCCTGTCGGGCCAGTCGAGCGGCGGTCATCTCGCCATGCTGGTGGCGATGCGGCCGCACGATCCGCGCTACGCCGCGATCCCGCTGCCGGCGGGCTCGGCCGCGCATGACGCGAGCGTGCGCTGCGTCGTGATGTCATGGCCCGTGATCAACCCGCTCGGGCGCTATCGGCATGCCAAGCAGGTGCAGGCCGGCCCCAATGCGCCGGACTGGCCGAAGGGCATCATCGCGCGCCAGGATTCGTACTGGCGCGGCGACGCCAACATGGCGGAAGGCAATCCGATGCTCGCGCTCGAGCGCGGCGAGAAGGTGGTCACTCCGCCGGCGATCTGGTTCCAGGGCCAGGGCGACACGCTGCACGACTATCGCGACCCGGACGCGCCGGTGGCCGAGAACGAGCCGCAGCGCTTCGTCGCCGACTACCGCCGGGCGGGCGGCGAGATCGCGCTCGAATACGTCGCCATGGAGCGCCATGCCGGCCACTCGCCCGACCTGTCGCAGACCGGCGACATGTTCGCGCACATGGTCGAGTTCGTCGGACAGCATATGAAGCCGTAGGGTGGGCACGGCGCATTGCACGGCTCTTCCGCGTGGGCAAATTCGACGATGCGCCGTGCCCACGCGGGCAGGCCGTGCCATCGATTTTGCCCACCCTACGATTCCCACGATCGACAACATGAATCGGAGGACCCCATGCCCGTCGTCGATCCGCGCCTCGCCGGCAAGCCGATCCCGCGCATTTCGCGCGACGCGATGGAAAAGGGCAACGTCGCGCGCGCGACCGCGCGCGGGTCGAGCCTCGCCTTCCTCGACCAGCGCATTCCGGCCTATGAGCGCGAGATCATCGACATGGTCGGCATGGGCGTCACCGAGAACCCCGCGCTCAAGCCGCACGTCAAGGCCGGCGCGGCCGGCTTCTCGGTCACCTACGTCCGGGCGCCGAAGGGCAAGGGCGCGGCGCTGCATCGGCACGCGACCGAGGAGGTGTTCATCCCGGTAAAGGGCCCGTGGCAGGTGTTCTGGCTCGAGGGCGAGGAGGAGCGCACCATCGACCTCGCCGAGGGCGACGTGTGCAACGTGCCGATCGGCATCTATCGCGGCTTCCGCAATCTTTCCGACCGCCCCGACGCGCTGCTGATGGCGATCATCGGCGGCCCCGACGCCGGCAAGGTCGACTGGCACCCGTCAGTGGTCGCCGAGGCGCGCGCGACCGGCCTCTCGGTCGACGACGACGGCAACCTGATCGTGGAAAAGCCGGCGGCGTAATTCGCCCATCGGCCTCCGGACATGAGAACGCCGGGCGCGCGTCAGCGCACCCGGCGCCCCGATCGGATGTCGCCGCGACGCGCTATTTGTTCATGAGAACATTGCCGCCCGCATTGGTCCCGGCGTCGGGAGCTCGATTCCCGGCATTGGGATTTTGATCGTTGCCGGCGCCGCCAGTGTTGGCGCCGGCATTGTTGCCGCCGGGATTGTCGCCAGCGCCGATGCTCTGCAGGTGGTTGCGGGCGATGTCCTGCGCCCACGGGCCGTCGTTGCCCTTGACGGGGAGCGACAGCGCCTTGTTGAAATCCTCGCGGGCGTGGGCGAGGTCGCCCATCTTCTCGTAGGCCATGCCGCGGATCGCGTAGGAGGCATTGAGCGCCGGGTCGATGCGGATCGCCTGGGTCGTATCCTGGACCACGAGCTCGAACTTGCCCTGCAGGCGGTAGACCTCGGCGCGGTTGGCGAAGGGATAGACCGACTCGGGATTGATCTCGATCGAGCGGGCGTAATCGGCGAGCGCGAGCTCGTACTGCTTGAGGATGCGATGGGCCTCGCCGCGCCAGTTGTAGGCGCCGGCGAGATCGTGGGTATTGGCCTTGCCGGATTCGATGACGCGCGTGCAGGCGCCGACGCGTTCGGCGGCGCGGTCGTCGTCGCCCGAGAAGCAATTCTTCACGTCCGCGGCGTGATCGGCCAAGGCCGGCGTCGACGCGAGCTGGCCGGTGACGAAGCCTGCGGCAATCAAGGCGGCGTAGACCCAATTGGCGGCGCGCATTGACATCCCCTTTCGACGGTTGAAGGCGCGATAGAGTCGAAGCATCCCGTCCAAACGATGTCAATTTGAAGACGCGGCGTCGCGGATCGACGTGAGTTTCCGCGACATGGGCAAGCTACAGCAGCCGCCCGTCACTGCCGCGGAATGGATAGGGCCCGGCGAACTCGCCGATCGGCACCTGGTGCGTCACCACGCTGCCGAAGCCATCGCCTGGAAACCACACATGCAGATGAAACGCCGGCGGCTCGATCGTGAACGATGGCCGCAGCAGGGCGTCGAGATCGAGCGCGACCGCGTGGTTGGGCGCCGGGCAGATGGTGGCGGCAACCCCCGCGAAGGTGGTGAGCGTCGCGCGATGCACATGGCCGGCGGCGACCAGGCGCACGCGCGGGTGGCGTTGCAGGATGGCGGTGAGGTCGGCGGCATTGCGCAGGTTCTGCACGTCCATGTGCGCGATGCCGGTGACGAAGGGCGGGTGGTGCAGGAAGAGGAGGGCGGGGCGCGTCGCCGCCGCCGCGAGCGCCGCGTCGAGCCAGGCGCGCGTCTCGGCGTCGAGCATGCCGTGCGGCGCGCCCGGCACGCTCGAGTCGATCAGCAGCACGTCGAGCTCGCCGACCGCGCGGGCGACGTTGAGCGCGCCGGTGGACGGCGCATAGGCCTGATCCGGGAAGGCGGCGCGCAGCAGGGCGCGGTCGTCGTGGTTGCCCGGGATCGCGGCGACCGGGATGGCGAGCGGCGCGAGCAGGGCGGTGAGGTGGTCGTATTCCTCCGCGCGTGGCGTGTCGGCGAGGTCGCCGGAGATCACCACGAGGTCGGGCGGCGGCGCGAGGCGATTGAGCGCGGCGACGCAGCGCGTCAGCGCCGCGGCCGTGTCGACCTTGCGGTAGGCGAGCTGGCCGCGCGGCTTGATGTGCAGGTCGGAGATCTGGGCGATGACGACCGGCCGCACGCTCATGCCTCCTCTCCGGGCAGCAGGCGGATGGCGGCGGGATCGACCGCGAGGCCGACACGATCCCCGGCGCGCACCGCGACGGAATTGGGTACGTCGAGGAGCAGCGGCTTGCTTGCGGCGCCGCTCACAGCGAGGCGCTGGCGGTCGCCCGTGAAGCTCACGCTGTCGACGCGGCCGATGAGGCTTGCGGCCGCGGGCGGCGCGATCGCGATCGCCTCGGGCCGGATCATCGCCACCACCGGGCCGTCGGCGGCGCCGTTGGCGAGCGGCAGCCTGCCGCCGGGCAGCACCAGCGCGCCCGCCGCGCAGCCGGCCTCGACGATGTTGGCGGCGCCGATGAACTCGGCGACGAAGCGGCTCGTCGGCGCGAAGTAGACCTCGCGCGGCGTGCCGATCTGGGCAATCGCGCCCTTGCGCATGACCACGACGCGGTCGCCGAGCGCCATCGCCTCGGCCTGGTCGTGCGTCACGTAGATGGTGGTGATGCCCAGCGTGCGCAGCAGCCGGTTGAGCTCGGCGCGCAGGCGCTCGCGCAGCGCGGCATCGAGCGCGGTGAGCGGCTCGTCGAGCAGCAGCGCGCTCGGCCGCACCGCGACCGCGCGGGCGAGCGCAACGCGCTGGCGCTGGCCGCCGGAGAGCTGGTCGACGCGGCGGTGCTCCAGACCTTCGATGCCCGTGAGCGCGACCAGCTCGGCAACGCGCGCCCGGCGCTCGGCCGCCGGTATGCCGCGGATCTTGAGGCCGTAGCCGATGTTGTCGGCGACGTTCATGTTGGGAAACAGCGCGTAGGACTGGAACACCATGCCGATATTGCGCCGCTCGATCGGCAGGCTCGTCACGTCGGCGTCGTTGAACAGCACGCGGCCGCCGGCGTCGGGTTGCTCCAGGCCCGCGATGATGCGCAGCATGGTGGTCTTGCCGCAGCCCGAGGGGCCGAGCAGCACCAGGGTCTCGCCGCGCGCGATGTCGAGGGTGACGGGCGCGAGCGCGCGCGTCCCATCCACGAAGGTTTTTGCGCAGGCATCGAGCCGCACCGTGACGCCGTGTTCGGACGCGCTCGTCGCCGCACTCATCGCCGCACTCCTGGCGTGCCCCAGGCCGCGAAGGCCTGCATGGCGACGAGCAGCGGGATGATCATCACGAAGAACACCAGCGTATAGGCGGAAGCGACCTCGAGCCGCATGGAGGCGTAGCTGTCGGCGAGGCCGACCGGCAGCGTCTTGGTGAGCGGCGTGTGCAGCATCCAGGTGAGGTTGAACTCGCCGAGCGAGAGGGTGACCACCATCAGCGCGCCGGCGAGGATGCCGGGCCGCGCATTGGGCACGATCACGTCGCGGAAGCGCCGCCACGGCGAGGCGCCGAGCGAGGCGGCGCCTTCGTCGAGGGTCTTCACGTCGGTCGCCGCGAAGATCGCGATGACCGAGCGCAGCATGAAGGGCAGCGTGTAGATCACGTGGCCGGTGAGGATGAACGCCCATGAGCGGCGGAAATCGGAAAAGCCGCCATAGGTGAGCAAGAGCGCGAGCGCGATGGCGAGGCCCGGGATCGCGAGCGGCAGGGTGACGATCTCCTCCACGGCGCGCGCGAGCCTGCCGCCGCGCACGTAGAGCGCATAGGCGGCCGGCACGCCGATGACGAGGGTCACGGCGAGCGTCGCGAAGGCGATGAGGAACGAGCGCGCGATGGTGTCGGCATAGAGGTCCCAGACCTGGACGATCCAGTCGAGCGTGACGCCGGAGCGGATGCCGCGGAAGTAGTTGACCGTGATGCCGGCCAGCATCGACAGCGCAGCCGGGACGATGAGGAAGGCGGCGACCAGCAGCGTGAAGGCGAGCTGGGCCGCGAAGATCGCGCGGCCGCGCAAGGTGGTCGGCTTGGCGCTCATCCGGCGGCCGCCACGGCGTTGCCGGCGGCCGAGCGAGCGAGCGCGAGGATCGCCCAGGCGACGAGGCCGAGGCCGACCGAAAGGGCGGCGGCGGTCGCGACGTTCGCCGACAGGGTGAACTCGGTGTAGATCAGCATGGGCAGCACGTCGATGTCGGTCGCGAGCGTGAAGGCGGTGCCGAACGCGCCCATGGCGGTCGCGAACGCGATCGCGCCGGAGGCGATGAAGGCCGGCAGCAGCGCCGGCAGCACCACGTCGCGCATCACGGCCCACGGTCCGGCGCCGAGCGCGCGCGCGGCCTCCTCGAGGCTCGGGTCGAGCTTCTCCACCGCCGCCATCACGGTGAGGATCACGCGCGGAATCGAAAAGTAGAGGTAGCCGAGAAAGAGGCCCGGCATCGAATACGCCAACACCTGCTTCTCGCCGAACAGCGCGAGCGTGATGTCGCCGATGAGGCCCTGGCGGCCGGCGAGCAGGATGATCATGAAGCCGACCACGACGCCCGGGAAGGCGAGCGGGAAGGTGAGGAGCGCGACCAGCACGGCGCGGCCGGGGAAACGGTGGCGCTGGAGGAAGAGGCCCGCGATGGTCGCGATGGCGAGCGTCGCGAGCGTGGTCGCGGCGGCGAGCAGCACGGTGTTGATCAGCGTGCCGCGATAGCGCGGCTCGATCAGGATCGCGGCGTAGGCGGCGAGGCCGGAGGGGCCGGTCGCGCCGACCGCGATGAGGCGCGCCATGGGAAGAAGGAAGAACGCGATCACCGCCACGGCGAGCGGCAGGAGGCAGAGGGTGAGGAAGGTGTTGAGGCGCATCTGGTCGTCATTGCGAGCGAAGCGAAGTAAGCTCGGGCCGCGGTGAACCCCAGTCGAGATTGCTTCGTCGGCCTGCGGCCTCCTCGCAATGACAGCCTACATGACGGCTCGCCTCACTTCACCTCGGCGAGGTAGCGGTCGGTGAAGCCTTTCTGCACCGATTCCATCTTCGCCCAGTCGACGCTCTTTGCCCGCGCGTAGTCGCTGTCGGGCAGGAATTTCGCCTTCACGGCGGGCGGCAGCTCGATCGGGCGGGCGGGGCGCAGGTAGGCATTGGTCCAGATCGCCTGGCCCTTGTCGGAGAGCAGATAGTCGAGGACCTTCTTGGCCTTCTCCTTGTCGGGCGCGTTCTTCACCAGGCTCACCACGTAGGGGAACACGACCGAGCCCTCGCACGGGATGACGAAGGCGAAGTTGCCCTTCTCGGTGTACTTCGCCCGATAGGCGTTGAAGTCGTAGTCGAACAGGATCGGGATCTCGCCGGAGACGACGCGCGCGTAGGACGTCTGCTTCGGCACGATCGGCGCGTTCTTGTGCAGCGCCTTGAAGAACGCGACCGCGGGCGAGAAGTTCGTGTCCGAGCCGCCGAGCGCGATGTTGACCGCGACGGCGCCGACATAGCCGACCGCGGCCGAGGACGGATCGAGATAGCCGACCATGCCCTTGTAGTCGGGCTTGAGCAGATCCTTCCAGCAGGCCGGGACCGGCTTGCCGCCGAGCGCATCGACATTGACGAACAGGCCGAGCGTGCCGGAGTGGATGGTGGTCCAGTCGCCGTCGCGATCCTTGAGGCCGGCCGGCACCTGGTCCCACTTGGCCGGCTTGTACGGCTCGACCAGACCCAGCCCCTTCGCCTTCATGCCGAAGTTGACGCCGTAATAGACGATGTCGGCGACCGGGTTGGCCTTCTCGGCGATGAGCTGCGAGAGCGCCTGGCCGGAGTTCTTGTTGTCGAACGGAATGTCGTAGCCGAGGTCGCCCTTGATCGCCTTGAGCATGGTGGCGAAGTCGGCCCATTGCGGCGGGCAATTGTAGCAGATCACGTCGGCCGCCTGCGCGGGAGCGCGCAGGGCGACCATCGCGAGGGCGACGAAGATCAGGCTGGACAGCTTCTTTCGCATGGCTCACCTCCCCGGGCGCGCGGCAGGAAACGCGCGGACATCACGCATGACTGTATTGCAGTCCGATGACATGCGCGAGCATGCGACATCGAGGGTGTAAGCGGATGAAGGGTCGCAGGCGTCAGACGCCCGAAGATTGCAGTGGCGCCTCAGGTTGCCGGGCGGCACTTGTGCGACGCGATCGGGATCCGGTTGTGGACGCGAGGGCTGCGGCAGCCAGACGGTGTGCACCCTGCGGCGAGACGACAGCGCATCCGGCGGGAGCCGGCCGGAGCGCAGCGTCAGTGGATCACGCCGACCCCACGAGATGAGAACGGCGAACGCGTCGCCGCAGGATCACACGCGACGGCCCTTGCCTTCGCGCTTGGCCGGGACGAGGCTTTCGACCAGATGCAGCACGGCGAGGCGCGTTGCGTCGTTGTCGATGCGGTCGAACCCCTGCAGCAGGCGCAGCGAGTGCGGCTTCGCCAGCAGATAGCGCGGCGACTGCTCGGGCGCGGCCGGCGGATGGCTCGGCGCCGGTGCGCCGTCGAACAGCGTCGGGATCGGCACGCCGAGCACGTCGGCGATCTGGGTGAGGCGGCTCGCGCCGACTCGGTTTGCACCCTTCTCGTATTTTTGCACCTGCTGGAAGGTGACGCCGATCCGTCGTCCGAGCTCGCCCTGTGACAGGCCCTTCTGCAACCGACAGATGCGGATGTTCTGACCGACCAGCACGTCGATCGGTAATGGACTTCTCTTCGCCACGTCAGATAACTCCCTGTTGTGAAGACGAACTTATATATTGAATTTGCAATCTGAGGAAAGGGCAGAAAGTGAGTTGAATCAAGCGGAAATACTCCACGGTTAATCCCCAGATGCGTGCATTTGTCGGTTTGTCCCTAGGTATGATTGTATGAGCGCAAGATATCCGTTCCGCGGGAAATCAGGTCGGATGGTGCGCGATCGGTAACGCGGCGATACATCTTCGGCGTGTTGTCATAGACGCTGGCTTGTCGCGCGGCACGACGCGCGGAGCAACTTCGTACCAGAAAGAGTGGCCGGCGACGGCGCGCACATCACCTGCCGCGCGTCATGCCGCGCGGCAGGCAGGACGCTGCTGGCGAGTTCCGCGCGCCTCCGCGACGCGACGGTTCGAGGTGGGACCGCACCCCAAGTGGGCGCTTCACGCATCGAGACGCTTCCTGGCGCGGCATTTCTTGCGCTCGCGGCCGTTGCGGCGGTCGGCTTCTTGGTGTTTCTGCTCGCCATGCCGGAATGCAAGGCGCAGGAGAAACCGCGCGTGTCGGACGGAACCGTAGATCGGCGGCGGTCCGGTGCGCCGGCATCGGCGCGGTGAATGCGGTGATCGACGGCGCTCCGGCGATCTGGGCAATCTCGGCGCTTGCCACGGCGGGCGTGATCGTGCGGCCGTGGCGGCTGCCCGAGGCGATCTGGGCGGTGCTGGGCGCCGTGGCGGTGGTCGCGTTCGGCCTGCTGCCGTGGCGCGACGCGCTCGCCGGCGCCGGCCGCGGGCTCAACGTCTACCTCTTCCTCGCCGGCATGATGCTGCTGGCCGAGCTCGCGCGGCAGGAGGGCCTGTTCGACTGGCTCGCCTCGTTCGCGGTCGAGCACGCGCGCGGCTCGCCGCAGCGGCTGTTCATGCTGGTCTATGCGGTCGGCACGATCGTCACCGTGTTTCTTTCCAACGACGCGACCGCCGTCGTGCTCACGCCGGCCGTCTATGCGGCGACGCGCGCCGCCGGCGCGACGCCGCTGCCCTATCTGTTCGCCTGCGCGTTCATCGCCAATGCGGCGAGCTTCGCGCTGCCGATCTCCAACCCGGCGAACCTCGTGGTCTTCGACGGCCGCATGCCGCATCTCACGGCGTGGCTCGTGCAGTTCGGCCCGCCGACGGTCGCGGCGGTGGTCGTGACCTACGCGATGCTGCGCCTGACGCAGGCGAAGGCATTGCGCGCAGAGGCGATCGCGCCCGAGGTGGCGCGGCCGAAGCTCACGCCTGGTGGCGGCCGCGCCGCGGCCGGCCTTGTCGCAGCCGCCGTGGCGTTGCTCGTGTGCTCGGCGCTCGACGTGCAGCTCGGCCTGCCCACCTTCATCTGCGGCGTCGCCACCGCGGCGATCATCCTCGCCGCGAATCGGGAGGCGCCGTGGCCCCTGCTGCGCCACGTCGCCTGGAGCGTGCTGCCGCTGGTCGCCGCTTTGTTCGTGCTGGTGGAAGCGCTGGCGCACACCGGCGCGGTCGCGGCGCTTGCCCGCGCGCTTGCGGCGGGCGTCGCGGCGTCGGCGACGGGCGCGGCGTGGACCTCCGGCTTCGTCGTCGCGCTCGCCTGCAATCTCATGAACAACCTGCCGGTCGGGCTGATCGCCGGCTCGGTGGTCGCGACCGACCACGTGCCGGCCTCCGTCGCGGGCGCGACGCTGATCGCGGTCGATCTCGGGCCGAACCTGTCGGTCACCGGCTCGCTCGCCACCATCCTGTGGCTCGCGGCCGCGCGGCGCGAGGGCGAGGAGGTCGGCGCCTGGCGCTTCCTGTTGATCGGCCTCGCCGTTATGCCGCCGGCGTTGATCGCCGCGCTCGGGACGCTGCTCGTTCTCGTGCCGCGATAAAGCGTCGCACGCCGTGCGCACGTGATGCCAGGTCGTGCCCGTACCGCAATGCAGGACAGTTGCACCGGATAACCCGCAGGGGCAATGTGCCGGTTGCTGACCGCAAGGGGGGAGGCGGACGACGGATGGCGCAGATCGTCGTTGATCGCGTACGCCACATGTATCGGCCGCCGCGCGGCAAGCCGGTGCTCGCGCTTGACGACGTCACACTCGAGGTGCGCGAGCGCGAATTCCTGGCGCTGCTCGGTCCCTCCGGCTGCGGCAAGTCGACCTTGCTGTATCTCATCGGCGGCTTTCTCCCGGTCGAAGGCGGCCGCATCGTCGTCGACGACAAGCCCGTCGTGGCGCCCGGGCCCGACCGCGGCATCGTGTTCCAGCACTTCGCACTGTTTCCGTGGAAGACGGTGCGCGGCAATATCCTGTACGGGCTCGAGCGGCAGAACATGCCACAGGTCGAGCGGCGGCGGCGCGCGCAGCAGTTCATCGATCTCGTCGGGCTCACCGGCTTCGAGGACAGCTTTCCGTCGCATCTCTCGGGCGGCATGAAGCAGCGCACCGCCATCGCGCGCACGCTCGCGTTCGATCCGAAGATCCTGCTGATGGACGAGCCGTTCGGCGCGCTCGACGCGCAGACGCGCCACCTGATGCAGACCGAGCTGCTCGACATCTGGCGGCGCACGCCGAAGACCGTGATCTTCGTCACCCACGACGTGCAGGAGGCGGTCTATCTCGCGGACCGCGTCGCCGTCATGTCGGCGCGGCCCGGCCGCATCAAGACCATCGTCGACATCAAGATCGACAAGACCGATGCCAATATCTTCAAGGCAAAAGCCTTCGTCGACACGGTCGACGAGATCTGGGGCCTCGTGAAGGACGAGGCGATCAAGGCGCAGGGGGTGCGGGTCCCATGAAGGCGCTGCTGCGCTATTCGCCGCTGCTCATCCTGGCGGCCGGCTGGGAGCTGGCGGCGCGCCTGCAGCTCGTGTCGGGCGACGCGCTGCCGCCGCTGAGCGCGATCGCGACCGCCTGGGTCGACCTCGTGCGCGACGGCGACCTCGTCACCAACGGTTTCGCGTCGCTGTGGCGCGGCGCCGCCGGCCTTGCGCTGGCGGTCGCGATCGGCGCCGCCCTCGGCATCCTGATGGCGCGCTGGAAGGCCGTGAACGTGATCTTCGGCCCGCTGGTCGAGATCTTCTATCCGGTGCCGAAGACCGCGCTCATCCCGGTCACCGTGATCTGGCTCGGCCTCGGCAACGGCTCGAAGATCCTGCTGATCGTTCTCGGCTGCATGATCCCGGTGACGATCGGCGCGTTCAACGGCGCACGCTCGGCCGAGCAGGCGCTGATCTGGTCGGCGCGCAGCATGGGCGCCGACCGCGTGCGCGCGCTGTGGGACGTGGTGGTGCCGAGCGCGCTGCCCGAGCTGCTCAACGGCGTCCGCACCGCGCTCGCGCTCGCCTTCATCCTGATGGTGTCGTCCGAGTTGATCACGGCGCAGAACGGCTTCGGCTACCTGATCGGCTCGCTCGGCGACAACGGCAACTACAACTCGATGTACGCGGTCGTGCTCACGGTGGCGCTGCTCGGCTTCGCGGCCGACCGGGTCTACCAGATGCTCATGGATCGGATGCTGGTATGGCGGCAATAGACCTCGCGCCGCCGCCCGACCTTGCCGCGACGCGCGCGCTGCGCGGGGCGCTGCGCGTCGCCGCGCGCGTCGGCTCGGTCGTCGCGCTGCTCGTCGGCTGGGAGCTGCTGGCGCGCACCGGCCTGCTCACGCCCTATCAGCTGCCGGCGTTCAGCGCCGTGCTCGAGCGCATCTGGCACGAGGCGGTCGCGGGCGACCTCGTGCGCAACACCATTGTCACCATCGGCCGCGCCATGGTGGGCTTCGCCATCGCGGCCGTTGGCGGCATCGCGCTCGGCGTCGCCATGTCGCGGCTCAAGCTCGCCCGCTGGTTCTTCGATCCGCTCGTCTCGATCGGCTTCCCGATGCCGAAGATCGCCTTCCTGCCGGTGATCATCCTGTGGCTCGGCGTCTATAATGTGTCGAAGCTCACCATGATCGTGTTCGACTCGATCTTTCCGGTGATCGCCGCGACGATTCTCGCGCTCCAGGGTGTCGAGCGCGAGCTGATCTGGTCGGCGCGCAATATGGGCGCGCGCGAGCGCGAGCTGCTGTGGCAGGTCATGCTGCCGGCGGCGCTGCCGCAGATCATGACCGGCCTGCAGGTGGCGCTGCCGCTCGCGCTGATCGTCGCGGTGCTGACCGAGATGCTGATGGGCGGCTACGGCCTCGGCGCCGCCATGATGACGGCCTCGCGCTTCGCCAACTCGGTCGGCGTGTTCGCCGGCATCGTCGAGATCGCGGTGGTCGGCTATGCGCTCGTCAAGGCGATGGCGCTCCTGCGCCGGCATCTGCTGATCTGGCACCAGGAGGCCGCCGAGCCGAGCGGAACGTGACGGTTCGATGCGGTCAAAGCGTCACAGCCGCAAGGGTTGAAGAATCGTTGGCCCTCCGACAATCTCGCGCCAACGCCAGGGAAAAGCCCGATCAACTGGGAGGAAACGATGCAACTGCGCAAACTAGCGCTCGCCGCCAGCGCGCTCGGCCTGCTCGCCGCCGGCGCGGCACAAGCTGAGCCGGTGAAGATCCGCATGTCGTGGGTGGCGCCGCTCGCCAACTGGGGCTCGATCATCATGGAGAAGAAGGACCTGGCCAGGCACATGGGCCAGTCCTACGTGCTCGAGACAGTGCGCTATCCGGGCACGCCGCAGATGATCGCGGCGATCGCCAACAACGAGCTCGAGGTCGCGAGCATCGCGTATTCGTCGCTGACCATCGCGATCGACAATGCCGGGCTGAGCGACCTGCGCGTGATCGCCGACGAGTTCCAGGACGGCCACCCCGGCACCTTCAGCCAGCAGTTCTACGTCCGCAAGGACTCAGGGATCGACAAGGTCGAGGATCTCAAGGGCAAGGTGGTCGGCACCAACGGCGCCGGCAGCGCGGTCAACGTCGCGGAGCGCGTCATGCTGAAAAAGCACGGGCTCGAGGACAAGCGCGACTACACGATGCTGGAAGGCCCGCTGCCCGCGATGCCGCAGATGCTGCTGGAGAAGAAGGTCGACCTCATCCCGGCGGTGCTGCCGTTCGCGCTCAATCCCAAGCTGCGCGCCGACGGCAAGATCCTGTTCTACCAGCGCGACGCGCTTGGCATCACGCAGATGATCGTGTTCGCGTCGCGCAAGCCCTTCATCGACGCGCACCGCGCCGCCATGGTCGACTTCATGGAAGACCTGCTGCGCATCGTGCGCTGGTATCTCGACCCGAAGAACCACGACGAGGTGGTGAAGATCGCCGCCAAGGTCGTCAAGGCGCCGCCCGAGCGGCTCGGCTGGCTGTTCACCAAGGACGACGACTACCGCGATCCCGACATGATGCCGAACCTCGATGCGCTGCAGCGCAACGCCAACGTGATGCAGGACTTGGGGTTTGTGAAGCAGAAGGTCGACATCAAGGCGCACGCGGACCTGAGCCTCGTCGAGGAGGCCGCGAAACGGTTGAAATAGCTTCGCTGAAGCGAACCCGCCTCATCCTGAGGAGCCCGCCGCAGCGAAGCGAAGGCGGGCGTCTCGAAGGAGGAGGTGGCCCCGGCGTTGGCCGCCCTCGTCCTTCGAGACGCACTCGCTGCGCGAGTGCTCCTCAGGATGAGGGCGGAGCGGCGCATGAGAATGAGGCGAGTTCCACGCGATCGACGGAGGCTGGATGAGACGGATGGCGATCATCGCGGCAGCGCTCGCGCTCGCCGTCACGCCCGCGGCGGCGCTCGACTGGCCGACGCGGCCGGTGCGCATCGTCGCGCCGTCGACGCCGGGCGGCGCCGCCGATCTGTTTGCCCGCCTGCTCGCTGACCATCTGACCGTGCTGCTCAAGCAGCGCTTCTACGTCGACAACCGCCCGGGCGGGGGCGGACTGATCGGCGCGGCCTACACGGCGCATGCGGAGCCGGACGGCTACACCTTCGTCACGTCGAGCATCGCGTATCATGCGATCGAGCCGGCCGCGAGCCCGAACCCAGGCTTCGATCCGATGCGCGACGCGACCCACATCGCCTATATCGGCGGGCCGCCCAACGTGTTCATCGTCAGCCCGAAGCTCGGCGTGCGCTCGCTCGCCGAGCTGGCGGCGCTGGCAAAGAGCAAATCGCTCGACTTCGTCTCGCCCGGCGTCGGCACCGTCGGCCACCTGCTCATGGAGGAGATGGCGCACGAAGCCGGCATCACGCTGGTGCACGTACCGCACAAGGGCTCGGCGCAGGCGATGCTCGACCTGCTCGCCGGCAACGTCATGCTCGGCACCATGACGTGGAGTTCGGCGCTCGGCCAGATGCGCGCCGGCAAGGTGATCCCGATCGCGGTGTCGTCGCGCGCGCGCGTAGCGGAATTCCCCGACGTGCCGACGCTCGCGGAGTCGGGCTATCCGGATCACGTGGTGCGCACCTGGTTCGCGCTGTCGGGTCCCGCGGGCGTGCCGGACGAGATCGTGCAGAAGCTCAACCGTGCGGTCGGCGCGGTGCTGGACCTGCCCGACGTGAAGCAGCGGCTCGACCAGGACGCGATCGAGCGCATTCCGATGACGCCCGCGCAAGTGACGGCGTTCATCGGCAGCGAGGTCGCGAAGTGGGGCCCGATCGCGAAGAAGTATGTGCATGCGCCGTGAGGATTACGTCATGGCCGGGCTTGTCAGCGGAAGTCGGGTACACCCGACTTCCGCCAAGAATTATTCTGGCACAACTCGGGCAAGCCCGAGTTGCGATGCCATCCGCGTCTTGCTTATGTAGCCAAAGTCGTGGATGCCCAGGACATAGGCGAGCGAAGCGACGCCGTTCTTTCGAACGACCGGGCATGACGGGGGCATGCATGAGAATGGCCGAAGCCGAGGCGCTCGACTGGATTTCCAGCACCTATTCGACCAATCCGATCGCGAGCCTCTTGGGCGCGAAGGCGCTCGCCTGCGATCCGGCGGCAGGCCGCATCACCATCGCGTTTGAGGCCAAGCCCGAGTTCTGCAACCTGCTCGGCACCGTGCAGGGCGGCATGCTCGCCGCCATGCTCGACCTCGTGATGTCGTTCGCGGCGCTGTGCACCATGGGCGGTCCCGGCTGGGTGGTGCCGACCATCGACATGACCACTCATTTCCTCTCGCCCGCGCGGCCGGGCCCGATCGTGGGGGAGGGGGCGGTGGTCAAGAAGGGCCGCACCATCACGTTCATGGAGGGACGGCTGCGCGACCGGGATGGTAAGCTGCTCACCACCGCGACCTCGAGCGGCACGCTGATCAAGTGGCCGGGCGAGCGCCAGCAGGCCTGAGGAACCATTCGGGACGCGACCATGGCAGCCGAGCGCAGGATCAGGATCGCCATCATCGGCGCGGGCATCGGCGGCCTCGCGGCAGCGGCCGCGCTGCGCCGCGTCGGCCTCGATGTCGAGATCTTCGAGCAGGCGGAGAAATTCGCCCGGGTCGGCGCCGGCATCCAGCAGAGCCCGAACGCCATGCGGGTGCATCGCGGCCTCGGTATAGAGGAGCGGCTGCGTGACGTGGCCTTCGCGCCGGCCTCCGCGCTCAACCGCGACGGCGTGACCGGCGCGGTGACCAACGATCATCCGCTCGGCGGCGCGGTCGAGGCGCGCCACGGGGCGCCCTACCTGACGCTCCATCGCGGCGACCTGCATGCCGCGCTCGCCGCGATCGTGCCGCGCGACTGCATCCACATGGGCCGCAGGCTCGTGCGCATCGCGGCCGACGGCGCGGGCGTCGCGCTCGGCTTCGCGGACGGTCGCGAGGTCTTGGCCGACGCGGTGATCGGCGCCGATGGCGTGCACTCGCTGGTGCGCGCCCATGTGCTCGCGCCGACCGGCGTCGCCGACCGTCCGCGCTTCACCGGCCGCGTCGCCTACCGCACGACCTTTGCGGCCACGCGGTTGCAAGGCGTGGATGTGGGGCAGTCGCGCACCAAGTGGTGGGGCGCCGACCGTCACATCGTGATCTATCCGGTGACCGCGCCGCGCGACGAGGTCTACTTCGTCACCAGCCAGCCGGAGCGGGCCGATTGGATCACGCAGGAGTCGTGGTCGGCAAAGGGCGATGTCGCCGAGCTACGCCCCGCCTTCGCGGCCTTCCATCCCGACGTGCGCGCCGTCCTCGCGGCCGCGCCCGAAGTGCACAAGTGGGGCATCTTCGAGCGCGATCCACTGCCGACCTGGCGGCGCGGCGGCACGGTGCTGCTCGGCGATGCCTGCCATCCGATGACGCCCTACATGGCGTCGGGCGCCGCCATGGCGCTCGAGGATGCGGTCATGCTGGCGCGCTGCTTCGAAGCGATGCCCGATGACAGCGTCGAGCGCGTCTTCGACGCGTTCGAGGCAAACCGCAAGCCGCGTACCTCGCGCGTGCAGGCGGGATCGAGCGCCAACACGTGGATGCGCAACGCGACCGATCCGGACTGGCTCTACGGCTATGACGCGTGGTCGGCGCCGCTCGCCGCCGCGGTCGCGGCCTGAGGCGCGTCATGGCGAACGACGCCGACAACAAGCCGATCGATTGCGACGTGCATCCGGGCGTGCCGGGCGTGCAGGCGCTGTTGCCCTATCTCGACGACCATTGGCGCACCTCGGCGGTGGAGCGCGGCATCGATTCGCTCGACAGCATCAGCTACCCGCCCAATGCGCCGCTGTCGGCGCGGCCCGACCTGCGCGATGCGAAGGGCCGCGCCGGCGTGGACGCGGCGAGCCTCGGCGCCCAGGTGCTCGACCGCTGGGGCGCCGGCGTCGCGATTCTCAACTGCCTCTTTGGCATCCAGCTCCTGTTCGACGAGTACATGGCGGCGGCGTTCGCGTCGGCGCTTAACGAATGGATCGCCAGGGAGTGGCTCGACCGTGACCCACGCCTGCGCGCCTCGATCGTGGTGCCGCTGCAGAACGTCGAGCACGCAGTCGACGAGATCGAGCGGCGCGCCGCCGACAAGCGCTTCGTCCAGGTGCTCGTGCTCGCCATGGGCGAGACGCCGCTCGGGCGGCGCCAGATCTGGCCGGTGTTCGCCGCGGCCGAGCGGCACGGCCTGCCGATCGGCATTCATGCGGGCAGCGCCTATCGCCATCCCGTGACGGCGCTCGGCTGGCCGAGCTACTACGTCGAGGACTATGCGAGCCAGTCGCAGGGCTTCCAGTCGCAGACCGCGAGCCTGATCAGCGAGGGCGTGTTCGCAAAATTTCCCAAGCTCAAGGTGGTGCTGATCGAGTTCAGGCGTGACCTGGGTGCCGGCGTTCCTGTGGCGCTTCTCGAAATTCTGGCGCGGCCTGCGCAGCGAGATCCCGTGGGTCGATCGCGCGCCGGCGGAGATCTTTCGCGATCACTTCCGCCTGACCATCCAGCCGTTCGATGCGCCCGACGATGCCGATACGATCGCGCGCCTCATTGAGCATCTCGGCTCGGACGCCATGCTGCTCTACGCAAGCGACTATCCGCACTGGCAGTTCGAGGGCGATCAGATTCTGCCGCGCGGATTGTCGCCAGAGTTGCGGCGCAAGGTGATGGTGGAGAATCCGCGGGCGACCTATCGAGGAATTTAGTTCGTCATGGCCGGGCACAGCCGTTCGAAGAACGGCGTCGCTTCGCTCGCCTATGTCCCGGCCTTCCACGTCTTGTTGCACGGCAAGACGTGGATGCCCGCGACAAGCGCGGGCATGACGGTGAATTACATGTCCACCACCACGTACTCATCCTCCACGCTCACCGGGAACGTCTCCGCCACGTACGGCCCCTCGACCAGCGTGGCGCCCGGCTCGACCGTCACCGGAAAATTGCGCACCCGCACGGTGCGGGGGTCGACCCACGATTTGCCGGTGCGGATGTCATATTCCCACTGGTGCCAGGGGCAGCGCAGGATCTCGCCGTGGCGCGAGGTCCTGTATTCGCCCGGCTCGGAGGATTCGACGAGGCAGGTGAGCTGGCCCTGGCTGAGGTCGCCGCCCTGGTGCGGGCAGCGCGTCGCCAGCGCGAAGAACTCGCCGCCAAGGTTGAACAGCACGATGGCGCGGCCCTTCACCTCGACCCGCTTGCGGCCGCCGGGCGCGATCTCCGAGACGGTGGCGACGACGTGCTTGGGCATGTGGTCCGATGGCCTTTTCTCGTGCCCACTCTAGCCCGTGACCCGCGCGCCGCAAGCGCCGACGCCCGTAGCCATGTCGGCGCGACCTGCGCTAGAGTCCGCCGCCTTCATTCCAGGGAAACCCAGCCATGATCGATCTCTATGCTTTGACCAGCCCGAACGTACAGAAGATTTTCATCATGCTCGAGGAGCTGGGCCTGCCCTACAAGATGATCCCGGTCGACGTGTGGAAGGGCGAGCAGTACAAGCCCGAGTTCATCAAGATCAGCCCGAACTCGAAGATTCCGGCGATCGTCGATCACGACGGGCCGGGCGGCAGGCCCTACACGGTGATCGAGTCGGGCGCGATCCTGATGTACCTCGCGGAGAAGACCGGCAAGTTCCTGCCCAAGGACATCGCCAAGCGCTACGACGCAATACAGTGGCTGATGGTCCAGCTCACCGGCGTCGGGCCGATGTTCGGCCAGTGGGTGCACTTCAAGCTGTTCGCCGGCGCCGGCAACGAATACTCGATGACGCGCTACAACACCGAGGTGAAGCGGCTCTACGAGGTGCTGGAAAAGCGGCTCGGCGCGAGCGCCTATCTGGGCGGCGACGAGTACACGATCGCCGATATCGCGACCTTCCCGTGGACGCGCAACCACGACAACATGGGCGTGAAGTGGGAAAACAACCCGAACCTCAAGCGCTGGTTCGAGGCGATCGCGGCGCGCCCGGCGGTGAAGAAGATGATCGAGGTCACGGGCGCGATCAAATCCAACCGCGAGACCGCCTCGGACGACGACAAGGACCGGTTCTTCAACCGCGGGAAGTACGCGCGGGCGTGACATTCGCCATGTGAGGTGAGCACACTCGTTGCGCTCCCTCTCCCCACCGAACTCGGGCTTGCCCGCGTTCGGCATCTATAGTTGCGCAAGTCGGGCAGGCAGGCCCGACTTGCGTGGGGAGAGGATTG
Source organism: uncultured Pseudomonadota bacterium (assembly GCA_963703755.1). GTDB lineage: Bacteria > Pseudomonadota > Alphaproteobacteria > Rhizobiales > Xanthobacteraceae > JAVDCA01. Next base: position 19,475 of record CAVPGG010000124.1, read on the forward strand.
GGGTGAGGAGCTCTCGGTACCGAAATTGAAACTCCGAGCGCCCCTCACCCGGCTCGCGGAGTTCATCCTTGGGCTTGCCGAAGGCAAGACCCGAGGGCTCGCCACCCTCTCCCCGAAGGGAGAGGGGAAGGGAGGAAACGCATAACTCTGCGCCACCTCGCGGCGCTCGCCGCGCTCGTCCTCGCCAGCGGGCCCGCCCGCGCCGAGGACACCACCATCCACATTGCCCTGGTGCGCTCCGTCTCCAACGGCGCCGAGCTGCTTGCGCTCGACCGCGGCTACTTCAAGGAGGCCGGGCTCAACGTGGTGATCGACGACATCGACACGTCGGCGAACACCATGGTGCTGCTGGCGCAGAACAAGCTGCAGATCATCGCGGGCGGGGTCTCGGCCGGCTATTTCAACGCCCTGGAAAAGGGCATGCCGGTGATCATCATCGGCGACCGGGTATCGACGCCGATCGGCCACGACCTGATGCTCCGCGCCGACCTCAGGGACCAGATCACCGACCTGCGGCAGCTCAAGGGCCGCGCGATCGCCAGCAACGGCGTCGGCTCGGTCTCGACCTACGAGACCGGCAAAATGCTGGAGACCGTCGGCCTCGGGATCTCCAACGTCGACATCAAAGTGCTGCGCTTCAACCAGATGGCAGCGGCGCTCGCCAACAAGGCGGTCGACGCCGCGCTGCTGATCCCGCCCTTCGTCTATGAATACGCGGAGCAGAAATTCGCGGTCGGGTTCGCCCAGCCCGACAAGCTGGTGCAGCCGAGCCCGATGACGATCGCGGTGATCATGGTCAACACCGACTGGGCGAAGCAGAACCGCGAGACGCTGCAGAGATACTACACCGCCTACCTGCGCGGCGTGCGCGACTACTGCAACGCCTATCACGGCGGCTCGATCAGGAAGGAGATGATCGCGGCGATCGTGCGCCACGGCTCCGAGCGCAGCCCGAAGATCCTCAACGACTATCCGTGGCCAGCGCGCAGCCCGGACGGCCGCGTCAACGTGGCGAGCACGCTCGACATGCAGCGCTGGTACGTGGCGAACAAGTTCTCGACCGCCCATCTGCCGGCGGAGCGGCTCGTGGACATGAGCTACGCCGAGGAAGCTGTGAAGAAGCTTGGGCCGTTTGTGCTCGAGAACAAGGCATCGGCGCTCGCCGGCTGCCGGTGACGGGTAGCTCGCTGATCGCACGCAAATCCGGTCCTGCGTCTTGACCGACGTTCATCGCGATACACGGCGACGTGAACCCGCCTGACGGCCGCCCGTTTCGCCTGGCGCCGGGCGCGTAGCTCAATCAACCGGATCGCCATTGGCCGTGCTGCCGGCGCCATAGGCGTCGCCCCACAGCAGTATCCAGCGGCCCTCCTGAGGAAGGTCGCGCAAACAATCTCCGCGTCCTATGCCGTATTCGCCTCAACCGTTTTCGGATTCGCGCAAAAACGGCAAAACGGCATGTAAAAATTTTGCCGGAGAAAATACAGGCGATTTACAGGGGGCGGAGAGGCCGAAATACAGGATAACCATTTGGAATCCTGGAAAAGTGCCCTCGACGTAGATACAGGAGTGAACAGGCGCAATAACAGGAAGAACGATGGCCATTAACAGAGGCGGGAACGTCGGGCACAAAAATCCCGGCCGCCGTCTCGGCGCCGGGCGTAATTCGCACGCGCGTCGGCAGCGGAAAGCCGTAGCGGGCACTTACCGGGGCATTTCAGCTTGGCGGTCTTGTGGGCGGTGCCGGTGTACAGCTCAGTGCCGACGAAGAGAAGCGCGGTCACCTGATGTCCGGGAGCCACCCTTCATCTCAACGATTGAGTGCTGCCCTTCTGTCCGGGCACCTATTCGTTGACCGATCCCCGATTTATGAATCAAAACGCCCGTCGCCTTTCGGCGACGGGCGCAATTCCACGCGTCCCATTTCACCAATACGGCAATTGACATGCACCCGCAACAATAAATTCGGCACAACAATCTGCAGCGATAGAGCGCAAAAAGCTGTCAAGCATTAAACGCCGGTATCAATTGCACTCCGGCGCATCCAGCTTGTCCGGCGCGTTGAGCGGGCTCATGGGAGCCGGCACGGGAGCCGCGGTGTCGAGCTCGCCGAGCCGCTTGTTGACCAGCAGCACCTCGAAGGCCGTCCCGCGCAAAGGCTTCATCTTCGGATTGCAGGCGAAATTGTTGTAATGCAGGTTGACCACGTAGAAGAGCTTCTTGAGCTTCTTGATCACCTGTATGTGCAGGGGCGTAACCCCTTTGAACACATGCATCTCCATGGGGATCTGATCGATACGCTCGAGCACGGCGTCCGGCGTCGCGAGCAGCGCTTCCCATTCGGCGCCCTCGATGTCGATCTTCACGAACAGCCGTTTGCCGGTATCGCCGTTCTTCGCGAACTGGTTCTGCAGGCTGTCGAAGACGCGATGATTCTTGTCGCGCATCGCGCGCGGCGCGAGACATTCGTTGTGGAACTTGAAGACGCCGCCCTCGCACTTCGGGCGCGCGGGATCGAAGCAGTCGTATTCGTGCACCGTGACGTGATAGCGCTTGGATATGTCGCAGCCCATTTGGTCGTTCGGGCCGACGCCGTATGAATAGCCCGACTGCACGCCGTCGCTGAGATTATCGCAGACCAGGTAGCCGCCGTCGTTGGCGCTGCCGAACCGCTTCAAGGTGCAGTTCTTCAATGTAACCGGCTGGAGCTCCGCCAGAAAGGCCGCCCGCCCGGCCTCATCCAACGGCTCCGCGGCCGAGGCGACGCCGTACATTGAGAATGACAGGGTCCAGAACAGCGCGACCGACATGATCTGCCTGGTCATGTGGCCGGAAGCGGAAGCTGACATGATCGAAACCTCTGATCGCGGTGGCGCGGATCAAGAACGGTATCACGGACCCGGCGTGGTGTGCGCACGACTTTACGCATGTCCCGCGCCTGTGGATGGACCCTGCGACCGTTGAGACGCGCGTCGCGCTACGTTCCGACCTTGCGCACCTCGTCGCGCCCCTCGATCTCGGCAAAGACCTCCGCATTGTGCTCGCCGAGCCGCGGTGGCGGCGTGTCGATGCGCGGGCCGCCATGGGCGAACATGAAGGCGGCGATCGGCACGCTGAAATCCCCGTCGATGCCGGGCGCGCCGGCATGGCGATGCACCACGCCGCGGCTCGCGGCCTGCGGATCGGCGAGCGCCTCTCCCATGGTGCGCACGCGTGCGGCCGGCACGTGGCGCGCCTGGAGGAACTCCTCCCACTCGTCGGCCGTGTGGGTGAGCATGATCTCGGCGAGCACCGCGGTCTCGCGCGCATGATCCGCCTCGCGCTCGTCGTTCGTGCGCTTGATCATCTCGGGGCGCCCCAGCACGGTCCACAGGCGGCGCTGCTGGCGCACGTTGCTGGCGCCGATCATCACCAGTCCCGCCTTGGTCGGATAGGCGCCGTTGGTTGCGTGCGCATGCCGGTTGCCGTGCGGCTGCGGATGCTTGCCGTTGCGCAGGTAGCCGGTGAGATGCGAGCTCATGAGGATCATCGCAACGTCGAGCATCGCCATGTCGACCCGCTGGCCACGGCCGGTCTTCTCGCGCTGGAACAGCGCCGAGGCGAGCGCGAAGGCGCCGGTCATGCCGGTCGCGTAGTCGATCGCGGGCGAGCCGAACATGACCGGGTGCACGTCCTCGGTGCCGGTCATCGCCATGATGCCGGAGGTCGCCTGGATGACGTGGTCGTAGGCGGTCTGCTCGCGCCGCGGTCCGGTCTGGCCGAAGGCCGAGAACGAGGCGTAGATCAGCCGCGGATTGATGGCCGCGAGCGCATCGTAGCCGAGGCCGAGGGCCTCGAGCGCGCCCGGGCGGTAGTTCTCGACGAAGACGTCGGCGGTGGCGACGAGCTTTCTCAGCTTGGCCCGGTCGCCTTCCGACTTGAGATCGAGCGTGATCGAGCGCTTGTTCGACGCCTGCGTCAGGAACCCGGTGCCCATCTGCGCCCGGTTGAGCGCCTTGTCGGTTCCGCTGCCACGGCTCTGGTCGGGATCGTCCGGATGCTCGACCTTGATCACGTCGGCACCGAGCACGGCGAGCTGGTAGGCCGCGAACGGCCCGGCCAGCACGTGCGTCACGTCGATCACCCGGATGCCTTCGAACGGTCGCGTCATGGCGTGCTCCCTGTACGGCTGCCGTCTTCGTCCCCGTCTTGGCCTCGCGGCGCCTCACATCCTATTCTACGGCTTCCTTGCCGCGGAGGGAACGAACATGCGCAGAGGATCGATCGGCTCCTACGTCGCGATCGCATCGGCGGCCTCACTCCTGTCTGTCACCATCACGGCCAGCATTCCTGATCTTCATGGTTGCCGACGCGAAGAACCCCAGCACCGTCGCGCAGTGAGCGCCTGGTCGGCTCGATCGGGACGCGGCGCAGCGTCGAGGAGATGAACGATGCGAATGGCTCCCACCTGCAAGGCCGCATGGTTCGCTGCCCTCGCGGCCGCAATCCTCGGCATCGGTGCCGCTCAGGCCACGACGATCATCGTCGCGCTCGGCGCCAGCCAGACCTATGGCCGCGGCGTCGCACGCAACGCGGCCTATCCGGCGCAGCTCGAGGCGCTGTTGCGCGGCGCCGGCCACACCGTCCGCGTCATCAATGCGGGCATCAACGGCGACACCACCGGCAGCATGCTGAACCGGCTCGGCGTGGTGCCGAACGGCACGGCGCTGGTGATCCTGCAGCCGGGCGGCAACGATCGGCGCAAGGGCCGCGAGGTCGAGCGCGCCGACAATGTTGCGGCGATCGAGAGCCGCCTCGCGGCGCGTGGCGTCAAGGTGATCGTGCTGGAGAACGGCACGTTTCGCAACCTGCCGCACCAGCCCGACGGGCGGCACCTGACGCCCGAAGGCTATCGCATGCTGGCGCAGGCCCTGATGGGGCAGGTGGAAGCCGCTCTCGGCGGACGGTAAGCCGCGTTGGTTGCGGCGGCTGCGCCGGCCGCAACCTCACTTCACTCGCGCGCCGGCACTTTCACGTTCGCCAGCAGGCCGTCGACCGTCGCGTGGAAGCGCTCCCATGGCGCCTCGCGGTCGCTCTGGTTGCGCACCACCAGCGAATTGCCGGCGTAGAACTTCTCATAGAGCATGTGGCGGCCGGCGAACTCCGAGCCGACGATGTCCCAGGCGAGCTTGTAGAGCTTGTGGCGCTCGACCGCTTCGATCGACGGGGTCTTCCACCAGCGCTCGAAGCGATCGCGCAGCGCCGCGTCGGTCACCACGTCGATGCTCGCGGGCATCAGCAGCGGGATGCCGCCGAGCAGCGTGCGCAGGCTGTCGACGATCTCGCTGTGATGCTCCTGGCACCAGTTGAGCGCCGCATACATGATGCGGCGGTTGGGCGTGGCGTAGCCCGGCGGCCATTCCTCCCACGCCTCGATCTGGCCGTGCACCAGCCCGCCGATCGTCGCCTCGAGCGCGGCGAGGCGGCCGAGCGTCTCGCGCACGGCGGGGATCCTGTCGATGCCGTTCGCCTGGCAGATGCGGCTCGCGACGCCGACGATCAGGCCCATCTTGGCCCAGAAGCGGATGTTGGAATGGTGGTTCTGGTAGCAGTTCGCCGGCGTCTCGATGTAGATGCGGCGCGACATGGCGGCATCGTTGTGCAGGAAGACGCGCTCCCAGGGGATCTTCACGTTGTCGCAGACGAGCACGCTGTCGGTCTCGTCGAAGCGGTAGGACAGCGGATAGTCGGCCTCGTGGCGCACTTGCGCCGCATAGGGCTGGCGCGACCACAGCGACACGCCGGGCGCGTTGAGCGGCAGCGCCGCCGTGATGGCCTCGGCTTTGAAGGCGTCGGCGATCGGCGTGAGGTTGCCGATCAGGATCTCGTCGGCGAATACCGCGCTGGTCGCGAGCATCTTCATGCCGGCGACGGTGACGCCCGCCGAAATCCTCGGCGACCACCTGCAGGTTCGGATCGTCGCGCTGCTGGCCGGGAAAGAGCTCGGGCGCGCGCATGCCGGTCGGCGGCGTCACGGCGAAGCAGAGGTAGAGGTCGTTGCGGCGTGCGTGGTCGTAGTAGCGCAGCAGGTTGTCGCCGAAGCCGGCATGCAGCGTCTCCAGCACCGCAGGGTTCATCGCAAGCCCGGTGATCAGGCCGGCGACCTGCTCGGGCGAGCGGCCAATGAAGCCGTAGGTCGCCTCGGCACTCGCATGAAGCGCGCGCATGCGCCGGGCGAGGTCGTCGCGGCTGCGGCAGCGCAGCCACTGCAGGCCATAGCGCTCGCGGTTCTCCTCGTAAGTGAAGAGATTCCGCTGCGCCGGGTCGGCCTTGAGGTCGTAGAGATCGGCGATCGTCCGCGCGGCCGCGGCGAACGCGGGGTGGGTCGTCACGTCGTCGACGCGCTCGGCGCCGATATACACGGCGCGGCCGTCGCGCATGCGGTCGAGCTTCTGCTTGCCGGTTGCCAGCATGTGGTCCACCCCGTCGAGCGGCGAGAATCTCCCGTCTCCCGCCCTGGATTTTGTGCCGTCAGGATAGGCCTGCGGACGGCGTTCCGACAAGCAACTGGAATTGCAGCAGAAAAAAAGTGCTTGACGCACATACCGACCAGTTGGTATGTATCGATCATGAACGCAAGAGCCCCCCGATCCTCGGCCCAGCCGGACGCCCGCACCCGCCTCCTCGACGCGGCGATGCAGATGATCCGCGAGCGCGGCTATTCGGCCACGACGGTCGACGACATCTGCGGCGCCGCCGGCGCCACGAAAGGCGCGTTCTTCCATCACTTCAAGAGCAAGGAAGACCTGGGCGTCGAGGCGGCCGCGCACTTCGGCCGGATGGCGGAGCAGCTGTTCGGCGGCGCGCCCTACCACGAGCTCGCCGATCCGCTCGACCGCCTGCTCGGCTACATCGACTTCCGCCTGGCGATGCTCACCGGACCGATCGCCCAGTTCACCTGCCTCTTCGGCACGATGGTGCAGGAGGCCTACGATTCACATCCCGCGATCCGGCAGGCGTGCGAGACCTACATCGTCCGCCACGCCGACCGCCTCGCCGAGGACATCGCCGCCGCGAAGGCGCTCTATGCGCCCGACGCGCCATGGAGCGCCCAGAGCCTCGGGCTCTACACCCAGGCGGTGCTGCAGGGCTCGTTCATTCTCGCCAAGGCGCAGGGCGGCCCGCAGGTCGCACGCGACTGCGTCGCGCATCTGCGCCGCTACATCCTGCAACTGTTCAACCGTCCGATCGACCCCCAGGAGTGATGATCATGCCGGAATACATCGATGGCTTCGTCGCGGCCGTGCCGACCGCCAAGCGCGAGGCCTACAAGAAGCACGTGCAGCTCGCCGCGCCCGTGTTCAAGGAGCACGGCGCATTGCGGATGGTGGAATGCTGGGGCGACGACGTGCCGGACGGCAAGCTCACGTCCTTTCCGATGGCGGTGAAGAAGCAGGACGACGAGACCGTCGTGTTCTCCTGGATCGTGTGGCCGTCACGCCAGGCGCGCGACGAAGGAATGAAGAAGGTCATGGCCGACCCCCGCATCAAACCCAACGTCAACCCGATGCCGTTCGACGGCAAGCGGCTGATCTACGGCGGCTTCGAGGTTCTATTCGACGCCTGAACTCTAGCGACCGAATGCGACCGACTGACCTCGTGTGCAGATGACACGAGGACGGGAAGACTTGTCCCAATTGCAAACGCGGAGTGGAGGAGGGAGCCATGAACAAGGTCACCTTCTTGTCGTCACGAGACCACGCGGATTCGCCGTCCGACGAGACGCTGATCAGGCAGATCGCGGCCGGCGACAAATCGGCCGTGCGCACGCTGTTCGGGCGGCATCACGTGAAGGTTTATCGCTTCGTGCTGCGCATCGTGCGCGACGCGGCGCTCGCCGAGGACACGGTGAGCGAGACCTTCATCGACGCCTGGCAGCATGCGGGCCGCTACGAGGGCCGCGCCTCGGTGTCGAGCTGGCTCCTCGGGATCGCGCGGCACCGGGCGCTCGACGCCGTGCGGCGCCGGCCGACGGAGCCGCTCGATTGCGAGGCGGCGCAGAATGTGGTCGACCCCGCGCGTGACCCCGAGGCGGAGCTCGAAGGGAAAGATACGGGCGCCGTGCTCCGTCGCGCGCTCGCCGCGCTCTCGCGCGAGCATGCCGAGATCATCGATCTCGTCTACTACCAGGAGAAATCGATCCGCGAGATCGTCGAGATTCTCGCCATTCCGGAGAACACGGTGAAGACCCGCATGTTCTACGCCCGCAAGCGGCTCGGCGTCCTGGTCGCGGCCGCGGGCATCGAGCGCGCCGCCGCGTGAACCAAGGGAGCAAGGGAGAATGACGATGCAGCATCAGGTGGTGTCGCGAGAGGAATGGATCAAGGCGCGCGTCGCGCTTCTCCGTCAGGAGAAGGCCCTGACGCGCCACCGCGACCTCGTCGCGGCCGAGCGTCTGAGATTGCCGTGGGTCCGGATCGAGAAGGAGTATGTGTTCAGCGGGCCGGAGGGGAAGCTCACCTTGTCGGACCTCTTCCGCGGGCGCAGCCAGCTCTACATCAAGCACTTCATGATGGCGCCGGGCGCGCAGCATCAGTGCGTGGGATGCTCGCTCGAGGTCGATCACGTGACGGACCTGCTGCCTCACCTCGAGAACCACGACGTGAGCTACGCGGTCGTCGCCCGCGCCCCGATCGATGAGATCGAGGTCGTGCGCAAGCGCATGGGTTGGCGGTTCCTCTGGGTCTCCGCGTTCGACAGCGACTTCAACTACGACTTCAACGTCTCGTTCCGGGCGGGCGATGTTGCCGCCGGGCGCGCGCGGTACAATTTTGGGCCGGCGCCCGAATGGGTCACGTCGGTCCAGGACCTGTCCGGCCGCAGCGTCTTTCACAAGAACGAGGCCGGCGAGGTCTTCCACACCTATTCGGGTTACGGCCGCGGGGGCGAGGAGGCGCTCGGGATCTACGGCATTCTCGACGCCGCGCCGAAGGGGCGAAATGAAACGGGCCCCACCCACTCGCTGGGCGACTGGGCGCGACCGCGAAACATGTACGGCAAGGGCGGCATGGTCGAGCCCAATGGCCGTTACCACGCGCCGACATGCGGCTGCGCGGTCCACCGCTGAGCCGCGCATTGCGTCGCTAATCCGAGGCCAATGCTCTCCACGCCCATCACGTTGATGCACAGCTTGTCCGGCGCCGCGAGTTTTTCCGGCGGCAGCTTATTTGACTACGCAGCCCACCGGCAAATCGTTGGTTGCGGCGGCATGGCGGCGAGGCGCCGGTCGATCTCCTCTCGCCGCAGAAGGCCCGTTTGCGTGTCGATGTGCCCGACGACCGATGCCGAATTGATGGTCGCCGCCCGCAGAGCCACGTCGACCGGACGACCAAGCGCCACATAGACGCTGAAGGTGGCGCTGAACGCATCGCCGGCGCCGGTGGTGCCGACCACCTTCGATTTCACCGCAGGCGCGTAAAGGATCTCCTGCGCCGAGCCGACGAATGCGCCGTTGGCGCTGTCCGTCACCACGACATACCGGGGGCCGAGCCGCGCCAGCGCGCCAAGATAGGGGGCGATCCCCATCTCGAACCCGCCGCCGACCAGGCCGCGCACGGCGAGCGCAGGCGGTTTCTCGCCGGGCGCGAGCGCGAGGGCCGGTCCGCCTTCGCGCGAACGAGTGACGAGGCGCGGCACCAGGAGATCGGCTTCGGTCCGGTTGAGGACGAGGATATCGATCGCCGACACGCTTTCGAGGAAGGCGTCGCCGCGCGCGGAGAGCTGGCGCGGGCCAGGGTTCGCGGCGACGAGCGCGTCATGGGCCTTGGCGCGGCCGACGATGGCTGGAAAGCAATCGGCCGATTCATTGCTCAGGTTGGCGAGATAGACGAGGTCGACCGCGAAGGCGTCGTCGCGCAGGTCGTCCGGTTCGAGCAGTGTGTTGGCGCCGCGAAAGGTGAAGATAGCCGCATTGCGGTCATGCGACGAGATGAGGACGGAGGCACCCGTCGGCGCACGGCCGTCGCGGATCGCCCAGCGGCTCGACACGCCTTCTTGCGCGAGACGCGCGAGAATTGCATCGGCCCGCGCATCGGTTCCAAGCTTGGCAAGCACCGCAGCATCGACGCCGAGCCGCGCCATCGCGACCGCGGCATTGACCGCGCCGCCGCCCGGATGGGTGGAGATCTCCTCGGCTTCGGTCTTGCGGCCTTCCTCCAGGAGCAGGAAGGAGGCCTCCGCGTTCAGCATGGTCATGCGCTCGATGCGATCGCTCTCAATGATCGCAATCGTGTCGATCATCGCGCCGCCGACCGTCAGGCTCTTCATTCTCGTCACCACCGAAGCGCGGCGGTATGTACGTGAGCGTCCCAAAGCGCGGTCGAGGTTGCGTCGAGCCGGCTCACCGTGATCGAGCATCCGGCCATGTCGAGCGACGTCACGAAGGAGCCAACCAGCGACCGCGCTACGGCGAGCCCGCGCTTCTCCAGGATGCGCCGCGCCGCATTATACATGAGGTAGAGCTCGATCATCGGCGTTCCACCGAAGCCGTTGATCAGGAGCAACACGTCGCCGCGCGCCGGATTGTCGAGATCGGCCATGATCGCGCCCATCATCTCGTCGGCGATGGCGTCGGCGCGGGCCAGGCTCACGCGCTTGCGGCCGGGCTCGCCATGGATACCGACGCCCATTTCCATCTCGTCGGGTCCGAGCGTGAACGTGGGGGTGCCGGCGGCCGGAACCGTGCAGCTTGTCAGCGCCACGCCCATGGAGCGGGTCCGCGCGTTCACCTCGATGCCGAGCTGCGCGCACGACTTGAGATCCATGCCCATCTCGGCCGCCGCACCGACGATCTTCTCCACCACCAGCGTGCCCGCGACACCGCGGCGCCCCGCGCTGTGGGCGGAGGTCTCGACGGCTACATCGTCATTGGTCAAGACCGTTGCCACCGGGCCCGAGCACAGCTCGGCCGCCATTTCGAAGTTCATGCAATCGCCCGCATAGTTCTTCACGATGAAGAGGATGCCGGCGCTGCTGCCGACGGCGGCCGCCGCCTCGACCATCTGATCCGGCGTCGGCGAGGTGAAGATCTGCCCCGGGCATGCGGCGTCGAGCATGCCGGACCCGACGAAGCCCGCATGCAGCGGCTCGTGTCCGCTGCCGCCGCCGGAGATCAGCGCGACTTTCTCTGGTTTCGGCATGCGGCGGCGCATGAATTTTCGCTCGGGGCCGAGCGCCACGATATCGGCATGCGCTGCCGCGAAGCCGTCGAGGCTCTCGGCCAGCATGGTGTCGGGGGAATTGATGAATTTCTTCATGGTCCGGCTCTTTCGTCGATATCGCCGGGGCGCGGTCGCCCGTTCACTTTTCGTCGCGCAGAAGCGCGCTCAGCCGCCGCGCAAACTCCTGCAGCAGCGCGTCGACTTGTCCGTTGCGCTTGGCGCTGCCGAGATCCGGCACATGCAGCGTGATCGGGCGCTCGCGCGGAATTTCAGCGAGGCGTGCCATCCGCCGCGGATGCGCGCGCGCGTAGGCCTCGAGGAACGCGGCCCTGGCGGTCGGCGGAAAGTGGCAGACGTTGAAGATGGTGTTGAGATGCTGCACCGGGATCGGGACCGGATAGGCCGGATTGGAAATCTGGCTGATGAAGCTGCGGTTCTTTCCGATCGCATGCGCCAGCCGAAGGCGCATGCCGGACGGCCGGGTATCCAGCACCTCCTTGAAGAGGCGCTTGTATTCGGCGACGGCGCCAAGCTCGCCCGGTTCCTCAGCTGCCGCGTCGGTCACGGCCGCCTCCGCTTATTCAACCCGTCGATGGTCTGCTTGACCTCGGCCAAGGCGGACGGATTGACCGACAGCTCGCGCAATCCGTGCGACAGCAGCGCCGGGATGCAGCGCGGGTCGCCCGCCATGTCGCCGCACAGGCTGACGGCGATGCCGCAACGCCGGCCGTGCTGAACGACGCGGCCGATCAGTTCGAGAACGGCCGGATGAAGCGGATCGAGCAACATGTCGAGCGAACCGTTGCCGCGGTCGCACGCTGTCACATATTGGGCGAGGTCGTTGGAGCCGATGGAGAAGAATGCCGCGTTGAAGCGCTCGATCGTCAAGGCGGTTGCCGGCACCTCGACCATGATTTCGAGCTCCGGCATGGCGGCTGGCGTGCCCTCGGCGCGCAGAGCCCCGACCGCATCGGCGAACAGTTTGCGCGCCGCCTCGAGCTCGTGCGGAATCGTCACCATGGGAAGCATGACCTTGAGATTGCCACGCACGGCCGCGCGCGCCAGCGCTCGCAGTTGGACCGTGAACACATCGGGCCGCAGCAGGCAGAGCCGCAGGCCCCGCACGCCAAGGAATGGGTTTGCCTCGCCGTCGCGGGTGAAGCCGGGCACTGGCTTGTCGCCGCCCGCGTCGAACGTGCGGATCGTCACCGGCCGGTTGCCGGCCCACCGGCAGACCGCGTCATAGGAGAGGAACTGGCGCTCTTCGTCCGGCACTCCCTCGGGCCCGCGGAGCAGGAACTCCGTGCGCATCAGGCCGATGCCGTCGGCATATTGGGAATCGGCGTGGTCGAGGTCCTCGACGCCCTGGATATTGATGAGCAGCCGTATCTTCTCGCCCTCCCATGAGGCGGCGGGCCGGCGCAAGATCGCCCGCGCCGCGGCGCGGCTTTTGCGGTGCGCTTCGCGGCGCTGCCCGAACCGCCCGATCTGCTCGAGGCTCGGATCCAGCTCGAGCGTCGCGCGTTCGCCGTCGAGCAGCGCCGATCGGGCGGTCAGGTCGACGGCGCCGAGTTGCACGACCATCGGGATGCAGCGCGCGCGCGCAAGCATCGCGACGTGGCTCGTCGGGCTGCCGCCGAGGAGCGCGAGGCCACCGCCGTTCGACCAGTCGATCTCGAGGAAGCGGGACGGCGGCAGATCGTCGGCGCACACGACCGCGCCGCGCGGAATTTCACGCGCCGAGTTCGGCGCCGCCGCGCAGCGCGCACACCACGCGGTCGCGCAGGTCGGCAAGGTCGGAGGACCGCGCGCGCAGATATTCGTCGGCGGCAGAGTTGTAGTCCGCGATCTGGCGGTCGAGGGCTTCCGACCAGGCCGCGTCCGCCGCCGCCCCGTCCGCAATGGCGGCAAGGACCGGATCGAGGAAATCCTCGTCCTCCAGCAATGCCACCTGAAACTCGAGAATCTGCGCCGCCTCGCCGCCGGCGGACGCGGCCAGCGAAGCGATCTGCCCGCCCGCCGTCTCGAGCGCGGCGCGCAAGGCAAGCTCCTCGTCGCCGGCAGAGCCGACCGCGCGCGCGAGGCTCGGCGCCGGGTCGACTCGCACGAACGGCCCCTGGACGAACCCGATCGATGCGGTTCTGCCCTTGTAGGTCAGTCCAGCGATGTCGGCGCGCTCGTTCACGGGCGATTATCCGGAAAGTCGCTGGCGACAAGCTCGACCAGCGCCGCTACCGCGGCCGCAGCATCGTCGCCTGATGCCCTGATCTCGATGATGCTATCGCGCGCCGCACGCATGCCCATCACCTTGACGACGCTCTTCGCGTTGATCCATTCGGCCGCGTCGCGCGCACGAATGGAGATCTGGGCGTGAAACGTCTTGGCGAGCTTCGTGAGCTTGACCGCCGGCCGGGCGTGCATGCCGACCGCGTGAACCAGCTGCACGCTCCCGGTGACGGCCTGACCATTCGATGCGTCCAACATGTGCATTCTCGCATGAGGCGATCTGACGAATCGCGGTTCAACTGGCGGAAAGCTCCTCGGCGACGGCCCGCACCTGCTCGAGCGAGCTGCCTCCCGCCGCTTCGGTTGCCGCCATGACGGCGCCCTCGACGATCGGTGCATTGCACACGACCACGAGGTTGCGGCGCTCGGGCTGCAGCATCTCGACCGCCATCTCGCTGTTCGTCTCGGCGCCGCCGAGATCGACCAGGATCGCCACGCCCTTGGGCGACCACGCCTGGCTGATCGCGTCGAGGATCGACGGCACGTTGGTGCCGAGCCCGCCGTCCCGGTCTCCGCCGCAATAGGCGACCTTGATCTCGCTGCCGACCATCTGACGCACCATGTCGGCGGTGCCTTTGGCGATGTCGCGCGAATGCGACACGATGACGATTTCCAACCCGATGGTTCACGGATGGGCCTCCAAGGTGTCACAGACCGCGTGCAGTAGGACGCAGCTCGAGCGCGCACCGGGGTCGACATGGCCGACGCTGCGCGGGCCGAGATACGATGCGCGGCCCTTCGCGGCCTGCATCGAAATCGTGCGCGCGACCGCCTCGGTCGCCGTAGCGCGCACGCGCGCGATGAGGTCGGGGCACCCGGCGCCGGTTTTCAGCGTTTCGAGAACCGGACAGAGCACGTCGAGCATGGTCTTTTCGCCTGGCTTCGAGCGGCCGCGCGCGCTCACGGCGTCGACGCCGCGGGCGAACACGTCGGCGATATCGTCCGGCATCCGCTTGCTGTGCAAGGCGTCGCCGGCCGCGAGAAAGAAGCTGCCATAGAGCGGTCCGGAAGCGCCGCCGACGGTCATCACCAGCGTCTTGCCGATGGTCTTGAGCGCCTCGTCGAGGGGCTGCGTGCCGATGGTGTCGAGCTTGCCCAGCACCGCCTCGAAGCCGCGTTTCATGTTGGTGCCGTGATCGCCATCGCCGATCGCCTGATCGAGCGCGGTCAATTCCGGCGCGCTGGCGATCACCTGCTCGGCGACCGCCCGCACGATGGATTTGATGGTTTCAGGCTCGAGCGACATCGCGATCCTCAGTGCGCCGTGGACGGGATGCTTTTTCCGGCCGCATCGAAATAGAGCGGATCGACCAGGGCAAGCTCGACGTCCCGGCCGGCTTCGAGTGACTGATGCGGATCGGCGAGCGTCACCAGCATCTGGCCGCGATATTCGACATGGACATGATTCTGGTCGCCCAGATGCTCGACGCGATGCACCCGGCCGACGAGCCTGCCGCCGTTGAGCTTGGCGAGGCGCAGATGCTCTGTCCGTATGCCGATCGTATCCGTGCCCGGCGGCATGGGCATCTCCGGGACGAGCTCCGCCGGCAGGAAGTTGATCTGCGGCGTGCCGAGCCGGCTCGCGACATAGCGGTCGCTCGGCTTCTCGTAGATCTCGCGCGGCGTGCCGATCTGCAGCAAGCGGCCGCCGCGGATGACGCCGATGCGTGAGGCCATCGTCATGGCTTCGACCTGGTCATGGGTCACGTACAGGATGGTGGCGCCGAGCTCGACCTGGATCCGCTTGAGCTCGAGACGTAGTTCGGCGCGCAACTTCGCGTCAAGCGAGGACAGCGGCTCATCCATCAAGTAGATGCCGGGATCGCGCACGAGCGCGCGTCCGATCGCGACCCGTTGCATCTCGCCGCCGGACAGCCGGGTCGCGCGGTTGGCGAGCTTGTCGCGGATATGCAGCAGCTCGGCGGTGCGGGTGACACGCTCGCGGATCGTCGGCTCGGGAATCCGGCGCGCGGGCGAGCGCAGCGGGAAGGCAAGATTGTCGTACACGCTGAGGTGCGGATAAAGCGAATACTGCTGGAAGACGAATGCGATATCGCGCGCCCCGGGTGGCACGCGCGTCACGTCGCGCCCGTCGATGGAGATCGAGCCCGCATCCGGCTGCTCGAGGCCGGTGATCAGGCGCAGCGTCGTGGTCTTGCCGGCCCCGCTCGGCCCCAGCAATACGACGAATTCGCCGTCATTGATCGACAGCGACAGATCGTCGACGGCCTGAACGTGGCCGAACTGCTTGCTGACATGACGCATGATGACGTCAGCCATGGCCGACACTCCCGTGCGGCGCGGTCGCGATCGCCCATCCGGTGCGGGCGTCGAACAGGGACAGGTACTCGGAACGCAAGGCGAGGCCCACCGTCTCGCCGATCTGCACCGGCGTGCTCGACGGCAGCCGCGCCTTGAGGCGGCCCTGCTCGGTCTCGACCGTGGCAATCTGGGTCGTCCCCAGATACTCGGCGCCGAAGACGCGACCGCGCAGCGGCGCCACATCGGAAAAGGCGATGTGCTCCGGGCGTACACCGAGCACCAGCGGCCCGGCCGGCCGCGCTTCGCGGACTTCGGGTACCGCAACGGTCACGTCCCGAAGCAGGACCGCGCGATCGCCCGCCTGCAGCCCGGCCTCGAAGGGCAGGAAATTCATCGGCGGCGAGCCGATGAAGTCGGCAACGAACATGCTCGCCGGCCGGTCGTAGATTTCCTGCGGCGTTCCGATCTGCTCGACGCGGCCGGCATTCATGACGGCGATGCGATCGGCCATCGACATCGCCTCGAGCTGATCGTGCGTCACATAGACGGTGGTGGCCGAGACGCGATCATGCAGGTCGCGCAGCTCATCGCACATCAGATGGCGGAACTCGGAGTCGAGGGCGCCGAGCGGCTCGTCCATCAGGAAGGCCTTCGGCCGCCGCACCATGGCGCGGCCGAGCGCGACCCGCTGCCGGTCGCCGCCCGAAAGCTTCGAGGGCTTGCTCGCGAGCAAATGCTCGATGCGCAGAACCCGCGCCGTCTCGACGACGCAGGCGCGCACCTCGCGTCGCCGCATCCCCTGGCATTTGAGCGGAAAGCCGATGTTCTGGGCGACAGTCATGTGCGGGTAGAGGGCGAACAGCTGGAAGACGAACGCGATGTCGCGCTGGGCGGCGCGCCGATAGGTCACGTCCTCGCCGTCGAGCAGGATGCGGCCGTCGGTCGGCAGCTCGAGGCCGGCGATCATGCGCAGCGTCGTCGTCTTGCCGCAGCCGGATGGTCCGAGCAGGGCGAAGAACGTGCCGTCCTCGATGGTGAAATTCGAGTCGTGCACGGCCGTGAACCGGTCGAAGGACTTACCCAAATGCTCTGCCCGGATCTGTGCCACGCCCGCCTCCTATTCTGGAAAATGGCTGACGATGACGAACCCGAGCGTGCCGCCAAGGATGGCAACGAACGAGTAGCCATAGAGGTCGATCGACCACGGCTGCACCAGCATCACGATGCCGGTCGCGATCGCCGTCATACCGGCGCGCTCCCAAGGACCGCGGCGAAACCAGCGGTCAAGTCCGCGCTTGCCGATCACGCTCGCGCTCATCGCCGCACCGCTCCGAAGGTGATGCCGCGTAAGAGATGCCGGCGCAGCAGAATCGTGAACAGGACGATCGGAATGACGAACAGCGTGGTCGCCGCCGCGACCGCCGGCCAGTCCTGGCCGCCCTCGCCGATGATGAAGGGGATGAACGGCGGCATGGTCTGGGCATCGCCGCTGGTGAGCAGGACGGCGAATGCATATTCGTTCCATGAAAAGATCAGGCAGAAGATCGCCGTTGCGGCAATTCCAGTGACCGCCTGCGGCAGCACGACCTTGCGCAACGCCTGCAGGCGTGTGTAACCATCGACCAGCGCCGCCTCCTCGTATTCGCGCGGAATTTCGTCGATGAAGCCCTTGAGCAGCCACACGGCGAGCGAGACGTTCACCGCGGTGTAGAGCAGGATCATGCCGGTCCAGGTATCGGTGAGATTGAGCTGCCGGTACATCAGATAGATCGGAATGGCGACGGCCACCGGTGGCATCATCCGGGTCGACAGAATGAAGAACAGGAGATCGTCGGCGAGCGGAATGCGAAACCGCGAAAACGCGTAGGCGGCGAGCGTGCCAAGCAGGACGGCGAGGAACGTCGAACCAAAGCCGATCACCAGCGAATTGACGAAGCGCGGCACCACCTTCGACGCCCCAGCGATCACCATGTCGTGCTTGCGCACAAGCTTGTCGTACCAGGTGGTGGCGGGCGGCAGGTTGGCGATGAAATCTGGTGTCTGCCGGGTGCGCACCGTGAACAGGTTGACGTAGCCCTCGAGGGTCGGCTGGAACACCACCTTGGGCGGATAGGCGATCGCGTCGCTCTGCGACTTGAACGCGGTCGCCACGATCCATACGAGCGGCGCGATCGTGATCAAGGCATAGATGATGATGATCGCGCCGGCGAAGAGCTTCGCGCGGCCGGACGCCTCGACGACGGAATGCGCCGTGGATTTCGCGGCCATCATCGCTGCTTCACCCGGTTGAGCGTCTTGACGTAGATGTTGGCGGCGCCGAAGACGGTGACGAACAGGATGATGGCGAGCGCCGAGGAATAGCCGGTGCGCCACTTCTCGAACGCCGCCCGCTTGAGCGTGATCGAGACGAGCTCGGTGGTCGAG
Organism: uncultured Pseudomonadota bacterium; assembly: GCA_963703755.1. Lineage (GTDB taxonomy): Bacteria > Pseudomonadota > Alphaproteobacteria > Rhizobiales > Xanthobacteraceae > JAVDCA01. Next base: position 37,645 of record CAVPGG010000124.1, read on the forward strand.
CCCGGTCCGCCCGACGTAAGCAAGTTGACCATGTCGAACATCTTGAAGTTCTCGATGGCGCGAAAGAGAACCGCGAGCATCAGGAACGGCAGCACCATCGGCAGCGTGATCGACCAGAATTGCCGCCACGACGAGGCGCGGTCGACCTCCGCCGCCTCGTAGATG
>CAVPGG010000125.1:0-14217 GCA_963703755.1 uncultured Pseudomonadota bacterium
CTGCGCCGCAGCCGAGCTATGCACCGGGGCCCAGTTATGCGCCGGGGCCGAACTATGCGGCTGGCCCACAACCGTACTATGCACCGCAGCCCAACTATGCTGCCGGACCGCCGCCCGCGACGCCGATCGCGGCGATGCAGGGTCTGTCGCCCGATGACGCCTACGACATGGTCGTCGAGGACGACACGGTGCCGGAATACGAGCAGTTCCTGCTGCTCTATCCCGGCGATCCGCGCGCCGAATGGGTGCGCACCACGCTCGCGTTGCGCGTCGACGCGATGGCGTGGCGCTACGCCACGGTGGTGAACACGCCGGCCGCCTATGCGGCCTATGCGACGCGCTATCCGGGCGGTGCCTATGTGGACATGGCGACGCGGCTGCAGGTGCGTCCGCGCCTGCGCCCGATCAACGTCGTCATTGTGCCGCGCGTGATGGCGCCGCCGCCGCTGGTGCGCATCGCGCTCCCCGTCCTGCAGACGCGCCGGGCGGTCGGCCTGTCCATCGTGCGGCCGGTGGTGTTCTCGCGGCCGGGCCGGTTCGAGCGGGCCAATCGACTGGGGCCGAACCCGCGGCTGCCGGGGTTCAACCCCGGACAGAACACCTTCCGCGCAAACACGAATTTCGCGCCGAACTTCCGGCGGCAGAACACCGTCAACGGGCCGGGGCCGAACAACAATCTCGGCAACAACAACGGACCACGCTTCCACCAGACCGGGCCTGGGCCCGGGCCGAACTTCCGCGCGAACAATCCGCAATTCCGTCCGCAGCAGCGCGTGCAACTCGGGCCGAAGGTGAAGCCGCCACCGCCGCCGAAGTGCAACGGCAAGGGTTGCCGGCGCTAAAACCGGTACCCATTTTTCGGGATCATGCTCCGACGGCTCAGCGCTCCAGGAGCGCGATCAGGCTCGACGTGTCCCAGCGCTTGCCGCCCATTTTCTGCACTTCCGAATAGAACTGGTCGATGAGCGCGATGGCCGGCAGGTGCGCGCCGTTGCGGCGCGCCTCGGCGAGGCAGATGCCGAGATCCTTGCGCATCCAGTCGACCGCGAAGCCGAAGTCGAACTTGCCGGCGACCATGGTCTTGTAGCGGTTCTCCATCTGCCAGCTCTGCGCCGCGCCCTTGGAGATGGTGGCGATCAGCTTCTCAACGTCGAGGTTCGCCTTTTTGGCAAAATGCAGCCCCTCGGCGAGACCCTGCACCAGGCCGGCGATGCAGATCTGGTTGACCATCTTGGCGAGCTGGCCGGAGCCCGGCGAGCCGAGCAGGTTGCAGGCGCGCGCGTAGGCGGCGATCACCTTCTCGGCCCGCTCGAACGGGCCGGCGTCGCCGCCGCACATCACGGTGAGCACGCCGTTCTCGGCACCGGCCTGCCCGCCCGACACCGGGGCATCGATGAAACCGAAGCCGCGCTTCTTCGCCTCGGCATAAAGCTCGCGCGCGATCTCGGCCGACGCGGTGGTGTGGTCGACCATGACGGTGCCCTTGGGCGTCCCCTGGTAGGCGCCGTTCTCGCCCAGCATGACCTCGCGCAAGTCATGGTCGTTGCCGACGCAGATCATGACGAAATCCTGGCCCGCGGCCGCCTCCTTCGGAGTCTTGGCGCTCTTGCCGCCGTATTTGGCGACCCATTGCTCGGCCTTGGCGGCGGTGCGGTTGTAGACCGTAACGTCGTGCCCGCCCTTCTGCTTGAGGTGGCCGGCCATCGGAAATCCCATCACGCCGAGCCCGAGAAATGCGACCTTTGCCATCGTAACCTCCCTCGCGCGGATCTGGATGCCGCGCCGAAAATCGGAAGCCCGCTCATTGCGACGGGAGAGGGGGTGTCGTCAACCGGACAATTCCCGGCATTCGTGGCGTTGACCCGCGGGGCGGCCCGCCTATGTTGAGCGCTCTCCCGGTGGCGCGGAGCTCTTGCCGGCGCCCGCAACGGAGCAGGACGACATGGCAGTGACCAGGGAAGCGGTGCTGGCTGGGCTCGATGCGGTGAAAAGCCCGGACGGCACGCCGCTGCCGAAGACCGGCAAGCTCTCCGACATCGTCGCGTCAGACGGCAAGGTGTTCTTCTCGATCACGGTCGATGCCGCCGTCGTGCAGGCGTGGGAACCGGTGCGCAAGGCGGCGGAAGCGGCCGTCCGCGCCATGCCGGGCGTCGCCTCCGCCATGGTCGCGCTTACGGGCGAGCGCGCCGCGCGCTCCGGGCCGGCGCAACGGCCGCAGGGCGGGCCGGCGCCGCACAGTCATGCGCCCGGGCGCGCGGCCGCGCCGGCGGGCGAGCGTCAGCTCGCGGCGCCGGGCGTCGGCGCGATCATTGCGGTCGCATCCGGCAAGGGCGGCGTGGGCAAATCGACCACCGCGGTCAATCTCGCGCTCGGCCTGCGCGACCTCGGCCTGTCGGTCGGCATGCTCGACGCCGACATCTACGGGCCATCGGTGCCGAAGCTGCTGGCGATCCGCGGCAAGCCGGAAATGCTCGGCGGCAACAAGCTGCGTCCGATGGAGGGCTACGGGCTCAAAGTCATGTCGATCGGCTTCCTGGTCGAGGAGGAGACGCCGATGATCTGGCGCGGCCCGATGGTGATCTCGGCGCTCACCCAGATGCTGCGCGACGTCGAGTGGGGCACGCTCGACGTGATGGTGGTCGACATGCCGCCCGGCACCGGCGATGCCCAGCTCACCATGGCGCAGCAGGTGCCGCTCAAGGGCGCCGTGATCGTGTCAACGCCGCAGGACCTGGCGCTGATCGACGCGCGGCGCGGCATCGCGATGTTCAACCGCGTCAACGTGCCGGTGCTCGGCGTGGTCGAGAACATGAGCTACTTCGTCTGCCCGAAATGCGGCGAGCGCTCCGACATCTTCGGCCATGGCGGCGCCGAGCACGAGGCGCAGCGCCAGGGCGTGCCGTTCCTCGGCGCGGTGCCGCTGCACATGGCGATCCGCGAGACGTTGGACGCCGGCCGGCCGGTGGTCGCCACCGATCCGGACGGGCCGCACGCCAAGGCGTTCCGTGCCATCGCCGCCAAGGTGCGCGAGGCGCTCGGCGGGGGCTCGCGCGCCGCGCCGAAGATCGTGATCGAGGCGTGAAACACGGGTCATCCTTGATCGTTGCCAAGGCGTCTCATCACAGAGCCGAGATGACGCTCCACGACGGGGACAGCGGCAGCCAGGCTGGAATCCGTCGCTTCGCGCGCCAGTAGGGACGCCACAACTTGCGCCACGCCGCAATGTCGGGGTGCGCATCCCGTGACCCGAGCGGCTCCGGACGTAGCGACATCAAGTCATGCTGATGCAGCCAGCGCGTCGCGAGCCACCACACCTCGATCGATGCGGGTTGGTTGCGCGCTGCCTTGAGCTCGCTGATGTGGAGGAGGGGGCGACCACGGTACCTTCGAATGTCGAGATTTGCGATCCGTTGTCCGTCTCGTCGGATGCTCCAGAGTCGACAACGGTCGCGGGCGACATCGGACCCGTAGTCGCGGATGCAGTTCTCCATCGCGGCCGCCTCCTGGTCGATGCGTTCGACCGAGTCGAGCGGCACGCAACTGATGGCCGTCGAACGGTCCGGGCCGCAGCCAAAGGTCGGCGATCTGCCGCTCGCCGAGACTGAGCTCGAGTGTCACCCGATCGAGCCACGCCCGCGCGGCGGCGAGGGCGGCCTTGAAGCCCATCTCGAACCGCCATGGCGTTTCGATCAACCGATAGCCATCCGTGTCAGGATGCTGTGAGAACCAGGCCCACAGACCGGCAAGGCGCAGCCTGTCCATTCGCACGGTCTTGGCGTCACGCGCGAGCTCGCGTGCGATCCAGATCGCGAACGGCTCGTGCACCCAATAGACCGCGTCGGAGACTGTCGCGAGCCACGCGGTCGTGCGTTTCGGCGAGCGCGGCAAATGGTTGACGATGCGGCGGCCGAACAACTCGCCGGCCGGCAGCGCCGGCAGCGGTTGCGTCAAGCCGCCCACCGGCAGCCGGCGCAGCCACAGCGGAATCTCCGCCGCCGCGGCGGCCTCGCCGAGCGGGCGGCCTTCGATCACGCACGCGATCGCGCGCTCCGGGTCGTGACCAGAGCGCGGCAGCGCGAGCGCGAACAGCAGCGGCGGAAAGCTCGCCGCGAGATCCGCAAGCCGCGGGTGGCGTTGCGCCAGTGCGCGCACGCGCTCCTGCGCGCAGCGCGCATATCGCCGCAGCCGCCGCTCGATCAGCGCATGGCGCGGCGCGCCCGCGCCGGCGCGCGGGCTCGTCTGGTTGGCAGTCATCGAGATGTCGTTCCCAGGCAGCGCGCGAATGTCGCGGCCACCAGATCCGAGCTGGGCATTGGGTAGAATCTGACGGGCCAGAACGCGTTCTGGCACGCGCGGTCAGATATCGCGGATCAATCCGGGCAGGCGCGCGATGCTCGACATGGTCGCCTCCCTGTGGGCGATCGTTGCGGGATCGGGAAACTAGTCGATCGCGGTTTTCGCCGCAAGTCCGCGGCTCCCCGTCACGCGACCCTGGAGGCGGTCGAGACTTGGCACGCCCGCACGGCGTCGAGCAGCGCCGCCGCCGTGAACGGCTTGCGCAGGCAGGCGGTTGCGCCGAGATCGACCGCCATGCGGAAGAAGTCGGGCGCGGGCCCGGCGACGTTGCGGAACGCGTAGCCCGATATCACGATGATCGGCAGGCGCGGCGCGCTCTGATGAAATATCTTGATGGTCTCGATGCCGTTCATGTCGGGCATGAAAATGTCGACGATGGCGAGATCGAACGCATAGGCCTCGATCGCCTGGGCGCCGTCGTGCCCGCACTCGGCCAGCACGACCGCGTGGCCTTCGCGCTCGAGGATGCTCTTCACGGTGAGGCGCACCAGAACGTCGTCGTCGATGACGAGGATGCGTGCCATCAGATCCTCCTCGCGCTGGCACGGCATTCGCGAAGCAATACACTGACGTCCCCAACAAACGCCTAACGACGCAATGAACGATCGAATTGTTGGTCCTCGGCCGCCGCATCCTCGCGGATTGGCGGGGCCAAGCAAGGCGAATTTGGCCCGCCGCGCCCCCGGCATAGCGGGCGCGACCGCCGGTCTCCACTTGCATACCGCCGAGGGGACCCGCCACGGCGGGCAGTCAGCCGATCTTCAGAATCCGCTGCGCGTTGCCGGAAGGGATGGTCGTGCGCACGTCCGGTGCAATCTGCATCGCCTCGATCGAGCGCAGCGCCTCGCTGGTGAAGCCCTGGCCGTCGCCCACGCCGAACGCGTGTCGGAGCCGAACAGCATGCGGTACCGAAGCTGGGCTCGAGCGTCGCCCAATCGACGGGACGCTGACGGGCGCTGATCTTGCCATCGCGAAGCGTCTGCGGCAGCATCTCGCGACAAAGGCGGCCGCCAGCGGCAAGAAAGAGGACGCTGGACGATCCGAGCTGTCGCAACGGGGGGAAAGTCTTGCCAGCGTCGGCCTCCATCGAAATTGCAAAGCACACGCTGATTTCCGGGGGCATCATTCTCGCGTTCGGGACGATCACGGGCCTGATTGCCCAGAAGCTCAAGATTCCCGACGTAGCGGTGCTTCTCGTCGTCGGCTTGTTGATCGGCCCGGATGTGCTCGGACTGATCGACATCAAGGCGGATTTCGGCGCTCTACCAGATCATTCTCCTGTTCGGCGCGAGCTATATCCTCTTCGATGGCGGCGCCTCGCTGCGGCTGAGTGTCTTGAAACAGGTCTGGATAACCATCGTCGTCCTCGCCACGATCGGCGTGGTCATCACGGCGGCGGTCACCAGCGTTGCGGCTTATTTCATCCTCGGCGTTCCCTGGATCGTGGCGATGTTGCTGGGAGCGTCGCTCGCCTCGACGGATCCGGCGACCCTGGTTCCGATCTTCCGGCAAGTGCGCGTTCGCGACCGCATCGCGCAAACCGTGATGAGCGAGTCGGCGCTCAATGATGCCACGGGGGCGATCCTCACCTTCGGGGTCCTGAGCGTCGCGATGGGTACCGGCGAATTCTCGTTGACCTCATCCTTGATCGACCTTGCGCGCCAGGCGGGCATCGGAATCCTGGCCGGCATCATCCTCGGATATCTCGCCGCGATGCTCATCGCGCACGAACGGGTCGGATTCCTGATGGAATACGCGCCGATCGTCACGCTGATGGCGGTCATCGGCGCCTATTTCGCGGCCGATGGCCTTCAGGCCAGCGGGTTCATGGCGGTCTTCGTCTTCGGCATCATGCTCGGGAACAAGGATGCTTTCGGCTTTCAGATGGCCGAGCCGGAGTTGCAGCAGCTCGACCAGTTCGTGGCGATCACGGCCTTCATCATGCGTCTCTTCATTTTCATTCTGCTCGGCGCCCAGATCGATTTCGCCCTCATGAATCAATACCTGGTGGGAGGCGTCATCATCACGGCCGTTTTCATGCTGGTGGCGCGCCCGGTCACGGTGTTTATCTGTGCGCCGCCCGACCGGCGCACGCGGTGGTCTTTCAACGAGCTGCTGTTCATGTGCTGGACCCGCGAGACCGGCGTGATTCCGGCCGCGCTCGCCGGCCTGCTGATCGGCGTGAAGGCGCCCGGCGCGCATATCATCGCATCGGTAACGTTGATCGCCATTCTCATGACCATCCTGATTCAGGCGCCGACAACAAAATGGCTGGGGCAGCGGCTGGGTCTCATGGAAGAACAGAAACCAAGCGCCAGGCCGCCCGTGACGTCGTAGCCGACTGTCGAGCCTACCGAGCCGCACCGCATTGAGGAAACCGCCGGTCCATGCGGTCGCAGCCCATGTCGGCCCCCTGGATTTTGCGGCGTTTCCGGGCCATGGTGGCGTACACCTCCGCGGCGAAGAAGCGGAGTGCGCATGCACCGACATCGGTCGGGTCGGAGAGGGAGAGATATCCACATGAAACGTCGTCAATTCATCCAGGCCGCGACCGTGGGCGTCGCCGCCAGCGCGATCGCCAAGCCGGCGATCGCCCAGTCGTCGCCCGCCGTCAAATGGCGGCTCACCGCGAGCTGGCCGAAGTCGCTCGACACGCTCTGGGGCTCGTGCGTGACGTTCTCGAAATATTGCGCCGAAGCGACGGACGGCAAATTCCAGGTCGATATCTTCGCGGCGGGCGAGATCGTGCCGCCGTTTCAAGCGCTCGATGCGGTCACCAACGGCACGGTCGAGGCCTGCCACACGGCGACCTACTACTTCATCGGGAAGGATCCGACCTTCGCGCTGTTCTGCGCCGTGCCGTTCGGGCTCAATGCGCGTCAGCAGAATGCCTGGTACTACGACGGCAACGGCCTCAAGCTGATGGATGAGTTCACCAGCACGAAATACAACTGCGTCAACCTGGTGGGAGGCAATACGGGCTGCCAGATGGGCGGCTGGTTCCGCAACGAGATCAAGACCGTCGCCGACCTCAAAGGCCTCAAATTCCGCATCGGCGGCTTCGCCGGGCAGGTGCTCGCCAAGCTCGGCGTCATCGCGCAGCAGATTCCCGGCGGCGACATCTATCCGGCCCTGGAAAAGGGCACGATCGACGCCGCCGAGTGGGTCGGCCCCTACGACGACGAGAAGCTCGGCTTCTACAAGATCGCGAAATACTACTACTATCCGGGCTGGTGGGAGGGCGGCACCGCCAACCACTTCATGATCAATACGGCCAAATGGAACGAGCTGCCGAAGGCCTATCAGTCGGTCGCGCGGGCCGCCGCGGCCGCCTCGAACGTCGAGCAGCAGGCCAGATATGACGCGCGCAATCCGGTGGCGCTGCGGCGTCTGCTCAAGGCCGGCACGCAGCTGCGGCCGTTCTCGCCGGCTATCATGGAGGCGTCCTACAAGGCCGCGAACGAGGTCTATGCCGAGACGTTGGCCAAGAACCCGGCCTTCAAGAAGATCTGGGATGACATCGTCGCGTTCCGCAACGAGGAGTATTTCTGGTGGCAGGTCGCCGAGTACGGCTACGACAGCTTCATGATTAGGATGCGGGCGGCGGGCTGAACGCAGACCGCGCACACCCAGATTGGAAGGGGCAAGGGCCGGCGCAAGCCGGCCCTTCGCATTTAATGCGCGCTTTACGCGGATTTTCGGCCGGATTTCGCCACATCGCGGCGTATGCTGCAACGATTGCCGTGCCGCGGGCGACCGGTCCGGCGTGATCGCTTTGCCGAACGGAGGACCTTCGATGAAGCGTCGTCAATTCCTATGCGCCGCCGGCGTTGGCGTCGCGACCGCTACGATCGCGCGGCCGGCGATCGCGCAATCGATGCCGGAGACGAAATGGCGCTGCACCGCGAGCTGGCCGAAGTCCCTCGACACGCTCTACGGCACGGTCGAGGTCTTCGCCAAGGCGGTCGCCGAGGCGACCGATCGTAAATTCCAGATCCAGGTATTCGCGGCGAACGAGCTCGTGTCCGGCGTGCAGGCGCTCGACGCGGTCACCAACGGCAGCGTCGAGATGGCGCATACGGCGTCCTACTACTATGTCGGCAAGGATCCGACCTTCGCGTTCGGCACCGCGGTGCCGTTCGGGCTCAACAGCCGCATGCAGAACGCCTGGCAGTTCTTCGGCGGCGGCCTGGAGCTGATGAACGAGTTCTACAAGAAGCATGGCATCTACGCCATTCCGTGCGGCAATACGGGCTGCCGGATGGGCGGCTGGTTTCGCAAGGAGGTGAGGCAGCCGGCCGACCTCAACGGGCTGAAGATGCGCGTCGGCGGCTATGCGGGCCGCGTGCTGGAAAAGCTCGGCGTGATGCCGCAGCAGGTCGCCGGCGGCGACATCTATGCGGCGCTGAAGCGCGGCACGATCGATGCGGCCGAATGGGTCGGGCCCTACGACGACGAGAAGCTCGGCCTCGTCAAGGTCGCGCCCTATTACTATTACCCGGGCTGGTGGCAAGGCGGCGCGATGCTGCACAACTTCATCAACATCGACAAATGGAATGCGCTCACGCCGAGCTACCGGTCGATCGTGCGCACCTGCTCCGAGAAGGCGAATGCGTGGATGCAGGCGAAATACGATGCCGAGAATCCGCTGGCGCTGCGCCGCCTGCTCGCCGCCGGCGCCAAGCTCAACCCGTTCTCGCCCGCGATCATGGAGGCGAGCCTCAAGGCCGCGAACGAGACTTATAAAGAGGTCGCGGCCGCGAATGCGGATTTCAAGAAGGTGCTCGACGCCGTCGTCGCGTTCCGCGGCGACCAGTATCTGTGGTGGCAGGTGGCCGAGTTCAGCTACGACAGCTTCATGATCCGCAATCGCTCGCGGATGTGACGTTGCCGCCACCCACCATTCTGCGTCATTGCCCGCGAAAAGCGGGTAATCGAATACACGCAGTCGGGCGACCGCGGTGCGCTACAGACCCGCTGCGGCCTAATGGACCGAGGGGCAACATTTCATCTCGATGCCCGCGTCAAAGAAGATGTTGGCCGCCTCGGCCGACGCCAGATACGTGAGGAACGCCTTGGCGGCGTCTTTCGCCGGGCCGTTGGCGAGTAGGGCCGCGCCATAAGTCGTGTAGTTCTGCACCTCGGACGGCAGCGGGCCGACGAGCTTCGCCCCCTTCGGCTCGAACAGCTTGATCTCGGTGATCGCGCCGAAGCCGATCTCGTTGCCCTTGCCGTTGATGATATGCATCATCACGGCCTCGCCGTTCGGATAGCGCTTGGTCTTCGCCTTCAACTGCGCGCCGACGCCGATGCGGTCGAGCATCTTCTCGATGTAGATCCCCGACGAGGCGGTGTTGTAGACGACCGTGTCGGCGGCGAGCAGCGCGCGTTTGAGCGCCTCGACGGTCGCGACGTCGGGCGCCGGCGCGCCGGCGCGCACCAGGATGCCGGCGCCGACCCGGCCGAGCAGGATGCGGCCGTCGGCGAGGACCTTGCCGTCCTTCGTCTGCGCGTCGAGCACGCCCGGCGGCGCGATCAGGATGTCGGCCACCGCGCCGTCCGCAAGCTTCTTCACCAGTTGCGGCGCGGTATTGAACTGGATGCTGATCGCATTGCCGGTGGCGCGCCGGTAGGCCTCGGCGGCGCGCACGATACCTGGCTCGACCGCGCCCGCCGACAACACCTTGATTTCGGCCGCGGTCGCGCTGGCGAAAAATGCCGCGGCAAGGCATGCGGCGATGACGAACGGCTTCATGGGTCTCTCCCGAGCGCTTGAAAGAGGAGGGCGTGCAGATTAGAGCATTTTCCGGAAAAGTGGCCACCGGTTTTCCGCAGAAAATGCGACCAAATATCCAACCGTTTCGCGCGAAGCCCGAAACGGCCCGATGCGCGGGCGTCACTTCAAGTTGAGCGGCGGCGCCTCAGGGATCTCGATCCTGATGTCGCCGGTGCCGGCCGGATTGGCGTTCGGCACGTTCTTGTAGTGCATCACCAGCGCCGGGAAGGCGATCACGCACGCGACCGCGATCGCCTGGATGAACACGAACGGAACGGCGCCCCAATAGATCTGCCCGGTGGTCACCGGCTCCATCGTCTTCTTCGTCAGCCGATCGATATAGGATACGCGGGGCGCGACCGAGCGCAGATAGAACAGCGCGAACCCGAACGGCGGATGCATGAACGAGGTCTGGATGTTGACGCCCAGCATCACGCCGAACCAGATGAGATCGATGCCGAGGTGGTCGGCGGCCGGCCCGATCAACGGAATGACGATGAAGGCCATCTCGAAGAAGTCGAGGAAGAACGCGAGGATGAAGATGAAAATGTTGACGAACACGAGAAAGCCGACTTGGCCGCCGGGCAGCGAGACCAGCATGTTCTCGACCCAATGATGCCCGTTGACGCCGTAGAACGTGAGCGAGAACACGCGCGCCCCGATCAGGATGAACACCACGAAGCAGGCGAGCTTGGCGGTGGAGTGGGTTGCCTGGCGGACCAGCTCCCAGCGCAGGCGACCCTTCAGCAAGGCGAGAATGACCGCGCCCGACGCGCCCATGGCGCCGCCCTCGGTCGGCGTCGCGACGCCGATGAAGATGGTGCCGAGCACGAGGAAGATCAGAAAAAGCGGCGGCACCATCACGAAGGTGACCTGCTGGGCGATGTGCGACAGGAAGCGGAACTTGAACAGCCGGTCGCATATCCAGTTCACCACCGCGACCGCAAAGGCGAACAGGATCGCGAAGAACATCGTGAGGACGACGTAGTCGGCGCCATGCGTCGTCGAATTGCGCATCACGTACCAGGCGAACAGGCCGCTCGTGATCGCGAGGGTGAGCAGCGAGAGCAGGCCGCGCTCGTCGCCGCCGCGCTTGACGACGCCGGCGAGGCGCTTGAACGCCCAGAGCAGGAGCACGACGATCGCGAGGTCGAACAGCCAGCCGAGCGCCCTGTAGACGTCGAGGGCGGCACCCGCGCCGGCGGCGAACAGCTGGCGCACTTCCGAAGCGTAGAAGTAGTATGACCACAGCGCCACGACCGCCAACGCGCCGAGTGCCAGCACCGCGCCGTTGACGCGCGCAAGCGCGTCGCGCCACACTTTTTCCAGTTCCTTGAAGCCGACCGCTGCCGCCGGCAATCCGGGCGCCGCCGCTGGGCGAACGATGGTCACGATGAACATGTAGACCGCGTAAAGGCCGGCGAGCATGAGGCCGGGCAGGAACGCGCCCTCGTACATGTCGCCGACGGAGCGGCCGAGCTGGTCGGCCATCACGATGAGCACGAGCGACGGCGGGATGATCTGCGCCAGCGTGCCGGAGGCCGCGATCACGCCGGAGGCGACGCGCCGGTCATAACCGTAGCGCAGCATGATCGGCAGCGAGATCAGGCCCATCGAGATCACCGACGCGGCGACCACGCCGGTGGTCGCGGCGAGCAGCGCTCCGACGAAGACCACCGCGTAGGCGAGGCCGCCGCGGATCGTGCCGAACAGCTGCCCGATGGTGTCGAGCAGGTCCTCGGCCATGCCGGAGCGCTCGAGGATCAGTCCCATGAAGGTGAAGAAGGGAATCGCGAGCAGCGTGTCGTTCTGCATCACGCCGTAGACGCGTTCGGGCAGGGCCTGCAGGAAGTCCGGGCGAAAAAGCCCGAGCTCGATGCCGGCCAGGCCGAAAATCAGCCCATTGGCGGCGAGCGAGAAGGCGACGGGATATCCGAGCAACAGGAAAATGACGAGCGACGCGAACATGATCGGCGCCATATAGGCAGTCAGGAACTCGACCATTTCGGCCCTCTCCCCAGGGTCACGCGCTCAGTGCGGGATGTTTTCCGTGTCGATGGCGGCGAGAAGACGCGCCGCTTCGAGCTCGGAGGCGCTCTTTTCTCCCTTGCGTTCGTGCGGATCGGGAATCGTCCCGCGCATCACGGCAATGCGCTTGATCAGCTCCGAGATGACCTGCAGGAACAGCATCAGGAAGCCAATGAAGACCAGAGCCTTGGATGGCCACTGCGGCAGCCCGTTGGCGCTGCTCGATTGTTCGCCGATCGCGAAAAAGCCCTGGACCCAATGCAGCAGGTTCGCGGGCCAGTGGAGAATGCTGCCGGAAAAGACCGACGTGAAGTCCGCGAACACGCGCCCGAATTCCTGCGCCGACGGGGCGGAAGAAAGGAAGAACGGCAGCGCCGTCACCAGCATGACGAGCGTGAGCGGCAGCAGAAACAACAGGTGCCCCATCAGGTCGATCAAATTGCGCACCCGCTTCGGGAGCAGATTGTTGACGATATCGATGCGGATATGTTCGTTGTGCAGCAGCGTCCAGGCGGCGCAGCACAAGAACACGGCGCTGAACAGCACCCACTGCAGCTCGAGCCAGGCATTGGACGAGGTATCGAAAATCTTGCGCACGGTCGCGTTGCCGGCCGATACGACCACGGCGATCACGATCAGCCAGCTCAGCCATTCGCCGATCCGCCCCATCACGGAATCGATCGCGCCGCTGAGCTTGAGAAGCACCCTCACGCGTCCCCCCTCCGGTCGCGGGTTGTTTTCCGGCGATTGCCCCGTTGATGGTCGCGCGTTCCGCGTCAGCCAAGCCCCTCGCGTGGCTGCCCTCCGGGGCAAATTGCGCCTTTCCTTTAAATCCGAACGTCACCGCGCTCGTCAATTGAAACTTGGTTGCGCCCGGTGCGGCCAAACCTGCCGGCCTACCGGTCAGCCGCCGGTGACGCTCATGTGGCGGGCGAGCGCCGGGCGCTTGTGGCGGCGGTCGATGACGAAGTCGTGCCCCTTCGGCTTGCGGCTGATCGCTTCCTCGATCGCGGCATGAAGCAGATCGTTGCTCTCGGAGGCGCGCAGCGCCGCGCGCAGATCGGCGGCGTCCTCCTGGCCGAGGCACATGAACAGCGTGCCCGTGCAGGTGACGCGCACGCGATTGCAGGATTCGCAGAAATTGTGCGTAAGCGGCGTGATGAAGCCGAGCCGGCCGCCGGTCTCGGCGACCCGCACGTAGCGCGCCGGCCCGCCCGTGCGGTAATCGATCTCCTCGAGCGTGAAGCGCTCGGCGAGCCGCGCCCGCACCATCGAGAGCGGCAGATACTGGTCGAGCCGGCCTTCGCCCACGTCGCCGAGCGGCATCACCTCGATGATGGTGAGGTCCATGCCGTCGCGGTGCGCCCATGCGATGAGATCGGCGAACTCGTCCTCGTTGACGCCCTTGAGCGCGACCGCATTGATCTTGACCGCGAGCCCGGCCGCGCGCGCGGCCCTGATTCCGGCGAGCACCTGATCGAGGTCGCCCCAGCGCGTGATGGCGCGGAACTTGGTCGGGTCGAGGGTGTCGAGCGAGACGTTGATGCGCTTGACGCCGTGCGCCACGAGCTCGCTTGCGTATTTCGTCAGCTGCGAGCCGTTGGTGGTGAGCGTCAGCTCATCGAGCGCGCCGGTCCCGAGATGGCGCTCGAGCGAGCCGACCAGCGTCATGATCCCGCGCCGCACCAGCGGCTCGCCGCCGGTGAGGCGCAGCTTGCGCACGCCGCGGGCGACGAAGGCCGAGCAGAGGCGATCGAGCTCCTCGAGCGAGAGCACGTCGGCCTTGGGCAGGAACGACATGTTCTCGGACATGCAGTAGACGCAGCGGAAATCGCAGCGGTCGGTGACCGAGACGCGCAGATAGGTGATCGCGCGGTCGAACGGATCGACGAGCGGGGCCGGATGGGCCGCGCGGTCGAGATCGAGCTCGGTGGTCTGCGTTACGCCGTTCATTTCTCGCGTCGCGCCTTTGCGGGCAGGCCTTACCGGCCTTCCCGCCCCTTCCCAGCAAGATATAGTGCCTCGCGGCCCGATTGGCGAGTCGATCCCCTCGACAA
>CAVPGG010000126.1:0-16332 GCA_963703755.1 uncultured Pseudomonadota bacterium
AGTGAGAACTTGAACCGGCTGATCACAACGTTTCTGCGCGTAGCGACGCTTGCGCGCCGCTACATTTGACGAGGTCCCACTCTGATCACTTGCGTGACCATAGTGTTGACCAAGAAACGTCGACCGCCGAAGTCTCTTCCAACGACCGCAACTGCGAACAGATTTCTCCGCCCGCAGAAGCGGTCCGCAAGGACTCCGCCGTCCACGTTTCTCTTTCTTCCGATTCACCTGTCAAACAGCCCGGGACCAAGCCGATCCCCTCCCCGGATGACCCGGAGAGCCGTCGAAGCCCAAACCGCCGATCGAGATCGGAGGCTGGTCACCGAATATCAGTGAGGAGCTTCGGAGGCGCGTCATCGCACCGAGGCGGCGGCGCACCGTGATGGCGTATATAGGCCCCCGCGGCGGGCGTTGTCAACACCCGGTTGGCGAAAACTTAGCAAGGTCGCCCGCCCCCTGATATGATGCGCAGGCCTGGGAAAACCAGGGTCTGCGGCCCCGAGTTGGGCACCGGAAATGACCGCAAGGTGCCGCACTTGAGCCACATTCCTCGGTCGAGGTTGCGGTTCTGGCTGGAGGCGATGCCGGCAGGGGTGTGGGCATCGTTTTGCAGCTCTCTTGAGTGCCTGGCGGCCTCCCGATCGGAGACCGCGGGTTGATGGCGGGGGCGCGGCGCGCAAGTGCCGCGTCTAGAGGGAGGCCCGGCCGCTCTCGTTTCTTTTGACGATGGGACTGGGACGTATGGGACGGCGGTTGGCGCGCAACCGCCCGCAGGCAGGGGACAGCGCTTGGATCAGGCGAAGCTGCGCGGCCCGCAACGTGCGGGCTCCGTTCCGGCGACCATTGATCTCGGCAACGAGCCGCCGCTGTCGGTGGACGGCGAGACGGGCGTCGGCGTCGATCGCCGGCGTGTCTCGGTGCAGTGGTTCAGCGGCACGATCCTGACCGGCCTGTGCGGCGCGGCCCTGATGGGCGGCGCTGTTTTTGCTTCCCTCGACGGCGAGACCAATTTCGCAGTGAGCGCCGTGCGCGTCGACGCACCCGCGCAGGATATCGCCGCCGACAAGGGCACCTCGCACAAGAGCGACCGGCTACCGGCGCTCGGCGAAGCCAACTTGGCGCGCCAGACGATTCCAATCTCGACGGTGAGCAAGGTCGGCAACCGCGAGGTCATGCGCAAGCGCATGCTGGTACGCGTCGAGACCAACCTGTCGCTCTCGACCTCCGAGCTCTCGGCCAACATTCCGCCGTTCAACCCGCAGCGCATGCTCGCCGACACCGGCACCAACGGGTCGAGCGAGGAAGCGGCCGGCCCGCAGCCGGACGACGAGGTCTCCTTCGTCACCCGCGACCTCGCCGCGATCCTGCCGCGGGTGCGCATCACCGCGACCGTGCCGATCGAGGACGTGATCAGCCACGTGCGCGACGCCGCCAACTGGACCGGCGCGCCGAAGCCGCCGCGCTTCCTCGTGGCGAGCACCCAGCCGAACGCGCGGCTCGGCTACGCGACCGAGGGCGCGGAGGACATCTATGCGGGCATCGGCGCACGCGGCGTGCCGGAGAACATCACGCTGCTGCCGAAGACCGCGACGCAGACGACCGGCGGGACCGGCGCGAGCGAGCGCACGGTGGCGGCGAAGAAGGGCGACAGCATCGCCACGATCCTGCGCGACCTCGGCGCGACGCCGGATGAGATCAAGGCGATCGCCGCCACGCTCGGCGCCAAGGGTCGCGACGGCGCGCTCAAGGAGGGCGAGAAGGTGCGCGTCCTGCTCTCGCCGGCGCCCGGCGGCGGCCGCGTGCAGCCGGCGCGGGTCACGCTGATCGGCGACACCGCCATCGAGGCCGTGGTGGCGCTCTCCGAGATGGGGAAATACGTGCCGGTCGACGTGCAGACCGCCGAGACCCCGGTCGCCGACAATGCCGACGACCAGGAGGACGACGGCAGCGGCGTGCGGCTCTACCAGAGCATCTACGAGACTGCGCTGCGCAACCAGGTGCCGCGGCCGGTGGTCGACGACCTCATCCGCATCTACTCCTACGACGTCGACTTCCAGCGCAAGGCGGAGCCGGGTGACTCCTTCTCGGTGCTCTTCGCTGGCGACGAGGAGGCCGGCACGGCCGAGGCAAAAGGCGAGGTGCTGTTCGCGGCCCTCACGGTCGGCGGCGAGACCAAGAAATTCTACCGCTACCAGTCGCCCGAGGACGGCGTCGTCGACTACTACGACGAGACCGGCAAGAGCGCGAAGAAGTTCCTGGTGCGCAAGCCGCTCGCCGAGGGCATCATGCGGTCGGGCTTCGGCATGCGAAAGCACCCGGTTCTCGGCTACGTGCGGGCGCACACGGGCGTCGACTGGGCGGCGCCGAACGGCACGCCGATCTACGCTTCGGGCAATGGCACGGTCGAGGAAGTCGGGCCGAAGAACGGCTACGGCAAGTATATCCGCATCCGCCACGCCAACGGCTATGAGACCGCCTACGGGCACATGTCGGCGTACGCGCGCAATATCTCGCCGAACACTCGCGTCCATCAGGGCCAGGTGATCGGCTATGTCGGCTCGACCGGGCTCGCCACCGGCCCGCACCTGCACTACGAGATCATCATCAACAGCCGCTTCGTCGACCCGATGAAGGTGAAGCTGCCGCGCGGCCGCGTGCTCGACGGCGTCGACCTCGCGAAATTCAACCGCGAACGCGACCGCCTCGACGGCCTGATGGCGCAGCAGGTAGCACGCACGGCGGCGCGGTAGTCGCTCCACAACGCGCTCCGAGCAAGCGACCCCTCCCCGCCACTCGCTTCGCTCGCGGAAGGAGGGGAACCCGAGACTCACGCCGCTGCAGCAACCTTGCCGTTGAAGGCCAGGCCCTGCTTGGTGGCCGACACGGTGACCGTGTCGCCGTCCTTGACGGCGCCCTGCAGGATCAGCTCGGCGAGCGGGTCCTGCAGCGACTTCTGGATCACCCGCTTCAACGGCCGCGCCCCGTAGGCCGGGTCGTAGCCCTTGTCGGCGAGCCACTCGCGCGCCGCCGCGTCGAGGCGGATCGCGATCTTGCGCTCGTCGAGCAGCTTCTGCAGCCGCTTGAGCTGGATGTCGACGATGCGGCCCATCTCGGCCCGCTTGAGCCGGTGGAACAGGATGATCTCGTCGACCCGGTTCAGGAACTCGGGGCGAAAGCTCGCCCGCACGACGGCCATGACCTGATCCTTGACGGCGTCGGAATCCTGTCCCTCCGGCTGCGCGACCAGAAACTCGGCGCCGAGGTTGGAGGTCATCACGATCAGCGTGTTGCGGAAGTCGACCGTGTGGCCCTGCCCGTCGGTGAGCCGCCCGTCGTCGAGCACCTGCAACAGCACGTTGAACACGTCCGGGTGCGCCTTTTCGATCTCGTCGAACAGGATCACCTGGTAGGGCCGCCGCCGCACCGCTTCGGTGAGCGCCCCGCCCTCCTCGTAGCCGACATAACCGGGCGGCGCGCCGATGAGCCGCGCGACCGCGTGCTTCTCCATGTACTCGGACATGTCGATGCGCAGCAGCGCGTTCTCGTCGTCGAACAAGAACTCGGCGAGCGCCTTGGTGAGCTCGGTCTTGCCGACGCCGGTTGGGCCGAGGAACATGAACGAGCCGATCGGCCGGTGCGGATCCTGCAGGCCGGCGCGGGCGCGCCGCACTGCAGTCGAGACCGCCTTCACGGCCTCGGCCTGGCCGACCACGCGGCCGCCGAGCTTCTGTTCCATCTGCAGGAGCTTTTCCTTCTCGCCCTCGAGCATGCGGTCGACCGGCACGCCGGTCCAGCGCGAGACGACCTGCGCGACGTGATCGGCCGTGACAGCCTCTTCCACCATCGCGCCCTTGCCTTCCGACGCCTCAACGGCCGCGAGCTTCTTCTCCAGCTCGGGGATGCGGCCATAGGCGAGCTCGCCGGCGCGCTGGTACTCGCCGCGGCGCTGCGCCTTGGCGAGCTCGGTACGCAGCTGGTCAAGCTCGGTCTTGAGCTTCTGCGCGTCGGAGAGCTTGTCCTTCTCGGATTTCCAGCGACTGGTGAGATCGGCCGAGCGCTTCTCCAGCTCGGCGAGCTCGGCAGTGAGCCGCTTGAGGCGATCCTTCGAGCCGGGATCGCTTTCCTTTTTCAGCGCCTCCTGCTCGATCTTGAGCCGCACGAGCTCGCGGTCGATCGAGTCGAGCTCCTCGGGCTTGGAGTCGACCTGCATCTTCAGCCGCGCCGAAGCCTCGTCGATGAGGTCGATCGCCTTGTCGGGCAGGAAGCGGTCGGTGATGTAGCGGTTCGAGAGCGTCGCCGCGGCGACGATCGCGCTGTCGGTGATGCGCACGCCGTGATGCTGCTCGTAGCGGTCCTTGAGCCCGCGCAGGATCGAGATGGTGTCCTCGACGGTCGGCTCGGACACGAACACGGGCTGGAAGCGCCGGGCGAGCGCCGCGTCCTTCTCGACGTGCTTCTTGTACTCGTCGAGCGTGGTCGCGCCGATGCAGTGCAGCTCGCCGCGCGCGAGCGCGGGCTTGAGCAGGTTGGAGGCGTCCATGGCGCCGTCCGCCTTGCCGGCGCCGACCAGGGTGTGCATCTCGTCGATGAACAGGATGATGCCGCCGTCCGACGACGTCACCTCCTGCAGCACCGCCTTGAGGCGCTCCTCGAACTCGCCGCGATACTTCGCGCCGGCGATCAGCGCGCCGAGGTCGAGGGCGAGCAGCCTCTTGTCGTGCAGGCTTTCCGGCACGTCGCCGCTGACGATGCGCTGGGCGAGGCCCTCGACGATCGCGGTCTTGCCGACGCCGGGCTCGCCGATCAGCACGGGGTTGTTCTTGGTGCGGCGGGAGAGCACCTGGATGGTGCGGCGGATCTCCTCGTCGCGGCCGATCACCGGATCGATCTTGCCGTCGCGCGCCGCCTGAGTGAGGTCGCGGGCGTATTTCTTGAGCGCGTCATAGGCGTTCTCGGCCGACGCGCTGTCGGCGGTGCGGCCCTTGCGCAGCTCGTTGATCGCCGCATTGAGGGTCTGCGCATTGACGCCGGCGCGGGTAAGGATCTTGCCCGCCTCGTTGTCCTTCTCGACCGCGAGCGCCAGCAGCAGGCGTTCGACCGTGACGAAGCTGTCGCCCGCCTTCTCGGCGACCTTCTCGGCCGTGTCGAAGACGCGTGCGAGCGCCGGATCGATGTAGATCTGGCCAGCGCCGCCGCCGGAAATCTTGGGACGTTTTGCCAGCGCCGCCTCGACCGCGCTCAGCGCCTCGCGCGAGCGCCCGCCGGAGCGGTCGATCAGCCCGGCCGCGAGGCCCTCGGGGTCGTCAAGCAGAACCTTGAGCAGGTGCTCGGGGGCGAACTGCTGGTGCCCCTCGCGCAACGCCAGCGACTGCGCCGACTGCACGAAACCGCGCGCGCGGTCGGTGTATTTCTCGAAATTCATCGTTTCCCTCCTCGGCCTGTTCCAAACGCCCAAGCCGGCGCGATCGGAACATCTTTCACGGAGACCACTCGGCCGGCCTTGACGGCGTCAAAACCAAGCCGCAACCGGCGGACCCCACGAGGCATCCGCGATCAGGATGTGGGGTACGGCCGCGTCCAAGTGAAGAGGGAACCGGTGAGGACGGTTAAAATCGGCCGGTGCGGTGCGGCTTCGCTACCCTCCCGCCACGTTGGCCGGGAGGGTCGGCCGTCGCAGCGCAAGCTGCGACGGACGGGGTGGGGGACTACGCTTGCCCCGCATTTGCGACAGGCACGCATAAAGCTTGCTCCGAGCGCGGCGCCCCCCGCCCCTAACCCCTCCCCGCCACTCGCGGAGCCTGTCCTCGGGTTTGCCGAAGGCAAGACCCGTGGGCTCGCGGCAGGAGGGGAACCGAAGCGCTTGCCGCGAAAAACGAACAGGCCGCCTGACGGCGGCCTGTTCTCCCGATACGGCGTCCCGAACCTGACGCCGTGACTACTCGGTGTCATGCGCGGGCTGGCCCCGCATGACGAAACCTCTCAGGCCGCGGCGCGGTCGATGCCTTCGGCCGCGACCAGGGCGGCGAGGCGCTTGCGGGCATAGAACATGCGCGTCTTCACGGTGTTGTCCGGGATGCCGAGGATATCGACAATCTCCTTGATCGACTTCTCCTGGTAGTAGACGAGGTCGATGATCTCGGCGTGCTCAGGCGACAGAGCCTGCAGGCAGCGGCGAATCACGGCGCCGGTGTCGCGGTGGCCGAGCGCCGCTTCCGGATCCTGCGCCGGATCAACCGCGTTCTGCGCGCCCTCGCAGTCGAGCGACTCGGTCGGCCGGCGCTGGGCGGCGGTCAGCGCCTTGTGGCGCGCAATGCCGAGCAGCCAGGTCGAGACCGACGAGCGGCCCTCGAAGCGATCCGCATGCTGCCAGGCATCGATGAAGGTTTCGCTCACGGCGTCCTCGGCGAGGCCGGTGTCGCGCACGATGCGCAGCGCGAAGCGGTAGACTTTGATCTGGTGGCGCGCGAACAGGGCGCGCATCGCGAGCTTGTTGCCGGCGGCGATCTGCCGGATCAGCGTCTCATCGGAAAGCACCGCCGTCGCGCGCCGGGCGGGCGGGGCACTCGTCAGGGTCTGCGCGATCATCGGGGTTCTCCACCACTCAGAACCGAACGACCGGAACGCGTGTCGTTCTTCGATGCGGCGGAACCTAGTCGCGGCCTGTTTCGCCGCGATTTCGCGGCAAGCGCTATTTTGTATCGTCCGTATCGTTACGTCAGGGTGGGGTTGGAAGGAGTAACGATACAGACGATACAAATTCGGCGCCCCGCGAAATACCGACGATACAAGGGGCGGCCAAGAATAGGGTTTGGAGCCTCCCGATGCCGACGCGCGCCTCCCCGACCAGCGAAAGTCCGCGCCGCGCCGCGGCCCATGCACCGTCCCGGCTGCCGGCGTCGGAGGAGCGCTACGCGCTCGCGCTCGAGTCGCTCAACTACAACGTCTACGACTGGAACATAGAGGCCGACACCGTCTACTACGCGCCGGAGCTGCGCCTCCTCCTCGGCCTCGGCGAGGCCGAGCTCGCCTCGCCGGCCGACTGGATGGCGCGGATGCATCCGGACGACACGCCAATCTACCGGCACAAGCTCGCCGAGCACCTCAAGGGCCTGACCCCGCGCTTCGAGTGCGACACGCGCTACCGTGCCGGAGACGGCACCTGGCGCTGGGCGCGCCAGAGCGGCATCGCCCAGCGCCGCCCAGACGGCCGCGCGGTGCGCCTCGTCGGCGCGACCGGCGACGTGACCGAGATCAAGAACCACGAGCGCGAGGCGGTCGCGGCCGCGGCCGCCCACCGCGCCGCGCTCTCGCTCGGGCGCGGACGCAGCGACAAGGAGGAGCGCTACGCGCTCGCGCTGCAGGCGGTCGACGAGAACGTCTACGACTGGGACCTCATGACCGGGGCGCTCTATCTCGCGCCGCCGCTGCTCGCCATGCTGGGACTGCCAGCGGAGGCCACGCTGCAGGACTGGGCCGAGCGCATCCACCCCGAGGACCGGCCGTACCACCGCAGCATGCTGCTCGCCCTGTTCAAGGGCGACATCCCGCGCCTCGACTGCGAGTTCCGCTACTGCATGCCGGACGGCACGGTGCGCTGGGCGCGCCAGCACGGCATCGTGCTGCGCGGGCCGGACGGCCGCGCCCGCCGGATGATCGGGGCGACCGGCGACATCACCGAGACGCGCCAGCGCGCGCAGGAGCTCGAGCGCGCCAAGGCCGAGGCCGCCGCCGCCTGGCGCAACATCGCGCACGCGCGCGAGGTAATGACCGTCATGCTCGACAACATGGAGCATGGCGTCGCGATGTTCGACCGGCAGAGCAAGCTCGCGGCACGCAACCGCCGCTTCGAGGAGATGCTCGACCTGCCCGACGCGTTCTTCGCCACCGAGCCGACCTACTCCGACCTGATCCGCTACATGGCGCGGCGCGGCGAATACGGCGACGTTGACATCGACCGCTTCGTTGCCGCGGTCGACGCGCGAACCGACAAGCACCATCGCCTCGAGCGCACGCGACCCGACGGCACCGTGCTGGAAATCCGCCACAACCCGCTGCCCGGCGGCGGCTTCGTGTCGATCTACAGCGACATCACCGAGCGCAAGCGCTACGAGGAGCAGATCGAGGCGAGCGCGCAGCGCATGCGCTCGATCCTCGAAGGCAGCCCGATCGGGGCCGCGCTCTCCGTCGCGGACGGGCGACTCCTCTTCTGCAATTCCGAGTTCGCCCGGCAGAACGGAATCTCACGCGACAACCTCGCCGATGTCGACATGGTCGCGTTCTACGTCAACCCGACCGAACGCGAGCGGCTGATCGAGCGGCTCGAGCGCGAGGGCCGCCAGCGCAACATCGAGACCGAGCGCCGCCGCACCGACGGAACGCGGTGGTGGTCGCTCAATTCGGTGGATCTGATCGAGTACGAGGGTGAGAACGCGCTGCTGAGCTGGCACACCGACATCACCGAGCTCAAGGAGCGCGAGGGGGCTCTCGCCGCCGCGCGCGGCGAGGTCGAGCGCACGCGCGAGGCGATGCAGACCATCCTCGACAACATGACCGACGGCGTGATGCTGTTCGGCACCCAGGAGGGCGGCACCACCGACCGGCGGCTCAAGTACATCAACCAGCGCATCCTCAACGTCCATCGCTACACGCTCGACGAGGTGCACCCCGGCATGCTGTCGTCGGACATCGTGCGCGTCCTGGTGAAGCGCGGCGACTTCGGGCCGACCGACGACGTCGAGCGGCTGGTGCGCCAGCACAATGACCGCGTGCTCAGCCAGGACGGCTGCCACTACGAGCGGCGCACGCCGAACGGCCGCTACATCGAGTTCGACTTCATGCCGCTCGCCGACGGCAGCATCCTGTCGGTGCAGCGCGATATCACCGAGCTCAAGGAGCGCGCCGACGCGGCCGAGCGGGCGCGCGCCGAGGCGGAGGCCGCGAACCAGTCGAAGTCGACATTCCTGGCCACCATGAGCCACGAGATCCGCACGCCGATGAACGGCGTGCTCGGCATGATGGACGTGCTCGAGCACCAGGGGCTCGACCCGAGCCAGCGCCGCAGCGTCGCCACAATGCGCGACTCGGCGCAGTCGCTGCTGCGCATCATCGACGACGTGCTCGACTTCTCCAAGATCGAGGCCGGGCGGCTGGAGCTCGAGGCAACCGCGTTCTCGCTCTCCGGCCTGATCGACGGCGTGGTGAGCACGTTCCACGCGCAGGCGACGGCCAAGCGACTCGCGCTCGACGCGGACATCGACGCGGGCTCCGACGACGTGCTGGTCGGCGATCCGACCCGGGTGCGGCAGATCCTGTTCAACCTGCTGGGCAACGCGCTCAAGTTCACGGAGCGCGGCGGCGTCCACGTGCATGCCGGCACCGTGCCGCTCGGCGGCGGGCGCACGCGCGTCACGCTCGCGGTGCGCGATACGGGCATCGGGCTCGACGCCGCGCAGCGCGCGCGGCTCTTCCGCCCGTTCGCGCAGGCGGATTCATCGACCACACGCCGCTTCGGCGGCACCGGCCTCGGCCTCTCGATCGTGCGCCGGCTCGCCGAGCTGATGGACGGCACGGTCGGCGTCGACAGTACGCCGGGCGTCGGCTCGGAATTCACCGTGACGCTGACGCTCGATACGGCGCCGGCCGAACTCGCCGCTCAAGACGCTGCTGCGGCCGGCCGCGCCGGGCGCGGACCTGGCGCCGGCGCGCACGGGCGCGGGTCCGCGCGTGCTCGTGGTCGATGACCATCCGGTCAACCGCGAGGTGCTGGTGCGCCAGCTCGGCCTCATCGGCATCGATTGCGACACGGCGGAGGACGGCATCGAAGCGCTTGCCGCCTGGGCGCCCGGCCGCTACGCGGCCGTGCTCGCCGACGTGCACATGCCGCGCATGGACGGCCACGAGCTCACCCGCCGCATCCGCGCGGCGGAAGCCGGCGGCGGCGCCCGCACGCCGGTCGTCGCCGTCACCGCCAACGCGCTCAAGGGCGAGGAGGAGCGCTGCATCGCAGCCGGCATGGATGCGTATATCGCCAAGCCCGTGAACATCGAGCGGCTGCGCGCCACCTTGGAGCGCTGGCTGACGATGCATGGCGACGACAAGGCCAAGCGCGACTCGGACGGCGCACCGGCGGGCCAGGCGATCGACCGCAGCGTGCTCGCCGCCTGGCTCGGCGACGACACGGCGGCGATCAACTCGCTGTTCGCCCGCTTCCGCGAGACCGCGATCGAGAGCGAGCGCGACATCGAGAAGGCCGCGCGCAGCGGCGATCTCGCCCGGCTCGCCGCCGCCGCACACAAGCTCAAAGGCGCCGCGCAGGCGGTCGGCGCCAATGCGGTCGGCACGGCCGCCGCGGCGCTGGAGCAGGCCGGTAAGGCCGGCGACCGCGCGCGCTGCCAGGACGGGCTGGGCCGGCTTGCAGCCGAGCTGCGGCGCGCGCTGGCCGAGCTGGCAAAGCCGTAAGGGCTCGGATCGCACTGATTCCGTTGCGTTTTCCTGGAATGGCTTCGTTCTGCCAAAATGAGCGCGCCGCGGCCAGGCCGAAACCGGTCCATTGAAATCGTTGCTGTTATCCCAGTTGGGTTCAATCTGCCAAAATGCACGCGTTGGGTCCGGTGCAGCCGGCCGCTTGCAAAATACAACGAATCTACAACCGGCCCATTGCGGCGACGACACACACGTCCGTGGCGCAGGCGCGGCCGTTTAGAAAACCGCGCGAACGCGCGAACTCGCCGGACGCACGGGCATGCGGCGCACGTCGACGCATCCCATTGGCAAACTAAGACCGATGCGGCCCCGACACAAGAACGTTCTTCGCCATTCACTTCGCCGCGGCGCAACCCGGCAGGTCGAACAGCGCCGCGAGGCCGCAGGGCGAGGTCAGCATCTTGTCGCCGTCGTGGCCGACGCCGTCCACGTCCCAGGCCGTGTGATTGGGCGTGCCGCCGTCGCGCGCCTTCATGTAGTCCGCGTAGGCGTGGCCGCGCGCATAGCGATAGGGCCCCTGCGCCCGGCCCATGCAGCTCTTGTCGAGGGCCGGATGATTGGGGTTGGTGTCGAGGGTGCCGAGTAGATAAATGACGCGGCGCGCCACGTAGGCCTTCTCCAGCGCCACCGGCGTGCGATCCGCCAGATACGGCGGAAGGTCATTCATGCCGTATTTCCAGTCGTTGTAGCGCGGGCAGGCCGCGGCAATCGCGGGCTGCGGCCGATCGGCGCTGAAATACGCATAGGACGACGGGTTGGCGACCACGTAGCGCACCGCGACGCCGGCGCGCAGCAGCGCCGCCTCGCCGCGGCTCGCGATCGCATAGCGCTGCGCGACCTGGCCGCCGCCCGAATGACCGGCGACGATGACCACAGTGAGGTTCGGAAACAGCGTGCGATCGGCGAGGCGGGCGAGGATCGCGTCGAGGACCTCGAACGAGCTGACCGGCGCGGGCGCGAGTGCCGGCTCGCCGCCCTCCCATCCTTCCCAACTCCAGCGCAGCGTATCGGGCGGCAGGTGATACGCATCGACGTCCACCTGGGCGAGGAACTGGGGGACGATCATCAGGGTGGCGCGGCCCCCCTCGCCGGCGGCGGCCTGCGCACGCTTGGCCGATTGGAAATAGACGTCGGCATTGCGCAGCCGGCCATGCAGGACGATGACGGCGCGGGTGATGTCCGGCCGCGGCGCCGACCAGTCCGCCGTCAGGTAGAGCAGCGCGGTGCCGCGGCCGGCGACCGAGATGCGCGCTTCGCCGATCGCCTTCACGGGCCGGTGGTGGGGCGGAACGTTGTCCTGCGCGACGGCGGGCCGACAGGGCGCGCCGACGAGCAGCAGCAATGCGAAGGCGAACAGCCAATGGCGCGGCATGAAACGACACTCCTGTGCGGACGCGCGAGGCGGTAGTCTAGACCGGCTTCCAATCACGTGTGATCGGACGCCGGTCTAGATTCGATACATGGTCGCATTTCTACGGAAAATCGGCGGCCACTTTTCCTCAAAATGCTCTAACTCGCGCGACGGGCCCCGGGAACGCAATGGACGAAATTGCCGCCTTCTTGCTCAAGCTCCTGCTCGCCGCCGCGGCCTTCGTGCTGGTCGGCTGGTTCGGCGCGCGCGACAAGCGCATCGGCGGCGTGCTGCTGACGTTCCCGCTGCTCAATGGCATCGCGATGCTGACCGGCGCCGATCCGATCGGGGTCGCGCGCACCATCTACCTGCTGGTGATGTGGAACTGCGGGCTGTTTCTCGTCCTGATGTATCGATTCGAGTCGCTGCCCCCGCTCGCCGGCGGATGGGACGCGGAGGTGAAGATCATCTGCCGCGCCGTGGTCTGGGTCGCGCTGTGGATGACCGGCGCGGTGCTGCTCGCGTGGTTTCGCGATGACCTGCCCGGCGCGCGGTGGCTGTTCGCGCTCCAGCTCGCGATCGTCGTCTGGTACATCGCGCGGCGCTGGCGGCGCGACGGCGCGACGGCGCGCGTGACGTTCGCGCAGATGTGGACAAATCGTAGGGGCGCCATCCGCATCGCCTGCTTTGTCGCCGGCTTCGTGCTGCTGTCGTCCGTCGCCTATTCGGGCCAGAGCGCCCGCTGGGTCGGCTGGGCGAGCGCCCTGCCGCTGCCTGGAATCTTTGCGCTGGCAACGTTGTCGGTGACGCAAGGCAAAGAGGACATGCGCTCCCTCGGCGACACCGTGCTGCTCGGCCCGCTGCTGGTCATCCCCTTCAACTGGCTCCTCGCGCACGCGATCCTGCGCCTGCGCGCCGAGGGCGCGGGCACGCCAGCCGAGGTCGCGACGGTGATCGTCTTCTGGGCGGTCGCAGCCGCAATCCTCTTCGCGGCGCTGCCGCCGTTCGCGCGCTGGCGCGACCGGCGGCAATAGGGATGCAAGCGCGCACGCGGCTTGCTCCGAGCAAGCGGCCCCCGCCCGCCTTCGGGACTCACTGCGGCGCGAGCAGGCGATCGAGCGTGATCGGGAAGTCGCGCACCCGCACGCCGGTGGCGTGCCAGACCGCATTTGCGACCGCGCCCGCCGAGCCGGTGATCCCGATCTCGCCCACGCCCTTGATGCCGAGCGGATTGACGTGCGGATCGTTTTCCTCGACCAGGATCGCCTCGAGGAACGGCACGTCGGCATTCACCGGCACGTGGTATTCGGCCAGGTTGGCGTTCATCGGGCGGCCGGAGCGCGGGTCGATGACGGCCCGCTCGTGCAGCGCGAACGACACGCCCCAGATCATGCCGCCGTTGAGCTGGCTCCTCACCAGGCGCGGATTGATGATGCGCCCCGCCGCGAAGGCGCCGACGAGGCGCGTCGCGCGGATCTGGCCGAGATCGGGATCGACCTTGACCTCGGCGAACACGGCGCCGTGGGCGTGCTTGGCGTAGTCCGAGGGGGCGAACGGGTCGGCCGCGATCGTCCCACGCCCTCCGATCTGGGCGAGCCCGGCGCGGGCGAGGATATCGGCATAGCTCTCGCTCCGCTTTTCGTCGTCGCGGCGGTGCAGGCGCCCGCCGCGCGCGATCACGCCCGCATTGCCGGCGCCGAACAGCGGCGAGCGCTCGTCGCTCGTCGCGAGCTCAGCGAGCCGGGCGATCGCGTCGGCACCCGCGTTGTGGATCGCGGTGCCGGCGGTCGCCGTGTGGGCCGAGCCGCCCGCGATGCCGCCGTCGGGAAGGTCGGAAGTGCCGGACCGGAAGTCGAGCCGATTGAGATCGAGCCCGAGCGCATCGGCCGCGATCTGCGCCAGCGCCGTCCCGGCGCCCTGCCCCATGTCGTGCGCGCCGATCTCCATGGCGCCGCCGCCGTCGCGGCGCAGCACCGCCCGGGCACTGGCGGCGAACAGGATCGCCGGGAAAGTCGCGGTGCCGACGCCCCAGCCGACCAGGAGGCCGTCGCGATCGCGCATCTGGCGCGGGCCAAGCGGCCGGCGCTCCCAGCCGAACCGCGCGGCGCCTTGGGCGTAGCATTCGCGCAGCGCTTTCGAGGAGAACGGCTTGCCGGAGATCGGCTCGACCTCGGCATAGTTCGCGAGCCGGAATGCCAGCGGCTCCATGCCGCAGGCGTGCGCCATCTCGTCGATCGCGCTTTCCAGCGCGATCGAGCCGGTCGCCTCGCCGGGCGCGCGCATGAACAGCGGCGTGCCGATGTCGTTGCGCACCGCCACGTGCGACGTCGCGATGGCGGGGCTCGCATAGAGCGTATGGGAAGCGTCGGAGGCGGGCTCGAAGAAATCGTCGAACGTGCTCGACATGGTCTTGGTGTGGTGGTCGAGCGCGGTGAGCTGGCCGTCACGGTCGGCGCCGAGCCGCAAGGTCTGCCGCGTCGCCCCGCGGTGGCCGACCGGACCGAACATCTGGTCGCGGCGCAGCACGAGCTTGACCGGCCGGCCGACGACGCGCGCCGCGATCACGCCGAGCACCTGCGGCCCGGCGATGAAACCCTTGCAGCCGAAGCCGCCGCCGAGGAACGGGCTGCGGATGTGAATCTTGTCGGGCGAAATCCCGAAGATGCCGGCGAGGCGACCCTGCGCCATCGCCATGCCCTGGCTCGGCGTGTCGATCGAGAGCGTATCGCCGTCCCAGGCAGCGACGATCGCGTGCGGCTCCATCGGATTGTGATATTGCGCCGCCGTCTCGTAGGTCGCCGTGATCTTGCGGCTCGCTGCCGCAAGGCCGGCCTCGACATCGCCGCGCTTGACCTGCGCAGGATTGCCGACGCCGACCGCGGCGGGCACGAAGCTTTCGTCCGCATCGAGCCCGATGCGGGCCGGCTCGATCTCGTAGCGCGGCGCGAGCAGCGCGGCGCCTTGCGTCGCGGCTTCCAGCGTCTCGGCAACGACCACCGCGATCGGCTGGTTGGCGTAGCGCACGCGGTCGTTCTGCAGGAGATCGAGCCGGAACATGAACGGGTTCGTCTTCTCGTCCGGGTCCTGCGCGAGCGGCGGCCGGTTGGCGGGCGTGATCACCTCGACGACGCCGGGATGCGCCTTGGCGGCCGCGACATCGAGGAAGGCGACGCGACCGCGCGCGATGGTGCTCACGGCGAGTACCGCATAGAGCATGCCGGGCGGATGCTGATCGGCCGCAAACTTGGCGGCGCCCGTCACCTTGAGCACGCCGTCGAGACGGGTGAGCGGCTGGCCGATGTTCGAGCCGTGGCGAATATGGGCGGGCGCCTGCGTGAGCGCGATCTCAGGCATGAGTGGCAACTCCGGAAGTTTCAGCAAAGGGCGAGCCGGGCAGCGCCGGCATGCGCGCGGGCGTGCCGGCAGCGGCAAGCGTGAGCGCCCGCACGATGACGCGGCGGGCAAGCTCGATCTTGAAGGCGTTGTCGCCGGAGGGTTTGGCCGCGGCGAGCACAGCCTCGGCGGCACGGGCGAAGATCGCAACGTCGGCGCGCGCGCCGCGCAGGAGCTGCTCCGCTTCCCGCGCGCGCCACGGCTTGGCGGCGACGCCGCCGAGCGCGAGCCGCGCCTCGGCGATCACCTCGCCATCGAGCCGCAGCGCGGCCGCGGCGGAGACGATCGCGAACGCATAGGAGGTGCGATCGCGGACTTTCAGGTAGCGAGCATGTGCGGCGAATGTCGCCGCGTCCGCCGGCAGGCGCACCGCGACGATCATCTCGCCGGGCGTGAGCACCGTCTCGCGGTCGGGCGTGTCGCCGGGCAGGAGATGAAACAACTCGAGCGGGACCTCGCGGCGGCCGGTCTTGCCCTCGATCTCGACGACCGCGTCGAGCGCGGTGAGCGCGACGCAGAAGTCGGACGGATGGGTCGCGATGCAGTTCGCGCTCCATCCGAGGATCGCGTGCAGCCGGTTGTCGCCGCCGCGCGCGTCGCAACCGGCGCCGGGCCGGCGCTTGTTGCAGGCGCTGGCGGGGTCGTAGAAGTAGGCGCAGCGCGTGCGCTGCACGAGATTGCCGCCGGCCGTCGCGGCATTGCGCAGCTGCGCGGAGGCGCCGGAGAGCAGCGCCTCGGCAACGGCCGGAAAGCGCCGCGCAAAATCGCGATCGTGGGCGAGATCGGCATTGCGCACCAGCGCGCCGATGCGCACGCCGCCGTCGGGCAGGCTCTCGATGCGATTGAGGTCGGGCAGATGGGTCAGGTCGACGAGCCGCGTCGGCGCGCTGACGCCGCCCTTCATCAGGTCGAGCAGGTTGGTGCCGGCGGCGAGAAACGCGGCGCCGGGCTCGGCGGCCGCGGCCACGGCGTCGCGCACCGTGACGGGCCGCACATAGTCGAAGCGGTTCATGCGACCTCCTTGCGGTGCGCGGCATCGATCGCCTTGTGAGCATCGAGCACGGCCTCGGTTATTCCCTGGTAGGCGCCGCAGCGGCAGAGATTGC
>CAVPGG010000127.1:0-7702 GCA_963703755.1 uncultured Pseudomonadota bacterium
GAGCAGGCCCGTCACCACGATGGTCAGCATCGCGGGCCAGGCGAGCTCGATGTGGTGCGCCTCGAGCACGAAGGCGACCGCGAGCGAGACGTAGAGCGACGTGCCGTCCTGATTGAACGAGTAGCCGAGCGGGATCACGGTCGAGACCACCTTGTTCGGCGTCCCCATGCGCTCGAGGATCTCCATGTGGATCGGCAGCGTCGTCTCCGACGAGCGCGTCGTGAAGGCGAGCAGCAGCGGCTCGGCGATCTTGCGCGTGACCGTGAGCGGATTGTGCCCGATCGCGAGCAGCACCAGCCACATCGCCAGCACGACCAGGACGAGCCCGACGTAGAGGGAGCCGACGAGCTTGGCGAGCGCGACGATCACGCTCATGCCCTGCGACGAGAACAGCCAGGCCATCACGGCCGCGATCGCGATCGGCGCAAGCATCACGATCCAGCGCACCATCTGCATCATCGCCATCTGCACCCCGGCGAGCACGCGCGCAACGTCGCGGCCGACCTGCCCGATCGCGGCGAGCGCCGCGCCGAACAGGATGCCGAACAGCAGCACCTGCAGGATCTTCTGCTCCGCCATGGCGGACACCACGTTGACCGGGACGAGATCGAGCAGGAACGCCACGAGGTCGATCTTGATCCCCGAGACCTTCGGCACCGCGCCGGCGATCGAGAGGTCGGCGCCGATGCCGGGATGGAAGATCGCATTGACGCCGAGGCCCGCCACGATGCACAGGCCGGTGGCGATGAAGAACCACACCAACGCGATCGTCACGATGCGGCCGAGCAGCGCGATCTCGCGGCCCATGTTGTAGATGCCGAGCGCGATCGCCGAGAACACCAGCGGGATGACGATCATCCGCAGCGCCTTGATGAAGGCCTGGCCGAGCGGCAGCAGCGTCTTGCCGATGTCCGGCCAGACGAACCCGATGAGGCAGCCGATCACGAGGCCGGCGAGCATCTGCAGCGGCAAGGTGCGCTGCCAGCGCGAGCGCGCGGGCAGCGCCGGCGCGATGTCGCCCGTCATGGTGGTCGCTGTCATGTTCTGCCCCTCCACTAAGTCCTCCGTCATGCCCGCGAATGCGGGCATCCACGTCTTTTTTCCCGGCAAAGACGTGGATGGCCGGGACAAACCCGGCCATGACGGAAACAAATGCCCCTCACGCCGTCTTCCGCGCGGGTGCGTGCACGCCGCCGCGCCGGCGCAGCCATTGCTCGCACAGCCGCACCACCTCGTCAACGTCGTCGCGGTTGTTGTAGATGTGGAACGAGAACCGCAGCAGGTCGCGCCGGATGGAGAGCCGCACGCCCGCCGCCGCGAGATGCTCGTACAAATTCGCCATGTCGAGATCCTGCGCCGCGTCGTGCGCCTGGCCGAGCGTCTCGCCGACCGTGACGATGTGCGTGCTGTGCGGGCCCGGCCGGCCGCCATAGACCGGCAGGCCGATGTCGAGCATGCGCTCGACGAAATGCCCCGCGACGCCGAGCACGTAGTCCTCGACGGCGCGCGGGCCGAGCTCGAGCAGCAGCTCGAGCGCCGGCGCGACCGCGAGCGCGGCCGGGAAGTTGGGGTTGCCGACGTCGAACCGCATCGCCCCCGGCGCGAGGCGCAGCCGCGCCGGGTCGCCGAGGCTCGCCTCGTGGCCGTCGTGCGCGACGCTGTAGCGCGACAGGAAGATCGGGTTCATCTTGGCGGAAAGCTCGGGCCGCACGTAGAGGAAGCCTGCGCCGTAGAGCGTCATCAGGCCCTTCTGCGTCGACACTGCCATCGCGTCGACGTTCCAATGCGCGACGTCGGTCGCGATCACGCCGATCGACTGCGCCGCGTCGACCACCACCATCACGCCGCGTCTGCGGCACTCGGCGGTCAGCTCGGCGATCGGGAAGCGGAAGCCCGGCGAGAACGAGACGCTCGAGATGGCCACGACGCGAGTGGACTTGTCGAGCGCCGCGAGGATGCTCGGGATCTCGATCACGCCGTCGCGCTGGGCGACGCTCTTCACCGTCACGCCGAACTTGCGCGCGATGCCGTACCACGGCAGCACGTTGGCGGGATGTTCGATCGCCTCGCACAGCACCACGCTGTCGCCCGCGCGCCAGTCGAGCGAGGCCGCGAAGGTCGCGATTCCGTCCGTGACGTTGCGCGTGTAGGCAACGTCCTGCGCGGCGGCGCCGATCAGCCGGGCGAACAGCCCGCGTGTCCTCTCGACCTCGGCGAACAGCGCCGGCTTGTCGACAGTGCCCTCGGTGAGATCCGTGAGGTGGCGGTCGAGCGCGGCGCGGCTCGCGTGCGACATCAGCCCGCGCACCGCCACGTCGAGATACGGCCCGCGCGCGGTCCCGGCGAAGTTCTTGCGGATCGCCGCAAAGCGCTCAGTGTCCTCGGTCATCGTGGCCTCGTTGGCTTGCCCTTGACCGGCGAGAATGGCGCGGCTTGGTGGGCGAGCGCAAGCCGATGGGAGGTTGCCGATGGGAGGTTGTTCAGATCGCCCGATACCCGCCGTCCGCCATCACGATCGACCCGGTGACATAGGCCGACAGATCCGACGCGAGAAACAGCGCCGGCCCGACGATGTCCTCCGCCTTGCCGGCGCGGCCGAGCGGCGTGTGGTCGAGGAAGACCTTCACCAGCTCCGGATGGGTCGCGCGCACCCGCTCGTTGAGCGGCGTCTCGATGAAGCCCGGGCCGATCGCGTTGACGCGCACGCCGTCCCGGCCGAGCTCGGCCGCGAGCGCGCGGGTGAAGCCGAGCACCCCGTGCTTCGACGCCGTGTAGGCGACCGAGTTCGGCGTGCGCACGTGCACGAAGGACTGGATCGACGCGATGTTGATGACGCGCCCCTTGCTGGCGCGCAGCTGGCCGACGAAGGCGTGCGTCACGTTGAACACGCCGTTGAGGTTCACGGCCATGATGTCCTGCCAGTCCTGCACGATGGCGTCGGCGTCCCCCGCAAAGGCATTGCGCCGGTTGATGCCGGCGTCGTTCACCAGGATCGAGATGGCGCCGACGCTCTTCTCGACCTCGGCCGCCGCCGCCCGGCAGGCCAGGCGGTCGGTGACGTCGAGCGTCATGTGATGCGCCTTGCCGCCGGCGGCACGGATATCGGCCGCCGTCGTCGCCGCCGTCTCGCCATTGATATCGAGCGCCACGACCTGCGCGCCCTCGCGGCCGAAGCCGAGCGCGATGGCGCGGCCGATCCCGGAGCCCGCGCCGGTGATCGCCGCGGTATGGTTGTTGAGCAGACTTGGCATCGTTGTCCCTCCCTTTGATTTGCCGAGTGTAGCCCGGATGGAGGCGCGAAGCGGCGTAATCCGGGGTCGCCGTTCCCGGATTGCGCTGCGCTCCATCCGGGCTACGCCGCCTGCGGCAACATAAGCGCAAACTTGTCCAGCCCGTCTTGCGCGCGCGTGTTACGATCGCCGCGTCGCTGACGAGCCATGCGGAGGACAACGGCATGCGCGGACGATCCCGTCGCCAATTCCTGCAAGCCGGCGCCGGCGTCGCCGCACTTGCGTCCATGCCGCGTCTCGCGCGGGCGCAAAGCGCCTGGCCGTCGCGCCCGATCAGGCTCATCGTCGGCTTCACGCCCGGAACTGCGACCGACATCACGGCGCGCGTCTTCGCGGCCGGCGCGGCCGACCTGCTCGGCCAGCAGCTCATTGTCGAGGATCGACCCGGCGCGGGCTCGGCGCTCGCCGCCGAATACGTCGCTCGCGCGCCGAAGGACGGCTATACGCTGTTCGTCGCCACGCTGTCGATCGTCACCGGCCAGGCGATGAAGCCGGATCCCGGCTTCGACCTGCTGCGCGACTTCGCGCCGGTCTCGCTGCTCGCGAGTGGTGCCGTCGTGCTGTGCGCGAGCCCGCAGTCCGGCCTGACCAGCGTCGCCGACGTGATTGCGTTCGCGAAGGCCAAGCCCGGCGAGCTCCTCTGCGCCAATGTCGGCGTCGGCAGCCTGCCGCACTTCGCGGCGGCGCTGTTCGCCCAGCGCACAGGCATCAAGCTCGTGCACGTGCCCTATCCGGGCAGCCCGCAGGCCGTGAACGATCTCATCGCCGGCCGCGTCGCAGTCTTCTTCTCGCCCGCCTCGACCGTGATCGGCCAGATCGCGGCCGGCAAGGTGAAGGCGCTTGCCACCGCCGCGGAGCAGCGCGCCAAGGTGCTGCCGGACGTGCCTTCCATGAAGGAAGCCGGCATGCCCGACTTCGACACGAGCCTGTGGTTCGGCCTGCTCGCCCCCACCGGCACGCCGCAGGCCGCGATCGACAAGGTCGCGAGCGCCGCCGACAAGGTGATGCACGCGCCCACCGCCGTCGCCACGCTGAGCAAGCAGGGCTTCGATCCGATCGGCAACAGCCCCGACAAGTTCGCCGCCTACCTCAAGAGCGAGATCAAGCGCTGGTCCGACGTCGCCCGCGCCGCCGGCGTGAAGACTTGAGCGGAGCACGGCGTCTGCTCTTCCTCTCCCCTTTCAGGGGGAGAGGGCCTGCCCCGCCGCAGCCTCTTGGCGAAGGCGGGTCGGGGTGAGGGGGCGCCTCCGCGAGTCGCTGCCACAAACATCGCGTCGCATCGCTGACGTGCACCGCCGTCCGAAATGCTGCGATCAAACGATGAAGCATTCCGCGATTCTGCGACGAGCTGTCGAAAGCTTAGCGCGGCCGCACAATTTTCTTGAACTCCGGCTTCTTTGCCTTTAGCCCTGATTGCGGGGAGGTCGTGTCGAAGAAGGAGATTCCGCTCGTGACCAGCACCGCCAGCGGTTCGCCAACGCGCTCGAGACCGCCGTCGGCAAGGCGCACTTGACGCCAATGGGATACGCGCAATGAGACTTGTAGATTCG
The DNA here is from genome assembly GCA_963703755.1 of uncultured Pseudomonadota bacterium. Lineage (GTDB taxonomy): Bacteria > Pseudomonadota > Alphaproteobacteria > Rhizobiales > Xanthobacteraceae > JAVDCA01. Next base: position 4,841 of record CAVPGG010000127.1, read on the forward strand.
TTGTATTTTACAAGCGGCCAACCGCACCCGAGCCGAGCACGCGTTTTGGCAGATTGAACCCAACTGGGATAACAGCAATCATTTCAACAGACCGGTTTCGGCGTCTCCCCCGCGTGGCCGCTTTCGCAGAACAAAGCCATTCGGCGAAAATCGAATGAAATCAGTGAGCCGCGATCATGCGCGTCACCGCCGTCCGAACAGCCGATCCAGGAACCAGCCGTCAAGCCCGCGATCGGCCGCGGGCCGCACATTGCTGTTGCCGCCGATGGCCACGACCGGGGCGGGCGCGAGCCGGTCGGATGCGTTGAGCCGGTCGGTGGTGGCGGCCGCGACCGGCGTGCCCGCGAACCAGCCGCCGCCGGTGCCGAGCCCGGGCAGCGCCGCGACCGGCACGTTCTGGTGCGCGACGCGCATGAAGCGGCTCCAGATCTCCACCGGCAGGCCGCCGCCGGTCGCGTGCTTGGTCGGCGAGGAATCGTCGTTGCCGAGCCACACGCCCGTCACCATGTGGCCGGTGTAGCCGACGAACCAGGCGTCGCGGAAATCCTGGCTGGTGCCGGTCTTGCCCGCCGCGAGCCAGCCCGGAATGCTCGCGCCGCGCGCCGTGCCGATGACGAGCGTCTGCCGCATCATCTGGTTCATCATCGCGATGTAGCGCGGATCGACCACGCGGCCGAACGAGGTGTCGGCGCTCGTATAGAGCGTCTGCTTGCCGTCGGCCGTGCGCACGCGCTGCACTACGTGCGGCACCACCATGACGCCGCCATTGGCGAACGGCGCATAGGCACCGGTGAGCTCGAGCGGCGAGACCTCCGAGGTGCCGAGCGCGAGCGACGGATTGGGATCGAGCTGCGACGTGATGCCGAGCCGATAGGCGGTCTTCGCCACCGCGGCCGGCCCGCTCTCGAGCGTGAGCCGAACCGACACGGTGTTGAGCGACAGCGCGAGCGCCTGGGTGAGCGTCACCGGCCCGTAGTACTCGTGCCCGTAGTTCTCCGGCCGCCAGCCCTTGAGCTCGATCGGCTTGTCCTCGCGCACCGTATCGGGCGTGACCCCGCGCTCGAGCGCCGTCAGATAGACGAACGGCTTGAACGCCGAGCCGGGCTGGCGCTTCGCCGCGATCGCACGGTTGAACTGGCTCTCGCCGTAATTGCGCCCGCCGACCAGCGCGCGCACCGCGCCCTCCGGCGTCATGGCCACCAGCGCGCCCTGCGTGACCGCGTACTTCGCGCCCTTTTGCGCGAGCTCGTCGTCGAGCGCCTTCTCGGCTGCGGCCTGCAGCGCCGGATCGATCGTCGTCTCGACCACGATGTCGCGCTCGACATGGCCGATGAGGTCGTTGATCACGTCCATCACCCAGTCGGCCACGTAGTTGACCGAGCCGCCCGCGCTCGGCTGCACGATGCGCGGCGCATGCGCCATCGCGACCTTGGCGGTCGCCGCATCGATGAAGCCGCGGTCGCGCATGGCGGCGAGCACGAGCTGCGCGCGCTCCTCGGCGCCGTCGAAGTTCTTGGTCGGCGAGAGCCGCGACGGCGACTTGACCAGGCCGGCGAGCAGGGCCGCCTCGGCCACCGTGACGTTGCGCGCCGACTTGCCGAAATAGCGCTGCGCCGCCGCCTCGACGCCGTAGGCGCCGGCGCCGAAATAGACGCGGTTGAGGTAGAGCTCGAGGATCTGCGCTTTCGAATATCTGTGCTCGAGCCAGAGCGCGAGCACGACCTCCTGCAGCTTGCGCGTCAGCGTGCGCTCGGGCGTGAGGAAGAGGTTCTTGGCGAGCTGCTGCGTGATGGTCGAGCCGCCCTGCGCGACGCCGCGGTGCACCGCGTTGGCGAGGATCGCGCGCATGAGGCCGATCGGATCGACGCCGAAGTGGTGGTAGAAGCGGCGGTCCTCGATCGCGACGAAGGCTTTTGGCAGATAGGCGGGCATCTGGCCGAGCGGGATCGCGGCGCCGCCCATCTCGCCGCGGTTCGCCAGCACGCGGCCATCGAGCGCGAGGATCTGCACCGAGGGCGGCCGCTTGGGCACTTCCAGCGACTCGATCGGCGGCAGATGCGAGGCGACCCAGAAGAACACGCCGATGCCGGCGATCACGCACCACAGTGACGCGACGGCGCCCCAATAGATGAGGCGGCCGAGGAGCGAGCGGCGCCGCCGGCCGCCCTTGCGCCGCTCCGCCGGGCGCGAGGGCGTCACGTCGAAGATGGGCTCGCGCCGCTCTCCCGTGCGTCTGTTCTTGGCCGCCATGTCCCGCCCGCGCGCCCTCAGGGTCGCCGTCCGATGACCCGAGCAGGCACGCTAACGGCGGCGATTTAAGGGGCCGTTACCGGCCGCAAGGCGGCCGGATCGTGGCGGCTAAGTCTGTGGAATGGCGGGACAATCGTCGGCGGTCCGGGGCGGCTCAGTCGCCCGGCTTCTGCACCCAGAACTGATACATCCCCGTGAAGCTGCGCGGATTCTCGGTCTCGAAGGTGTGCCAGTTGTCGAGGTCGATGCGCGCCGCATCGGCCGGAAAGCGCGTCCCGTAGGCGCGCCAGAGCGGGTCGGCGAGCTCGAACCCGAGGAATTTCAGCTGCTGCGCGGCGAGGAACGCCTTGATCTGCGGCAGGGTCATGCGGCGCTCCTGCACGTGAAACAGGAGATCGCGGCATTCGCTGATGCTGAAGAAGTCCGACCAGTCGCGCACGAACAGCAGCCCCTGCTCGGCCGCGACCGCGATCAGCTCTTGCCGCGCGCGGCGGATGTCGTCCGCGGTCGCCCCGTAGCCGCGCTCGGCCACGAGCTTGCGCGCCTTGACGATGTCGGCCCGCGCGAGCTCGCTGTAGAGCCCGATCCGCATCACCCCGCCCGGCGCGAGCC
>CAVPGG010000128.1:0-8250 GCA_963703755.1 uncultured Pseudomonadota bacterium
GTGATCCGGGCGGCGATCTTGAAGGCGACGGATCGCGGCGGCCACTACCACGCCGCGTCCTCGCCTATACGCTGCAATATGCCGCGTCGCTAGTGCCGGAGATCGCCGATTTGGTCGACGATGTCGATCAGGCGATGAAGCTCGGCTACAACTGGAACCAGGGGGCCGTTCGAGCTGATCGACAAGCTCGGCGCGGCGAATGTCGCGGACGTTGATCCAGAGCGAGAAGCTCGACGGTTCCGCCGCTTTTGCAGAAGCCGCTGCCGTTCTACCGCATCGATGCCGGCCTCATCCGCCAGCGTTCGCCCGATGGCGCGTGGGTCAAGATCGCGCGGAAGCCGGGCGTGCTCCTCCTGGGCGACATCAAACGCGCGCAGCAGCCGGTCGCGAAGAACGACTCCGCCAGCTCTGTGGGACATCGGTGACGGCGTGCTGTGCGTCGAGTTCCATTCAAGCTCGAACGCGCTCGACGCGGATTTGCTCGGCATGATCAAGATCGCGTCGGAAACCGTGAAAAAGAGCGCCGGCAAATATGTCGCCCTCGCCATCCACAACGACGCCGATAATTTTTCCGCCGGCGCCAATGTCGGCCTCGCGCTGTTTGCTGCGAACATCTCGCTGTGGCCGTTCATCGAGGAAGGCGAGGCGTCGGGGCAGAAAATTTTGAAGGACATGAAGTACGCGCCGTTCCCCGCGGTGTCGGCGCCGTCCGGCATGGCGCTCGGCGGCGGCTGCGAGATACTGCTGCATTCGAGCGCGGTTCAGGCCCATGCCGAAACTTATAATTGGCCTGGTCGAGGTCGGCGTCGGGCTGGTGCCCGGGCTGGGGCGGGTGCACGGAAATGACCTTCCGCGCCTATACGTAACAAACGCGGGCCGCAGGGGCCGATCGCGCCGCTGGCCGGCATCTTCGAGACATCGGCCTCGCCAAGGTCTCGCGCTCGGCGGAAGAGGCGCGCGATTTGATGTATCTCCGCCCCGCCGACGGCATCACCATGAATCGCGACCGGCTGCTTGGCTGACGCCAAAGCGAAGCGCGTTGGCGCAGGCGAAGAATTACCGCCGCCGAAAGCGGTAACCGATCCGGCTCCCCGGCCCGACCGGCGCCGCGGCGATCGGCCTCTCGCTCGCCGATCTGCACAAGCAGGGCAAGGCCAGCGACCACGATTTCTGGTCGCGGGCAAACTCGCGGAAGTGCTCTCCGGCGGCGACACCGACATCACGGCGGAGACGACGGAAGACCAGTTGCTCGCGCTCGAGCGCAAGGCGTTCCAGGCGCTGATCCGCACCGACAAGACCCTGGCGCGGATCGAGTACACGCTGGAAACCGGCCAGCCCGCTGCGGAACTAAACATGGCGCGCCGCTTTCACATCGTCCTCATCAAGCCGTCGCACTACGACGACGACGGCTATGTGATTCAGTGGCGGCGCTCCTCGATCCCGTCGAACAGTCTCGCCAGCGTGCACGGCCTGCTCGCCGCCTGCGCCGAGAGCGCGTGCTCGGGCCCGATGTGGAAATCGAGATCGAGGCCTATGACGAATGCAACACCGTCATCGACGTGACGCGCGCCGTCCGTCGCATCAAGGCGGCGGGCGCGGGTTTCGTCGGCTTGGTCGGCGTGCAGTCGAACCAGTTCCCGCGCGCGCTCGATCTCGCGCGCCGCTTCCGCGCGGCGGACATTGCCGTCGTCATCGGCGGCTTCCATGTCGGCGGCTGCCTCGCGATGCTGCCGGCGCTGCCGCCCGATTTGCAGGCCGCGCTCGATCTCGGCATTACCCTCTATGCCGGAGGCAGTACGGCCAGCCCTGCCCTCGGTCGATCAGCCGGGACAGCACGATGACGCTCTCGGTGTGGTCGACGTTCGGCTCGTCGCGGACCCGTTCCATGGCCTGCTCCAGATGCCTGATGTCGGCGGCCAGTATGTGCAGCAGGGCGTCGGCCGCGCCTGACACGGTGCACGCACCGACCACCTCCGGCACTCGCTCCAGGCTCTGCCGCAAGTCCTCGCGGAGAGACCGTGCCCTGGGCATTAGATCTCCAGCACGTAGGCCTCGGTGGTCCAGCCCAGCGCCGACGGATCGACCACGACGGTGAAGCCCCGGATCGCGCCACTGGCGCGCAGCCGGTCCACCCGGCGCTTCGCGGCCGGCGCGGACAGGCCCACCTCGGCGCCGATCTCGGCATAGGCTGGTGCGCGGCGAGCTCAATCCCACCTACCACGAGCCCAATAAACCCTATTTCGACACGATCGAGATGAAGGGCGGCGGCGATGCCGTCTCGGCGGCGCGCGCCGTGCTGCAGACCGGCGAGTACGATTATGCCTGGAACATGCAGGTCGAGGACGAGATCCTCAAGCGGCTCGAGGCGGGCGGCAAGGGCCACGTCCAGATCTCGCCGGGGGGCGACATCGAGCACCTCCAGCTCAACACCACCGACCCGTGGAAAGAGGTCGACGGCGAGCGGGCGAGCATCAAGACCAAGCATCCGCTTCTGTCGGATCCGGCGGTGCGCAACGCGCTGGCCCTGCTGGTCGATCGCAAGTCCGTGCAGGACTTCATCTACGGGCGCACCGGCGTTGGGACGCCGGATTTCCTCAACAACCCGCCGCGCTATCACTCGACGAACATCCCGATGGAGTTCAACATCGAGAAGGCCAAGCAGCTTCTCGACGCCGGCGGCTGGAAGGCCGGCTCCGACGGCATCCGCGCGAAGGACGGCAAGCGGCTCAAGTTCGTCTACCAGACCTCGATCAACGCGCCGCGTCAGAAGAACCAGGCGATCGTCAAGCAGGCCTGCCAGAAGGCCGGCATCGAGATCGAGCTCAAGGCGGTGCCCGCATCGGTGTTCTTCTCCTCCGACGTCGGTAATCCCGACACCTACACCAAGTTCTACTGCGACATACAGATGTACAACACCACAATGCCGTGGCCGGATCCGCAGCCGTTCATGGACCAGTTTCTCTCGTGGGAGGTGGCCGACAAGAACAACAAATGGCAGGGCCGCAACATCACGCGCTGGACTAGCGACGACTACGACAAGGCCTATCGCGCCGCCGCGGTCGAACTCGATCCGGTCAAGCGCGCGGCTCTCTTCATCAAGATGAACGATCTCGTCTGCACCGCCCACAACGTCATCCCGATCGTCAACCGGCCGAAGGTGCAGGCCGTGTCCAACAAGCTGCACACACCGCCAATCGCAAGCTGGGACAACGACCTGTCGCATCTGGCCAATTGGTATCGTGACGCGTGAGGACGCAACGCACACCCGTCACTGCGAGCGCGGCGCCGCGCTCGCAGTGACGAACCCGATCGACGTGGGCAGAACGCGCTGACGCATGGGCCGCTATCTCCTCAGGCGCCTGCTGATCGCGGTCCCGAGCCTGGTCGGGATCAGCATGGTGCTGTTCGCGGTGCTGGCGCTCGCGCCGGGCGATCCGTTCGGCGATATGGCGACGAGCCCCGACATCCCGCCCGAGGTACGCGAGGCCTTGCGCGTCCAGTTCGGGCTCGATGATCCGATCCCGATCCGCTACATGCACTGGTTCGTCGCCATGCTGCACGGCGACTGGGGGTTCTCGTTCGTCAGCCGCATCGATGTGAGCCGGCTGATCGTCGAGCGGGTGCCGACCACGCTCCTGGTGATCGGCTCCTCGCAGGTGCTGGCGCTGCTGATCGCGCTGCCGGTCGGCGTCTTCGCGGCGGCGAAGCCCTATTCTGCCTTCGACCAGCTCGCCACCGCGTTCGCGTTCATCGGCTTCTCGCTGCCGACCTTCTTCACCGGGCTCCTGTTCATCCTCTTGTTCAGCATCGAGCTGCATTGGCTGCCGTTCGTCTACCGCAGCGACATCGCCGGCAGCGGCTGGCCGTGGTACTGGGAGCACATCAGGCAGGCGATCATGCCGGTCGCGGTGCTTGGTCTCTTTCAGGGCGCCTCGTGGACGCGCTACGTGCGCTCCGCCATGCTCGACGTGATCCGGCTCGACTACGTCACCACGGCACGCGCCAAGGGCCTGCCCGAGCGCACCGTCATCATACGGCACGTGGTGCGCAATGCCCTGATCCCGGTCGTGACCCTCGTCGCGCTGCAGATGCCGGCGGTGTTCGGCGGCGCCATCATCACCGAGCAGATCTTCCGCGTGCCCGGCATCGGGTCGCTGCTCATCAACTCGATTCTCGCCAACGACACGCCCGTGGTCATGGCCGTGACGTTCGTGTTCGCGTGCCTCGTCATCCTGTTCAACCTGCTGGCGGACCTGATCTATGGCTGGCTCGACCCACGCATTGCCTACCGCTGAGGCCCAGGCCGCGGCGGCGGCGACGATCGCGTCCTTGCCGCCGGCGGCATCCGTCGCGGGCGGCGCGGCCGTGCCGCGCCGGCGCGTCTCGCCCCGCCTCGATGCCTGGCGCCGGTTTCGCCGCCATCGGCTGGCGCTGGCGAGCACCATCATTCTGGCGCTGATCATCGTGACCGTCCTGCTCGGCCCGCTGTGGTGGCAGGTGCCGATCAACGACATCGACTTCGGCGCGACGCTCGCCCGTCCCTCGTGGCATCATCCGTTCGGCACCGACGACCTCGGCCAGGACCTGCTCGCCCGCGTGCTCTATGGCGGGCGCATCTCGCTCGGCGTCGGCCTCACCGCCATGCTGGTCGCGGTCTTCGTCGGCACCGTGATGGGCGCGCTCGCCGGCATCTCGCGCGGCTGGGTCGATGCCGCGCTGATGTGGGTCACCGACCTCTTTCTCTCGTTGCCGCAGCTGCCGCTGCTGCTGTTGATCATCTATCTGTTTCGCGACGCGCTCAAGGCGGTGGTCGGGCCCGAGGTCGGCGTATTCGTCCTCATCGTCGTGGTGATCGGCGGCTTCCGCTGGATGCCGGTGGCGCGGCTGGTGCGCGCGCAGTTCTTCTCGCTGCGCGAGAAGGAGTTCGTCGAGGCGGCGCGCGCGCTCGGGGCCAGCACGTGGCGGCAGGTCGTGCACCACATGCTGCCCAACGCGATCGGCCCCGTGATCGTCGCCGGCACCATCGAGGTCGCGGCCGCGATCATCGCCGAATCGACGCTCTCGTTCCTCGGCCTCGGCTTCCCGCCCGACATCCCGAGCTGGGGACGCCTGCTCTACGACGCCAAGGACAATCTCGACGTGGCGCCGCACTGGGCGCTGTTTCCCGGCGCCGCCATCTTCCTCGCCGTGCTGACGCTCAACTTCATGGGCGACGGGCTGCGCGACACGCTCGACCCGCGAAAGGTGATGTAGCCGTGACGATCGAGGCCTCGTCATCGGAGCGGCTGCTCGACATTCGCGGGCTGCAGACCGATTTTGCGACCGACGACGGCGTCGTGCGCGCCGTCAACGGCGTCGATCTCGCGATCGATCGCGGCGAGACGCTGGGCGTGGTCGGCGAGTCGGGCAGCGGCAAGTCGGTAACGGCCCTTTCGGTGCTCAAGCTGATCGCGATGCCGCCCGGGCGGATCGCGGGCGGGCAGGTTCTATGGCGCGGCCGCGACCTCGTGCCGCTCGGGCCGCGCGAGATGCAGGATATCCGCAGCAAGGAGATCGCCATCGTCTTCCAGGAGCCGATGACCTCGCTCAACCCGGTCTACACGGCCGGCGACCAGATCTCCGAGGTGATCCGCCTGCACGAAAACCTCGGCAAGCGCGCCGTGCGCGAGAAGGCCATCGATATGCTCCGCCTCGTGCGCATCCCCAACCCCGAGCGCCGCGTCGACGACTATCCGCACCAGTTCTCCGGCGGCATGCGCCAGCGCGTGATGATCGCCATGGCGCTGTCGTGCAATCCGGCCCTGCTGATCGCCGACGAGCCCACCACCGCGCTCGACGTGACCATCCAGGCGCAGATCCTCGACCTGCTGGCGGAGATGAAGTCGCGCCTCGGCATGGCGATGATGCTGATCACCCACGCGATGGGCGTCGTCGCCGAGACGGCGCAGCGTGTCGTCGTGATGTATGCGGGCCGCGTGGTCGAGGAGGCGCCGGTCGGCGAGCTGTTCGCCCGCCCGCACCATCCCTATACGCGCGGACTGATCCGCTCTATCCCGCGCATCGATCGGGCCGCGACGCACAAGTCGCGCCTTGAATCGATCGCCGGCGCGGTGCCGAGCCCGCTCGACAAGCTGCCCGGCTGCCGCTTCGCGCCGCGCTGCCCGTTCGTGCGCGACGACTGCCTGGCGGCGGTGCCGCCGCTGCGCGAGATCGCGCCCGGCCACCGGGTCGCGTGCGTGCTGGGATGACGGGGCCGCCATGAGCAAGCCGCTGCTGCGCGTGAAGAACCTGGTGAAGAACTTCGCCGTCAAGGGCGGCTTCCTGTCCGGCCCGGCCGAGCACGTGCACGCCGTCAGCGACGTGAGCTTCGACCTCGCGGCGGGCGAGACGCTCGGCGTGGTCGGCGAGTCGGGCTGCGGCAAGTCGACCACCGGGCGCTGCATCCTGCGCCTGATCGAGCCGACCTCGGGCGAGGTGTGGTTCGACGGCGTCAACGTCACGGCGCTCGACACCGCGCAGCTGCGTGCGCTGCGCCGCGACATGCAGATCATCTTCCAGGATCCGTTCGCCTCGCTCGACCCGCGCATGACGGTCGGCAACATCGTCGGCGAGGCGCTGGTCATCCACGGCCTCGCCAAGGATCGGAACGACTACGCGGACCGGGTCGTCAAGCTGCTCGAGACCGTCGGGCTGCACGCCGACCACATGCGGCGCTATCCGCACGAGTTCTCGGGCGGCCAGCGCCAGCGCATCGGCATTGCGCGCGCGCTCGCGGTCTCGCCCAAGCTGATCATCTGCGACGAGCCCGTGTCCGCCCTCGACGTGTCGATCCAGGCGCAGGTCGTCAACCTGCTGGAGGACCTGCAGCAGGAATTCGGCCTGACCTACATCTTCATCGCGCACGACCTCTCGGTGGTCGAGCACATCTCGACGCGCGTCGCCGTGATGTATCTCGGCAAGATCGTCGAGATCGCGACCGCGCGCGATCTCTACGCGGCGCCGCTGCATCCCTACACCGAGGCGCTGATGTCGGCGGTGCCGATCCCCGACCCGACCGTCAAGCGCCAGCGGGTCGTGCTGCAGGGCGACGTGCCGAGCCCGCTGCGTCCACCCTCGGGCTGCCACTTCCACACCCGCTGCCCGATCCGCCAGCTGCCGCTGTGCGCCGCGGAGACGCCGGCGCTGAAGCCGAAGCGCGACGGTCATTGGGCCGCGTGTCACCTGCGCAGCTGAAATTCGCGAGCCGGAGCCCGCCGTGAACCCCTTCGATCTCACCGGCCGCGTCGCCATCGTCACGGGCGGCAACGGCGGCATCGGCCTCGCGATGGCGCGCGGCCTGTCGCGGGCCGGCGCCGCGATCGCGGTCGCGGCGCGCGACAAGGGCAAGAGCGAGGCCGCGGTGGCCGAGCTGCGGGCGATCGGCGTGCGGTGCGAATTCCTTCCCGTGCAGGTCGGCTCGCGCGATTCCTGCCACCACATGGTCGACGCCGTGATCGCCGATTTCGGCCGCTGCGACATCCTCATCAACAATGCCGGCATGAGCATCCGCAAGCGTCCCGAGCTGATCACCGAGGACGAGTGGCGCCAGGTGCTCGACGTGAACCCGAACAAAACGCGGCCGACGGCGGGTTCAACCGATGGACCATCAACGGTGCCGCTTTCTCGGAAGAACATATGCAGCCCATGTTCCGCTTGAAGCAGGGTAAGCTGTACCGTCTGCGCATGCGCAACGCCAGCGACGACATCCATCCCATCCATCTTCATCGCCACAGCTTCGAACTCAAACGCGTGGCCGGACAGCCCACGTCCGGTGTCACGAAGGATGTCGTGATGGTGGGCGGCTACCAGGAGATGGAAGTCGATTTTCGGGCGGACAATTCGGGCCTCACGCTGTTCCATTGTCACCAGCAGCTACACATGGATTTCGGCTTTATGGCCCTGTTCGAATATATCTAGAGCCGGCGCTAATTTTCCTCGCGGCGATTCGTCCTCCTACTCAGACACCCAAAGAGAATCAGATGCTGCGACTCGTCCTTGGTACCATCATCATCACCGCCGCCGCGTTGGGACAACCCGCGGACACGCCGGCGTCGTTCGATGTGGCCTCCATCAAGGTGAGCCAGAATAACCGGCCCGGCGGCCGCGGACCGTTTCAGAACAATGTCCAGGCTACTCCGGGCAGCCTCTCCATGCGGAATGTCACTCTGAAGGCCTCGATTGAGCAAGACCGAACCGAACCAGTAGAGGACA
>CAVPGG010000129.1:0-16163 GCA_963703755.1 uncultured Pseudomonadota bacterium
CGAGATTGGCGAGGCGCGTGCGCACTGACGGATCTGCCAGCGCCGTCCTGACCGCGGCATTCAGCTTCGCGATGGTAGGCTGCGGCGTTCCCGCCGGTGCCCAAAGCCCGTGCCACACGGAAACCTGGAAATTCGGCAGGCCGGCCTCTTCGGTGGTCTGAATGTCGGGCGCAGCGGCGAGGCGGGTCTTTGCCGTCACTGCATAGGCGCGCAGCTGGCCGCTACGAATGAGCGGGAGAATCCGCCGGCTGGGCGAACTTCATCGGAAGCCGCGCCGCGAGCACATCCGGCATCGACGCGGCATCGCCACCGCGATATGCCGCGAAGCGAAAGTGCAGGCCGGTGATGCTCTGGAACCTGAGACTGAGGAGCTGGCCAGCACTGCCCGGACCATTGCTTGATGCGACCGCCTGGTCGGGATGGGCCTTGATCCACGCGATCAGTCCGCTCAGGTCCTTGGCCGGAAGGGACGCGCTCGAGACGATCAAGTAGGGGCTGCGCGTGAGCAGCGCGACGGGCTCAAAGTCGCGAACCAGATCATAGGGAAGCGAATAGACCAATCCGTTGACGGCGTGGGTGCCGTAGTGGCCAATGATCAAGGTATATCCATCCGGCCGAGCATGCACGGCTTTACCGGTCGCGATGGTCCCCGCCGCCCCGGTGATGTTCTCGACGACGACAGTTTGTCCGAGCAACTCACCCATGCGTTGCGCGAGAATGCGGGCAATTACATCGGTCGGGCCGCCGGCTGCGAACGGGACGATCATGGTGATCGGCCGCGACGGGTAGCTTTCGGCGGTTGCGCTTCCGGCGGTCAGGACCGCGAGCGCGGTTGCGGCGACAAGCGCGATTTTCATCATGTCACGTCCTCCGACGACATAGGGCAGCCCCCGAATTCTCGATCCATCCGCTTTTATCGGCGAGGCGACAAATACCCGCCACCCATGCGTCGATTTGGCGTCAAAAAACCGCCAGCACCCCAAAAAACAATGCGCTAACGTTCGCGTCCGGGGGCAGAGACGGTGGCCCGAATGCAGCGAAGACCCGACATCGCGCGTCTGGCGTTGGTTCGGCAAATCGAGGCGAGCAAAAGGGCGCGGCATTCCTGGATGCCGGACGCGGCGCACCGGCCGGGTGGCCGAGGCGAGGCGAGCGCCACCCTTGGCGTGGAACTTCTGGGCGCATTCGCACTGCATTCCGGCGCGCACAGATGCCCGCCGCTGCCGAAAAAGGCTCAGGCCCTCCTCGCCTATCTGGCCATGCACGCGGCGCGGCTGCTGCCGCGCGACCAACTCGCGGCCCTCTTGTGGGCCGATCGCGGGACGAAACAAGCGCGGCGTAGTTTGCGGCAATGCCTGATGTCGCTGCGGTCCGCCCTCGGTCCGCACGCCGACGAGGCGCTCGTTGCCCAGGCCGGAGCGATCCGTCTCGACCTGGCCGGCCATGTCGATGTCGACGTTCGTGAAGTTCGTGCAGCTGGCAAATGCCCAGGAGCCTGCGGACCTCGAAGCAGCAGCTGCCCTCTATCGCGGCGAGCTTCTCACCGGACTGGACATCGCGTCGGAGCCGTTCGCCGAATGGCTTGCCGCCGAACGCCGGCGTCTTGCATCCCTTCAATCCGAGATTTTGTACCGACTCGCCAATGTGCAAGCCGAAGCCGGCGCGCGCGAACGCGCAATCGAGACCGCGCAGCGTCTGACGACGTTCGATCCCTTGCGGGAAGACGGACATCGCCTCCTGATCCGGCTGCTCGCATCGGCGGGGCGGCGCAGCGATGCGCTCAAGCAATATGCGTTGTGCGCGGACACGTTGCGCCGCGAGCTTGGGATCGCGGCCGAGCCCGCCACTTCCGAGCTCGCCGAGACAATTCGCCAGGGCAGAGCCGAAGTCGATGGATCACATGCGTCAGCGGCTCTCGCCGGGAGACCGCGCGTACCTGACCCGGTTCGGCCGGCGGAGCTCGGCCGCGAGATGCCCCCGAGCGTCCCCGACAAGACGTTGATTGCAGTTCTGCCATTTGCGAATCTCAGCACCGATGGCGAACAGGGGTACTTCGCGGAGGGAATCGCGGAAGACGTGAGCCTGGCGCTCGGCCACATTCCGTGGCTGTTTGTCATCGCCAGCAGCTCCACGTTCATCTATCTGGGTCGTCCCGTCGACCTGCGGCAGATCGGCGCCGAGCTCGGCGTACGCTATCTGGTGCGGGGCAGCGTGCGTCGCGACAACAAGCGCGTGCGGATCGTCGTGCAGCTCATCGACTCCGCGAGCGGAGGATATCTCTGGTCCGAGCGCTTCGAAGGCGCCATCGGCGATCTGTTCGACATCCAGGACCGCTTCACCACTCAGATCGCCGCAATGATCGCGCCGGCGTTGCACGCGGTCGAGATCAAGCGCGCGCAACGCACCGCAACCAGCAACCTCAATGCCTATGATCTGTATTTGCGCGCATTGCCGCGCTTCAGAACAAGCTTGGCGGAGAACGAGGAGGCCCTTCAGCTTCTCCGTCGGGCGATCGAGATAGACCCCGCGTACGGCGCCGCCTATGGTTTGGCGGCACGCTGCTATCAATTCCAGAAGCTGTTCGGATGGGTGGTGCCGAGCGATGCGCGATTTGTCGAAGGTGTTCGCTTGGCAAATCTCGCCATCGAGGTAGGCAAGGATGATTCGGAAGCGCTGTGGATGGCCGGCTTGGCGCTGGCGCAGCTTGCCGGCGAGGTCAAATATGGCCGCCTGCTGATCGACAGATCGCTCTCGCTCAATCCGAACTCGGCAAGTGCGTGGGTGGCGAGTTGTTTCGTGCACGCGTACCTTGGCGACGTCGAGGCGGCGCTCGCGCATTTCGCACGCGCCCAGCGCCTCAATCCGCTGGACTCGATGCATCACGTGCAGAACCACGCGGCCGCCACCGCCCATTTTCTGGCTGGGAGCTGGGAAGCCGCCGCCGATTGCGCCGACAAGGCCGTCGGCGAGCGCCCCACCTATCCACCCTCGCTACGCCTGAAGACGGCGACCTGCGCGCTGCTTGGCCGGCTCGACGAAGCCCATGCAGCGCTGCGCCGGTTGTTGTCGGTCAACCCGAACGCGACGGTATGCTCCGTCAAGGGCTACGTCGGTCCTCAGTGGCGCTTCCGGCCGCGCGCGCTCGATTCCTTCCTGCACGGCCTGCGGCTCGCGGGATTGCCGGAAGGAAGGGAATAGGACTGGCTTATGGAATCGAAAATCAGCTCGTACCAGTTGAGCACAGCCGTTTGGGATCACCTCTTCATCGTGTCTCGTCGGGTTCCCGCACGCCTTGTGGTTTGCGGCCGAGATGCATATCCCGGCGAAGGCCTGCTCCGAATTTTCGTAAGGGCGGCCACCGGTTCGCTGGCAAGGATGTGCGCCCATGTGTAAAGGTCGCACGATGCGCATCGACGCCACCATCACGGCCGATCGCTGCGCCGCGCTCGACTTCGACCTCAAGCGGCTCGATCCCGCGTTTCTCGCCGATCCGTATGCGCTCTACCGCGCGCTGCGCGAGCACGATCCCGTCCACCGCATGCCGGACGGCTCCTACTTCCTCAGCCGCTACGACGACTGCGCCGCCGTCTACCGCGACCCCGACACCTGGAGCTCGGACAAGCGGCGCGACTTTCGCCCGAACTTCGGCGACACGCTGCTCTACGAGCATCACACCACGAGCCTCGTGTTCAACGACCCGCCCTACCACACCCGCGTGCGCAAGCTCTTGTCGCCCGCCTTCACGCCGCGCGCGCTTGCGGCGCTGCAGCCGCGCATCGAGGCGTTGGTCGACCGCCTGATCGACCGCGCGCTCGCGCGCGGCAGCATCGACCTGATCGAGGACTTTGCCGCCGCGATCCCGGTGCAGCTCATCGGCGACATGCTCGGCGTGCCGCCGGACGAGCGCGGGCCGTTGCGCGACTGGTCGCTCGCGATCCTCGGCGCCCTCGAGCCGGTGCTCAGCCCCGCGCAATCGGCGCGCGGCATCCGCGCGGTCGCGGATTTCAAGACCTATCTGCGCGATCTCGTGACGCGCCGCATGCGTGAGCGCGGCCGCGACGAGGGCGAGATCCTCGTCAAAGCTCATCGCCGCCAGCGATTGCGCGCCGGCGGGCGAGGCGGGCGGCGGCGACGACCGCCTGAGCGAGCTCGAGCTCATGCACAACTGCATCTTCATCCTCAACGCCGGCCACGAGACGACCAGCAACCTGATCGGCAACGGCGTCGACCTCCTCATCCGCCATCCGCACGCGCTGGCGGAGCTGCGGCGCGACCCCGCGCTGATCGCCAGCGCGGTCGAGGAATTTTTGCGCATGGAGAGCTCGAACCAGCTCGGCAACCGCCGTGCGCGGCGCGACACCACGCTCGGCGGCGTCGCGATGGCCGAGGGCACCTACGTGCACATCGGCATCGGCGCCGCCAACCGCGACCCGGCGCAGTTTCCCGATCCCGACCGGCTCGACATTGCACGCAAGCCGAACCGGCACCTCGCGTTCGGCACCGGCATCCACGCCTGCTCCGGCATGTCGCTCGCCCGCATGGAAGGCCAGGTCGCCATCGGCCGCCTGACCGCGCGCGCCGACATCACGCCGGCCGGCGCGCCGACACGCAGCGGCCGCGCGCGCTTCCGCGGGTTCTTGCGCTATCCCGTGCAGGTCACGGCGCTCTGAGCCATTGACACGTCATGGCCGGGCATAGCCGTTCGAAGAACGGCGTCGCTTCCGCTCGCCTATGTCCCGGCCATCCACGTCTTGACGGTCGCTCAGCAAGGAAGGCGTGGATGCCCGCATGCGCGGGCATGACGGGAAACGGGCGTCGCGCCGTTCACGGCCCCGGATCGAAGGTGCAATCGGCGCCGCTGCCGTCGCGCTGCTGCACGGCGTTGGGATCGATGGTGCAGACGAGGTTCTTCACCGCCTCGTAGATCGTTCCGGCCGCTCCGTCGGCGGGAACGCCCGCCCACACCAGCGTGGCATAGAGCGCCGCGCCGGCGTCGCCCGCGATGCTCGGTTTGTGGGCGCCGAACGTGAACGCGCAGGAATGCGACGAGATGTCGACATTGCTGGCGCGGCACGTCACGGCGTCGGCCTTCACGACGATCTTCTGGCCGGCCGGATAATGGAAATTGAGATTTCCGTTGAGCATGCGCTGCAGGATGTTCTTCTGCTGCCAGCTCAGCGTCGGCGAGTGCGCGCCGACGCGCGCGGCCAGCGCCAGGCCGGCGTTTCCTCCGGTCGACGCCGCATGGGCAAGCGGCGCCGTCAGCAGGGCCGCCGCCAGAAAAATGAATCTACGCATATCGATCCTCCTCGGTGCATACGTGGCCGAACACGTTTCGATTGCATAGATGTTCTACAACTATCTGACGTTCAGGCCAAGCCGCTGCATCAGCGCCGGCGTCGGCTGGCCGTCCGGCACCATTCCGAGCTTGATCTGCACCGCGCGGATCGCGTCGCGCTGGTCGAAATCGAGGCGGCCGGCGAAATCGTGCACCGGATAGCCGAGGTCCGCGAGCTTGTGCTGCAGAGCGATGCGGGCATCGCGCGAGAGCTGCGGATCGTCCTTCGGCCACGCGCTGCGGAACGGCGCGCCGCCATGCAGGCGGTCGGCGAGGTGACCGACCGCGAGCGCATAGACGTCCGAGTTATTGTAGAGCTTGATCACGTTGAAATTGGCGGTGACCAAAAACGCCGGCCCGGCGGCGCCGCTCGGAAACAGCAGGAAGCCGTCGCCCGCGCGCGGCAAGGCGCCGCCGTCGGCGCGCCGCACGCCGCGCTCACTCCATTCGGCGAACGAGCCGCGGCTCTCCCGATAGTCGAAGCCTTGCGGCAGCACCACCTCGTAGCCCCACGCGAGGCCGCGCCGCCAACCGCTGCGCGCCAGGTAGTTGGCGATCGAGGCGAGCACGTCGGGCACGCTGGTCCAGATGTCGCGCTTGCCGTCGCCCGTGAAGTCGACCGCGAACTTGTAAAAGCTCGACGGCATGAACTGCGGCTGGCCCATGGCGCCCGCCCACGAGCCGCGCATCCGGTCGCGTGCGACATGGCCTTCCTGCAGGATCTTCAGCGCGATCAGCAGCTCGCCGCGAAAATACGGGTCGCGGTAACCCACTTCGGCGAGCGTTGCGAGCGAGCGGATGACGTCCCAGCGATCCTCGCCCGCACCGAACGAGCTCTCGATGCCCCACAGCGCGACGACGATCCAGCGGTCGACGCCATATTGCTTCTCGATCGCATCGAGCGCGGACGTCCATTGCGCCGCCTTGGCGGCGCCCTCGGCGATGCGCGACTTCGATGCCATCGCGTTGACGTACTCGCCGATCGGCTTGCCGTATTCCGGCTCGCGATGGGTCGCGGTGATCACGCGCACGTCCGGCGTGAAGCCCGCAAGCGCGAGGTCGAACGTCGCCCGCGTGATCCCTTGCTTCTGCGCGTCGACCCACAACGCATCGAGGAATGCGCTCACGCGCGCGCTGCTCGTGACCGCATCCGCGATCGGATCGGCGCGGGCCGGCAACGCCGCGCAGGCGAGGGCGAGCAAGAAGAAGGCGAAAGAGAAGCGACACATCAGTCGAGAGTAGCGGAGTTGCTGGCCAGAGTCCGCGCGCGTAGGCTACTCCTCGTCATGGCCGGGCTTGTCCCGGCCATCCACGTCTTGCTTGCTTGATCGCCGCACAAAAGACGTGGATGCCCGCATGCGCGGGCATGACGAAGAGGTTGTTGCATGCGCATCGCCATTACCAACATCAACTCGATCGTCTCGGGCGACCTCGATCATCCGTTCGTCGCCGGCGACACGATCGTCACCGACGGCGAGCGCATCGTCAGCGTCGGCACCGCGGCGGCCGCGGCCGTCGAGGCGTGCGACCTCGTCATCGATGCCGATGGCGAGACCGCGATCCCGGGCCTGATCAACTCGCACGTGCACGTCACCTTCGGCGACTACACGCCGCGCCAGCAGACCGTCGGCTATCTCGAGAGCTACCTGCACGGCGGCGTCACCACGGCGATCAGCGCCTCCGAGGTGCACGTGCCCGGCCGCCCGCGCGACGCCGACGGCGTCAAGGCGCTCGCGGTCGCGGCGCACAAGTGCTTCAAGGATTATCGGCCGGGCGGCATGCGCGTGCATGCCGGCTCGGTGATCCTCGAGCCGACGCTCAGCGGCAACGACCTTGGCGAGATCGCCAAGCAGGGTGTGTGGCTCGCCAAGGCCGGCTTCGGCGCCTTCGCGAGCGCCTACGACTATGCGCCGCTGGTCGCGGCGGCGCGCGCGCACGACATGATCACGACCGTGCACACCGGCGGCGCGTCGATCCCGGGCTCAGGCGCGATCACCGGCGACCATCTGCTCGCGCTCAAGCCGCACGTCTCGTTCCACGTCAATGGCGGCCCGACGGCGATGCCGGACCGCGACTTCGAGCGCATCATCGTCGAGAGCGACATCGCGCTGCAGATCTGCACCGCCGGCAACCTGCGCACCGCGCTGCTCTGCGCCGCCGCGGCCGAGCGCCACGGCGCCTTCGCCCGCGTGCTCATCGCGACCGACACGCCGACCGGCTCGGGCGTGATGCCGCTCGGCATGCTCTACACCATCGCGCATCTCGCGAGCCTCGGCGGCGTCGCACCCGAGCGCGCGATCGCGGCCGCGACCGGCAGCAATGCGCGCGTCTACCGGCTCGACACCGGCCTGCTCGCGGCCGGCAAGGCCGCCGACATCGTGCTCATCGACGCGCCCGATGGCGGCACGCAGGCGAGTGCGCTCGATGCGATCCGCAACGGCGACATCGCGGCGGTCGGTGCCGTCATCGCGGGCGGCGAGCCGCGCTTCGTCGGCCGCAGCCGCAACACGCCGGCGACGACGCGCAAGGTGCGTGTCGCGCGCTGCACGCTGCCGCGCGATTTCGCCGTGTGAGGCGAGGCATTCATGACCGACAAGCTCGCACGTTCGGTGATCCAGCCGAGGAACCCGCGCCTCAACGTGTCGCGCAGCGCCAACCTGCCGCACGTGCCGGGCATTCGCGTTGGCGACTACATCTTTCTCTCCGGCATGGGGCCGATCGATCCCGACACCGGCGAGCGCTTCCACGGGTCGATCGGCGAGCAGGTGCGCATGACGCTGCGCAACATGCGCCACATGCTTGAATCCGCCGGCTCCTCGCTCGAGCGCGTCGTGCGCATCCACGTGGTGCTGGCCGACATCGCGCACATGGCCGAGATGGACCGGGTCTATCGCGAGTTCTTTCCTCAGGACCCGCCCGCGCGCACCGCCTGGTCGATGCAGCTGCGCTTCGGCAACGGCTGCGAGATCGAATGCGTCGCGCTGGCGGGGTGAGGAGTTGGTCAAATGCGTGAGGTGATCGCGGCGCCGGCGCCCGGGCTCGATTTCCGCGCCCACTACGGCCACCACCAGTCGCCCGCGATCCGCGCCGGCGGGCTGATCTTCTGCTCCGGCATGCTGCCGATCGATCCGCACACCGGCGAGCGCCAGCATGGCACGCTCACCAGCGAGGCGCATTGCATCTTCGGCAACCTCAAGCTCCTTCTCGAGGCGGCCGGCTCCTCGCTCAACCGCCTGGTTCAGGTGCACGCGCTGATCTACGACAGCATCGAGTACGACGTGCTCAACCGCGTCTATCGGCAATACGTCGCCAACGGGCCGCCCGCGCGCACCGTGTGGACGGCGCAGAGCGAGGCCGGCTTCAAGATCCAGCTCGACGTGGTCGCGGCGGCGTAGGGAGCCTGGCATGTCGCTGCAACGAAATGTCGTCACGCCGCCGCCCGGCCTCGACGCGGCCGCGGCGCTCGGCCAGCCCGCGTCCACGCTGGTGCGCGGCGGGCCGTTCCTGTTCGTCTCAGGGCTGGTCGCGGTCGATCCCGCGACCGGTCAGCGCGCGCCCGGCACGACCATGAGCGAGACGCGGCTGATCCTCGCCAACCTCAAGCGCATGCTCGAGGCGGCAGGCTCCTCGCTGGACAAGGTCGTCAAGGTCAACGTGCTGCTCGCCAGCATGCTCGAGGCCGTGCCGATGAACGACGTGTATGCGACGTTCTTCCCCGATCCGCCGCCGGCGCGCACCGTCTGCGGTGCCCGCCTGCCGGATGGTTGTCGGGTGATGATCGAGTGCACGGCGCTCGCGTGAGCTCCCGTCATGCGCGGGCTTGACCCGCGCATCCACGTCTTGCTTGAACCTATCCGCACCAAGGAAGGCGTGGATGGCCGGGACAAGCCCGGCCATGACGGTTTTCATGTGCCGGAGCGAGACATGACCCACGACGACCTGAAGCAAACCATGATCTGGGCCGGCAAGGTGCTGGTCAACGAGGGCCAGGATGATTTCACCCGCGGCCACATCTCGGTGCTGGTGCCCGGTGACCCGTCGCGTTTTTACATGAAGCCGCACAGCGTCGGCCTCGACGAGATCACGCTGGACAACATCCTCACCATCGGCCTCGACGGCAACGTGGTCGCCGGCACCGCCAAGCGCCACAGCGAGGTCTACATCCATTCCGAGATCTTCAGGGCGCGCGCCAACGTCGCCTGCGTGCTGCACACCCATCCGCCGTATTCGATCGCGCTGTCGGCGACCGGCCGGCCGATGAAGGCCTATAGCCAGCCGGGCGCGCTGTTTCACGACGCGCTCGGCCTCTACGACGACACGATCAACCTGATCCGCTCGCCCGAGACAGGCGCTGGCGTCGCCCGCGCGCTCGGGCCGCGCCGCGCCGTGCTGCTCAAGAACCACGGCGTCGTCGTCACGGGGGCGAGCATCGAGGAAGTGGTGATCTCCACCATCATGCTGGAGAACGCCGCGATGATCCAGATGATCGCCGAGGCGGCCGGCACGCCCGCGCCCGAATTCCCGCTCGCCGACATCCAGAAGCTCAAGTACGACATCAGCCGGCCCGAGCAGTTCAAGGTGAACTTCGACTATCTGGTGCGGCGGGCGAAACGGCGCGGGTGAGGGCGGTACCTTCGCGGCGGTGACGCGGGCGAGCCCGCAAAGCCCTGACAACCGGGCGTCTCTCAGATTGTCGAGATGGCGGCGTGGCGCTATGGCGACACGAGCTTCAATGATTGCAGGAAATGCAGCGTGTTCGGGTCTTTCTCGACGCCGGGATGGCCGACCACGACCGCCTGGACGAGGATCGCATCCATCATGAAGAATTTATGCACCAGCACGAGGTCGTTCGGCGCGTCGATGATGAGCTGGCGCCCGGCGAAATTGCCGACGGTCACCTGCTCCTCGCTGCGCAGGTGCCCGTGCACGTTCGAGACGGCGCCGTCGCGCGCACCGTCGAGGATCGGCTGGACCGGCTTGCCCCGCACCCGATCGGGCGGATAGGGGATGTACATTGACAGGTAGGCGCGGCCCCCCGTCTCTAGGCTCACCATGTAGCCTTTGACGGTCCCGATCGCGGTGTCGATATCCTTGACGTCCGCGGTCCATTGGCCCGGCATCTCGAGCGAGAAGCCGACGCCCGCAGGCCGGTACTCGGTCCAGGTCTGGGCGCTCGCGCGCACCGGGATCGCCAAAAATGCAATGACGAAGAGAAGCAGGGCACGTCGCAGCATTCTGTCCTCCATGCGTGGGGAGGATCGTAGCGAAGTGGCGGCTGCGAACAAGACGCACCGAAATGCGATGGCCCCGGCGTGACGATCTTGTCTATAACTCATAAATCGCTATAATCTGAGTTATAGAAACGATTGCAATAGCTCATGACCTGGAACTGGCAGCAGCCGTCGTGGCCGAGCTTCACCTATGACGCCACGGCCTTGGAGCCGCTGGAGCGGCGATTTTTGCTGCAATCCGGCGAGCTTGTCGGCGTTCGCAGGCACATCGGACCGGACGACGAGGAGACGTTCAAGATCGATCTGATCAGCGACGAGGCCGTGAAGACCTCGGCAATCGAAGGCGAGGTCCTCGACCGTGCAAGCGTCCAGTCTTCCCTGCGCCATCAGCTCGGCCTGGGACTTGCGCCGCCTCGAGCGAAGCGCGCCGAGCGTGGGATCGCCACCATGATGGTCGACCTGTATCGGAACTACGCGGCCCCGCTCGCCGACCAGACGATGTTCGACTGGCACACCATGCTCTTCGGCGGGGACCGCTCGATCCGGGTCATCGGCGGCTACCGCACCCACGGTGAGCCAATGCAGGTGGTCTCAGGTCCGGATTACCGGCGCAAGGTGCATTTCGAGGCGCCACCGTCGCTGCGAGTGCCGGCCGAGATGACGCGGTTCGTCGCCTGGTTCAATGCGACGGCTCCGGATGGGGAGCGGCCGCTGTCCGCGCTGACGCGTGCCGGCATCGCTCATCTTTACTTCGTGTGCGTCCATCCATTCGAGGATGGAAATGGCCGCATCGGCCGCGCGCTCGCTGAAAAATCGCTCGCGCAAAATCTGGGTCAGCCGAGCCTTATTGCGCTCGCCTACACGATCGAACGCAAGCGCAGTGACTATTATGGCGCCCTCGAGCGCAACAACAAACGCAACCAGATCACCGACTGGCTGCTCTACTTTGCCGAGACGGTGATCGAGGCGCAGACGAATACCTTGAAACGTGTCGACTTCTACCTCGTCAAGGCGAGGTTCTACGAACGATTTCGCGGACAGCTGAATGTGCGGCAGGAAAGAGCGGTTGCGCGGCTGTTTCGTACCGGCACCGACGGGTTCCAAGGGGGCCTGAGCGCGGAGAACTACATCACGATCACCAGGAACGTCGCGCGCGACGGCGACGCGCGATTTGCAGGATCTCGTCACCAAGGGAGCGCTGACACGAACCGGCACGCTGCGGCATACCCGATATTGGCTGAATGTCGCGGAGGGCGAGTAACTCTTCCCGATGGGGCCACCTACCGCCGTCACGACCTGGGGGCACGCCCGGCGTCAATTCTCAATTTTTCCTTAACCCCCCGGCAACCATACTCCCTCCGACACACCGCCCCACGCCCGGAGGCCCACCGCATGGTTTCGCGCGCGCAACGCTCGCCCTTCGCCGATTGGTGGTGGACGGTCGACCGGCCGACGCTCGCCGCGCTGATCGCGCTCATGCTCGCCGGCATCATCCTGTCGCTCGCCGCGAGCCCGCCCGTGGCGGCGCGGCTCGGGCTCGATCCGTTCTACTTCGTGCACCGCCACGTCATGTATCTGGCGCCGGCCCTCGCCGTGATGGTGACGACCTCGTTGCTCGCGCCGCGCCACATCCGCCGCATCGCGCTCGTCGTCTTCGCGGTTGCGTTCCTGATGGTGCTGGCGACGCCCTTCCTCGGCGCCGAGGTCAAGGGCGCGCGGCGCTGGATCGTGCTCGCCGGCGTCAACATCCAGCCGTCCGAGTTCCTCAAGCCAGCTTTCGTCATCCTGATCGCCTGGCTGTTCGCGCAGTCGGCGCGGCGCCCCGAAATGCCGGCCAACACGCTCGCGCTGCTCATGCTGTTCGCGACCGTGGCGGCGCTGGTGCGCCAGCCCGATTTCGGCCAGACCATGCTGATCGCCCTCGTGTGGGGCGCGCTGTTCTTCACCGCCGGCATGCGGGTGATCTGGGTGATCGGGCTCGCCGGCACCGCGGCGGCAGGCCTTGCGGTCGCCTACACGACGGTGCCCTATGTGATGAAGCGCATCCAGCGCTTCCTCGATCCGGCCTCGGGCGATACCTTCCAGATCGACACCGCGACCGACGCGTTCCGCCACGGCAGCTGGTTCGGCCGCGGGCCGGGCGAGGGGACGTTCAAGCAGTACCTGCCCGACGCGCATGCGGATTTCGTCTTCGCGGTCGCGGCCGAGGAGTTCGGCATCGTGCTCTGCCTCATTCTGCTCGCGCTCATCTGCTTCATCGTGGTGCGCGCGCTCATCCGCGCCATGAAGAACGACGACCCGTTCGCGCGCTTCGCGACCGCCGGTCTGGCGATCCTGTTCGGCGCCCAGTCGGCGATCAACATGGCCGTCAACGTCTCGCTCATCCCGGCGAAAGGCATGACCTTGCCGTTCATCTCCTATGGCGGCTCCTCGATCATCTCGCTTGCCTTCGGCATGGGCATGCTGCTGGCGCTCGGCCGCGAGCGGCCGCGCGCCGAGCTGATCGCGAACGCGGAGGCGCCGGCGCTCGCCGCGAGCCCGGCCTGATGGCGGAGCAGGCGACCCGGTCGCCGATCGATCTTCCGCTCGTCGTCGTCGCGGCCGGGGGGACCGGCGGGCATCTGTTTCCGGCCGAGGCGCTCGCGGTGGCGCTGGCGAAGCGCGGCGTGACGGTCGATCTCGCGACCGACGAGCGCGCGGCGCTCTACGGCGAGAAGTTTCCGGCGCGGCAGACGCACATGATTCCGAGCGCGACCATGCGCGGACGCGACCCGGTGTCGCTCGCCCGCACGGGCCTTCGCCTGGCGCGCGGGACGTTGCGGGCCTTTGCTCTTTTCGGCCGGCTGCGTCCGGCCGCCGTGATCGGCTTCGGCGGCTATCCGACCATTCCGCCGGTGCTCGCCGCATCCTGGCGCCGCATTCCGACCCTGATCCACGAGCAGAACGGCGTGATGGGCCGCGCCAACCGCCTGCTCAGCACCCGCGTGTGCGCTATCGCGACGAGCTTTCCGGGCGCGCTCGCGCGCGAGCCGGCGCTTGCCGCCAAGGCGACGCACACCGGCAACCCGGTACGGCCGGCCGTGATCGAGGCCGCCAAGGTGCTCTATGTCCCGCCCGGCCGCCCCGGCCCCGTCAACCTGCTCGTGTTCGGCGGCAGCCAGGGCGCGCGCATCATGGCCGACATCGTGCCGGCCGCGATCGAGCTGCTGCCGGTCGGCGTGCGCGCCAACCTCGCGGTGACGCAGCAGGCGCGCGCCGAGGACCTCGAGCGCGTGCGCGCGACCTATGCGCGGCTCGGCACGCCCGCCGAGGTCGCGCCGTTCTTCGCCGACCTGCCGGCGCGCATCGCGCAGAGCCACCTGGTGGTGAGCCGCTCCGGCGCCTCGACGGTCGCCGAGCTCGCCGCCATCGGCCGCCCCGCCATTCTGGTGCCGCTGCCGCATGCGCTCGACCAGGACCAGCTCGCCAACGCCGGCGTGCTCGAGCAGGCGGGTGGCGCGATCAGGATTGACCAGGCCGCGTTTACGCCCGACAAGCTCGCCTCCGAGATCGCCCGCATCGTGGTCGAGCCCGACCGCCTGGCGATCATGGCGCAACGCGCGCGCGCCGCCGGCGCGCCCGATGCCGCCGACCGGCTCGCCGAACTGGTGCTGCGCGTGGCCGGTCTCAAAGGCGAGAGGGTGAGCCTGACATGAAGCTGCCGCGCGACATCGGTCCGATCCATTTCGTCGGCATCGGCGGCATCGGCATGAGCGGCATCGCCGAGGTGCTCGCGAACCTCGGCTACACCGTGACGGGCTCGGACGTGGCCGACAGCGCCAACGTCAAGCGGCTGCGCGACAACGGCATCGCGGTCGCGATCGGGCACAAGGCGGACAATATCGACGGCGCCGACGTGCTCGTCGTGTCCTCGGCGATCAGGCGCGACAATCCGGAGCTCATGGCGGCGCGCGCGCAGCGCCGGCCGGTGGTGCGGCGCGCCGAGATGCTCGCCGAGCTGATGCGGCTCAAGAGCTGCGTCGCCATCGCGGGCACGCACGGCAAGACCACCACCACCTCGATGGTCGCGACGCTGCTCGAGGCCGGCCATTTCGACCCGACCGTGATCAACGGCGGCATCATCAATGCCTACGGCACCAATTCGCGGCTCGGCGCCGGCGACTGGATGGTGGTGGAGGCCGACGAATCCGACGGCACCTTCCTCAAGCTTCCGGCCGACGTCGCGATCGTCACCAATGTCGATCCCGAGCACCTCGACCACTTCCACACCTTCGAGGCCGTGCAGGCGGCGTTCCAGGCCTTCGTCGAGAACGTCCCGTTCTACGGTTTCGCCGTGATGTGCACGGATCATCCGGTCGTGCAGCAGCTCGTCGGCCGCATCGCCGACCGACGCGTCATCACCTACGGCGCCAACCCGCAGGCCGACGTGCGGCTTGCCGATCTCGACCATGCCAACGGCGGCTCGCGGTTCTCGGTCGTGTTTCGCGACCGCACCGGCGCCGACGTGCACACGATTGCGGGGCTGACCCTGCCGATGCCGGGCGCCCACAACGCGCTCAATTCCACCGCCGCGATCGCGGTCGCGCACGAGCTCGGCGTCTCCGACGAGCTGATCCGCAAGGCCCTCGCGGGCTTCGGCGGGGTGAAGCGACGCTTCACCAAGACGGGCGAGTGGAACGGCGTCACCGTGATCGACGACTACGGCCACCATCCGGTGGAGATCGCCGCTGCGCTCAAGGCGGCGCGCAATTTACCTCAGGGCAGCCCGTCATGCAAGATCAAAGCACCGAACAGGATATTAGAAACTGTTGCGAATTGTTCCGATTAAAGACTGCGCCTTCACCAGGCCCTTGAGGCCCCCGCGTTTGGTGGCCTCGGCGGCAAACCAGCAGCAACGCAAATGCGGCTAACGCATCGACGGTAGATTGGGCGTCGCGCCGAACAGCGTGGTGAGGGGCAAAGCCCGAGTTGGTAGCCTACAGCGTCACCACGATCTTGCCGAGATGCTTGTTGGCTTCCATGTGCTCGAATGCCTTGCCGATGTCGTTGAAGGCGTAGACCCTGTCGATCGGCAACAGCAGCTTTCGCGATTTGACCGCGCCCCAGATATCCCGGCGGACCTCGTCGAAGATCTCGCGGATTTCCTCGATGGTGCGGGTGCGGAAGGTGACGCCGATGTAATGGATGCGGCGCGCGGCGTGCAGATCGAAATTGAATTCGGCGCGGGTGCCGCCGAGCCGGCCGACATTGACGATGCGGCCCTTCATCCTTGGTGGCCGCGAGGTTCTGGCTCGCCACCTTGCCCGAGACCTGGTCGACGATCAGGTCGACGCCTTCGCCTGATGTTGCGTCCAGCACCTGCTTGACCCAGCCGGGATCGGACGCAATCACCGCGAGGTCGGCGCCGAATTCCTTGAGGCGGCCGCGGCGCATCGCGTCGGTCGAGGAGCCGATCACGAGCTTGGCGCCCTTGAGCTTTGCGATCTGCATCGCCATCAGGCCGACGCCGGAGCTCGCGCCCTCGATCATGACGGTCTGGCCCGGCTGCAGCGCGCCGTTAGCAAGAACTGCGCCGAACGAAGTACAGGACATAG